>NZ_JAOQJZ010000002.1:0-309007 GCF_025567495.1 Hominimerdicola aceti | reverse complement strand
ATTTGTATTTGTGTGGTAACTTTATTTTATCAGATTTTTGCCTATCTCTCTTTTCTTTTTTCTTAATTTTGTCCAATATCTATTGTAGCACTACACAATATCAAAAAGAAATTTATCTCACCCCCTTGTAATTTGTTTTGAAATTTGATATAATAAATCTATATGAGTATTTGACGGCTTTTGCCGCCTTTGGATAAAGGATCGAGGCTTTTATGGACGATAATAAAAAATTCGGCGACGTTTCTCAGGAGGATATTGACAAGGCTAAAAAAGCCGCCCCTGACGACCTAAAGGAAAAACAGCCCGTGAATGTTATGGACGAGGTCTTTGAATGGGCTGAATCTTTTGTGTTCGCTATGTTTGTGGTGATCCTGATATTTACTTTTTTCTTCAGGATAGTTCTTGTTCAGGGTCCTTCTATGCGTGAGACCTTGCAGGATCAGGACAGACTTATAATCACTCACATAAATTATACACCCCAAAAGGGCGATATCGTTGTTATCAACAGCGAAAAGCTCGGCAAAACTATCATCAAGCGTGTTATCGGCACCGGTGGGGATAAGGTTGTCGTTGATTATAATAACAACACCGTTACAGTAAACGGTAAGGTCATTTCAAATGACAATATCAGGGAAGCTATGTATAACACTAATCTCTTTGATGAGAAATATGAAGTGGAAGAAAATGTTTTTGAGTATGACGTGCCTGAGGGCAAGCTGTTCGTCATGGGTGATAACAGAAATAATTCCACAGACAGCAGAAGGATAGGCTTTATCGACCCGTCTGACGTGCTTGGTAAGGCAGTTTTAAGGCTTTATCCATTTGACAGCTTTGGTAAGGTAAGTTGAAAAAGCAGGGTAAAAGAGCTGTTGATAATCTGTTCGACTTTCTTGAGATCATAGTCATGGCAATGTTCGTGGTCGTGCTTGTTTTTACTTTTGTGTTTAGAACAGTGAATGTACAAGGACAGTCAATGCAGGACACTCTTTTTGAAAATGATTCTCTTGTTATATCAAAACTGCTTTATACGCCAAAGCAGGGGGATATAGTCGTGGTCAACTCGTCTGTTCTTGACAATAGGATAATCAAACGTATCATTGCCGTAGAAGGGCAAAAGGTCGAGATAGACAACAAGTCGGCTATAGTCAAGGTCAACGGAGCAGTGCTTGATGAGAGCTATATTAAGTGCGACGGCAGCTTTGATGACGAGTATTTTGATGAAAGATACTATAATAAAGAAAGTGAAGTTTATGAATATGAAGTGCCTGCGGGATGTTGCTTTGTAATGGGCGACAACCGAAATCATTCCACAGACAGCCGTGTAATAGGATATGTGCCTTATGACGAGATAGTCGGCAGAGTTCTGTTTCGATTTGCGGCAGGCAATGATGAGGGCGTTGGTAAGGTAGATTGAGTTAGAGTAAGGAGGAAGATATGAGCGAAGTATCTCACGTTCAGTGGTTTCCTGGACATATGGCAAAAACACGCCGCATAATGGCGTCAAATCTAAAGCTTGTGGACGCAGTGGTGGAAATAACTGACGCTCGTATCCCGTTTTCAAGCAGAAACCCTGAAATGAAGCGTATCGTTGGCTCAAAGCCAAGGCTTGTGCTTCTCAACAAGGCTGATTCAGCCGATCCGGAAGTAACGGCAATGTGGCTCGACTATTATGCAAAACAGGGAATAACTGCTCTTGCTACAGATTGTAGGAGTGGCAAAAACGTAAGCAAGTTTTATGGAAAGCTCAAAGAGCTTTTAAAGGACGATATTGAGAAATGGAATGCCAAGGGTATGTCTGGCAGACCTATAAGAATAATGATAGTCGGTATACCAAACGTTGGCAAGTCGTCATTTATAAACAGACTTGCAGGGTCAAGGCTTGCAAAAGTTGAGGACAGACCCGGTGTTACAAGAGGTAAACAGTGGGTGAAGCTTGACGAGGGCTTTGAACTTTTGGATATGCCAGGTGTGCTGTGGCCTAAGTTTGAGGATAAGCTTGTTGGCGAAAGGCTCGCATTTACAGGTGCGGTCAAGGACGATATCATGGACATGGAATATCTTGCCTGTCGTCTGCTTGAGTTTTTGAAAGAGAACTATCCTGAGCTTATCGAGAAACGTTATGGCATCAGAACAGATGATATAGAGCCTGCTGACGAGGAAACTATCGGCTGTGTGGTAGGCTTTGAGCTTCTTGAAAGAATAGGCAGAAAGCGTGGCTTTTTAGTTTCTGGCGGAGAGATAAATACCGAAAGGGCAGCCATTACAGTTATGGACGAGTTCAGAAATGGTACTCTCGGCAGACTTACTCTTGAAAAGCCAAAGGGGTATTGATATGACGCTCAGCGAGTTTGACAACGAGATAAGAAAAGATTATAACGTGGTGTGCGGCTGCGATGAAGCTGGCAGAGGTCCTCTTGCAGGAGATGTGTTTGCAGCGGCTGTGATATTTGATAAGGACACAGTTATAGAGGGGATAAACGACAGCAAAAAGCTTACAGCGAAAAAGCGTGAGGAGCTTTTTGATGAGATAATGGAAAAAGCAGTTGACTTTTCTATACAGACCGCAACAGTGGAAGAGATAGAGGATATAAATATACTTAACGCCGCAATGCTTGCAATGAAAAGAGCGGTGGAGGATATGGACACAAAGCCTGACGTCTGCCTTATCGACGGGAACAAGACCCCTGAGGGGCTTGAGTGTCCAGCCATAGCGGTGGTAAAGGGAGATGCCAAAAGTCAGGCAGTGGCGGCGGCTTCAATTCTTGCAAAGGTCGCAAGGGATAGGTATATGGAGCAAATGGCTGAACAATATCCTGAGTATCGGTTTGAGAAGCATAAGGGCTATGGCACAAAGCTCCACTATCAGATGATAGACCAGTATGGACCATGCGGGATACATAGAATGAGTTTTCTCAAAAAGTATTATGCAAAGAAAAATGGGCATTGACCATACCCAGCGCCGAAAGGCGGGCAATATCGGGGAGGACGCAGTTTGCGGCTTTCTTGTAAGACACGGGTATGAGATAATAAAGAGAAATTTTACCGTCAGAGGCGGTGAAATAGATATAATCGCAGAGAAAGCGGATATCATAGCTTTCGTGGAGGTTAAAACTAGGGAGCATGGCTCTCTTACCTCCGCTGAAGAGGCTGTCGATCCGGTCAAGCAGCGGCGTATCGTTCAGACAGCACAGGCTTTTTGTAAGGGGATTTTAGAGCCTGTGTGCTGTCGGTTCGATGTTGCGGCGGTGGAGTTGGAGAACGGCAGAGTCAAAAAGCTGAGATATTATGTGAACGCTTTTGATGCAAGTATGAAATAAAGACCATGGGTCGGATATGCCGAACGAACTGTGTCTGTAGGGGCGAACACTGTTCGCCCGTGACGTGGAATGTTAGACGTTATCTGAACAAATGGTCTGTAAATAGCCGACACCTGTCGGACATCTAAAACAAGAAGGGTTGTTGTTTATGTTTTACAAAAGTACAAGAAACAGCGAAGTAAAGGTTTCGTCTGCACAGGCGATAGCACAGGGCATTTCTGAGGACGGCGGTCTTTTCGTTCCGTCTGAGATACCTGCCATAACACTTGATGATATCAAGGCTCTTGGCGAAAAAAGCTACGCTGAGAGAGCATTTTTCGTTTTCTCAAAGTACCTCACAGACTTCACAGAGGCTGAGATACGCTACTGTGTAGAGGGTGCTTACAACACAAAGAATTTCGACACAGACAATATTGCAGAGCTTGCTCACCTTTTTGACGGCACTTATATGCTTGAACTGTGGCATGGTCCAACTTGTGCGTTCAAGGATATGGCTCTCCAGATACTTCCATATCTGCTCACAACTTCTATCAAGAAACTTGGCGTTGACAAGAAGGTAGTTATCCTCGTTGCTACATCAGGCGACACTGGCAAGGCTGCTCTCGAGGGCTTCAAGGACGTTGAGGGTACAGAGATACTCGTGTTCTATCCAGAGGACGGCGTTTCAGCTATGCAGAAAAAGCAGATGACAACTCAGGAGGGCGGCAACGTTGGCGTTTGCGCTATCAAGGGCAACTTTGACGACGCTCAGACAGGTGTTAAGACTATCTTCACAAGCAAGGAAACTGCCGACAAACTTGCTGAGAACGGCATGATGTTCTCCTCTGCAAACTCTATCAACTGGGGCAGACTTGCACCACAGATAATCTATTATGTATCTACATACGCTCAGCTTGTTGCTGATGGCGAGATCGAGCTTGGCGACAAGATAAATATAGTTGTTCCAACAGGCAACTTCGGTAATATCCTTGCAGGCTACTATGCAAAGCATATGGGTGTTCCTGTTAATAAGCTTATCTGCGCTTCAAACGCAAATAACGTACTCACAGACTTTATAAAGACAGGTATTTATGACAGAAATCGTCCGTTCCATACAACTATCTCACCTTCTATGGATATCCTTATTTCCTCTAACCTTGAAAGACTTCTCTATCACCTCAGCGGCTCTGACGACGCTCAGATAAGAGAGTGGTTCGGCAGCCTTTCTAAGACAGGCAGATATGAGGTAACAGACGAAGTGAAGAAGGCTATCGCTGACGAGTTCTATGCAGGCTGCTGCGACGATGAGCAGACAAAGGCTTGCATTAAGGAGATCTATGACGAGTATTCTTACACCTGCGACACTCACACAGCCGTTGCAGTGAAGGTATACAAGGACTATGCGGCTGCTACAGGCGACAAGACAAAGACTGTTATCGCTTCAACAGCAAGCCCGTATAAGTTCTCAGGCTCAGTTCTTGCAGCTATCGGTAAGGATACAAACGCTGACGAGTTCGGTCTTGTTGACGAGCTTGCCGAGGTTTCAAAGATACCTGTTCCTGCTTCACTTGCTGCACTTAAGGATAAGGAAGTAAGATTCACAAAGGTGATCGACAAGGCTGATATGAAGGATTACATCTACTCAGCTCTGGGTATTTGATATGTACCCGTCCGACTATTGTCGGGCGGAGGTCAGCGCACAGCGTATGTCCACTGACCATGGCGAGGGGAATTAGCCTCTTGCCTTGAATGTCTTGCACTCTGTTTCGTCACAGCAGTTAGGGTCGGTGCAGGTACAGCCTACATTGATCTTGCCTGCGGTACATTCGCAGTTGTTGCTGTTGTAAACGCAGTTGTCTACGTTGCAGTGGATACCGTAAATTCTATCCTTCTCCATTTGTACATCGCTCCTTCTGCAGCTTTTTGCTGCAAAAGTAGTATGTGCATGAGTGGTCGGGATAATACATGAAGTTTCTGGAATGGAGGAAAAACCGTGAGCCTATTTGCCATTGCCGACTTGCATTTGTCGCTGGGTACAGATAAACCAATGGATATATTCGGTGGCTGGTCTGACTATGTGACAAAGCTTGAAACAAACTGGCAGAACAAAGTTCGTCCTGAGGACACTGTGGTGATACCGGGTGATATCTCGTGGGGAATGAATTTTGAGCAGTCGAAAAAAGACTTCGAGTTCATAAATAAGCTCAACGGCAGAAAAATAATATCCAAGGGCAATCATGATTATTGGTGGAACACCAAGAACAAAATGGATAAATTTTTCGCAGAAAACGGTTTTGATACCATAAATATCCTGCATAATAATCATTACAGCTATGAGGGCTACGGCATATGCGGAACGAGAGGCTGGATAAGCGATAATGGTGAACCTGCAGATCAGAAGGTTCTGGCAAGGGAAGCAGGCAGACTTGCACTCTCTATCGAGTCTGCGCAAAAGGCAGGCTTAGAGCCTGTGGTGTTTTTGCATTATCCGCCGCTTTTCGGCAATAGCTGCAATTATGATATGCTTGAAGTGCTTCATAAATACGGTATAAAAAAGTGTTTTTACGGACACCTTCACGGAAGAGCCCACGCTTATGCAATAAACGGCACTCGTGACGGAGTGGAATATCGGCTTATAGCTAGTGATTTCTTGCATTTTGACCCATTGGATATAACGAAAATTGTGCAAAGTGACAATTTATAAAAAAATGCTGGAAATGACAATATATTTGTGCTATAATGTATAAGATACATTTATATAATGGAGGAATAATAAATGAGTTTAAAAGCTACAAACAATGTTGAAACCAATAAGTACGAGCTTGAGATCGAGATCTCTGCTGAGGATTTTGAGGCTGCAATAGAGAAAGCTTATCTTAAAGCAAGAAAGAATATCGCTATGCCTGGCTTCCGTAAGGGTAAGGCTCCTAGAAAGCTTATCGAAAAGGAATACGGCGAGCAGGTGTTTTTTGAGGACGCTGTAAATCTTCTGTACGCTCCTGTTGTAAACGGCGCAGTTGAAGAGTCCGGTCTGGAACTTGTTACTCGCCCAGAGGTAGAGGTAACTGAGATCAGCAAGGAAAACGGTGTAAAGCTCAAGGCAACTTGCATCACAAAGCCTGAGGTTGAAGTTAAGGACTATAAGGGTATAGAAGTTGAAAAAGTTGTCAATCCTGTAACTGATGAGGATATCAACAAGCAGCTTGACGCTCTCAGAGAGAAGAATGTAACTGTTGAGACAGTTGACGACAGAGCTGCTGAGAACGGTGACGACGTTGTTATCGACTTCGAGGGCTTCAAGGACGATGTTGCTTTCGAGGGTGGTAAGGCAGAAGACTTCACACTGTCACTTGGAAGCGGTCAGTTCATTCCTGGCTTTGAGGATCAGATCGTTGGTCACAACGCCGGTGAGGATTTCGACATCAACGTAACATTCCCTGATGAGTATCAGGTAAAGGAACTTGCAGGCGCACCTGCTGTATTCAAGATCAAGCTCAAGAGCATATCAAAGAAGGTTATGCCTGAGCTGGACGATGATATGGTAAAGGATTCAACAGAGTTCGATACAGTTGACGAATACAAGGCTGACGTTAAGAAGAAGCTTGAGGAAGCTAACGAGAAGCACGCTGATTCTGAGGTAGAGGCTAAGATATTCGATAAGGTCATCGAGAACATGACAGCTGAGATCCCACAGGTTATGTTTGACAACAGAGTAAACGAGATGATAAGCGAGCTGGAGCAGAGACTTGCACCACAGGGCATCTCACTTGATCTCTATATGCAGTATACAGGTCAGACTATCGACACTGTAAAGAAGGCATATGCTGAGCAGGCTGAGAAGCAGGTCAAGCTCAGACTTGCACTTGAAAAGATCGCAAAGCTTGAGAATATCGAGGTAACTGAGGACGAGCTTAAGGCTGAGTTTGATAAGCTTGCTGAGGCTTACAAGCTTGACGTTGACCAGATCAAGCAGTTTATCCATGATGACGACCTTAAGAAGGATATTGCAGTTGGCAAGGCTGTTGACCTTATCAAGGACGCAGCAGTTATAAAGTAAGATAATTTATGCTTTCGCCCGCATGACCTTATGCGGGCGAAAATAGATTAAGGAGGCAATTTTATGGCATTGGTACCTTATGTAGTGGAACAGACAAGCAGAGGCGAGAGAAGCTATGACATTTATTCCCGCCTGCTCAATGACAGAATAATCATGCTCTGCGACCAGATAGACGACGCAGTGGCAAGCGTAGTAGTGGCACAGCTGCTTTATCTTGAGGGACAGGATCCTGAAAAGGATATCGACCTTTATATAAACAGCCCTGGAGGAGTTATCACTGCCGGCATGGCTATCTATGATACTATCCAGTATATCAAGTGTGACGTGTCAACTATATGCATGGGTATGGCTGCTTCAATGGGTTCATTCCTGCTTTCAAGCGGCACAAAGGGTAAGAGATTTGCTCTGCCAAACAGTGAGATACTCATTCATCAGCCTCTTATCGCAGGCGGCGGAATTTCTGGTCAGTGTACAGATATCAAGATACATTCTGACCACATGGTAAAGACCAGAGAGAAGCTCAACAGGATACTTGCCCAGAACACAGGCAAGCCTATCGAGCAGATCAACATCGACACTGAGCGTGACAATTATATGACAGCTCAGGAGGCTCTTGAATACGGTCTTATCGACAAGGTAATAACTAACAGATAGGTTCGGTGAAATAAATGGCTAATGATACAATAAGAAAATGCTCGTTCTGCGGCAAGCCTGAGGACAAGGTTAGAACACTTTTTTCAGCAGGCACGAGCCACATTTGTGACGAGTGTGTACTTTATTGCTATAATGTTCTGGCTGAGCAGGAGGGACTTCCTACAACTAAGCAGCGTGGCAAGGGTAAAAATGCAGCTGACAGCGGCATAACCCTTAAGAAGCCTGCGGAGATAAAGGCAGTTCTTGATGAGTATGTTATCGGGCAGGAGGAAGCAAAGATAGCGCTTTCTGTTGCGGTATACAATCATTACAAGAGAATTTTGTCACTTAATGACGATGATGACGTAGAGATACAGAAAAGTAACGTTTTGCTTCTTGGACCAACAGGAACAGGAAAGACTTTGCTTGCACAGACTTTGGCAAGGCTTCTGAACGTGCCTTTTGCTATTGCTGACGCTACTACGCTCACAGAGGCAGGCTATGTAGGCGACGATGTTGAAAACGTGCTTACAAGGCTTATTCAGGCGGCAGATTATAATGTTGAAGCGGCTCAGAACGGTATTATTTATATCGACGAGATAGATAAGATATCAAGAAAATCGGAGAATGTTTCTATCACAAGAGATGTAAGCGGTGAGGGCGTACAGCAGGCGCTTCTTAAGATAGTAGAGGGCTGTGTGTCCAATGTGCCTCCACAGGGTGGCAGAAAGCACCCACATCAGGAGTTCATACAGATAGATACGAAGAATATTCTGTTTATCTGTGGCGGAGCTTTTGAGGGACTTGATAGTGTTATCAAGAAGCGTACAGAGTCATCATCACTTGGTTTTGGCGGAAAGGTCAAGAGCAAGGAGGATGATAACAATGTGATGAAGAGGGTAGTACCGCACGATCTTGTTAAGTTCGGTATCGTACCAGAGCTTGTGGGCAGACTTCCTGTTATCACGGTCCTTGACGAGCTTGACGAGGATGCACTTTGCAGGATCTTGACAGAGCCAAAGAACTCGCTTATCAAGCAATACACGAAGCTTTTCAAGCTTGACAACATTGATTTTGAGATCACAGAGGACGCAAAGCGAGAGATAGCCAAGAGGACTATTGAAGAAAAGACAGGAGCAAGAGGACTTAGGGCGATAGTTGAGAAGATACTCACAAAGCTCATGTTTGAAGCACCATCTGATGATGAGATAGTTGGCATAAAGATAACGGCTGAATGTGTTCGTGGCGAAGCAGAGCCTGAGATAACTCGTGCGGTAAGCTCGGCCAGAAAGAAATAATAGTACAAATTTTTGTACAGATAAATGAGAGGCGGAGTATTCTGCCTCTTTTTTTTGTTGCATTTCTGCATTATCCGCACATTATTTATTTGTTTAACAAACCATGTAGGGGCTGGCGCCCTCGACAGCCCGCTTTTTTGGACGTAACATCTTGTAATTTATTGCACAAACTTTGAGAAAACGCACAATTTGTGGCAGGGACGAGCATTGTTCGTTCGTTTCGGTCGCTTGCATAAATTTGTCACAATCAAAAAAATTCGACGCTTCGATATCGGGACGTCGGGGGCGCCGTCCCCTACATTTTGTTGTTTACGATACGAGGTCATGAAGCTAACGGGCGACACTCCCCACTTTGACCGCTTTTTCCCTTGAATTATGCGGAAATATGTGCTATACTAAAGAAAATACACTATAGGGGGTATCCATATGAATGAACTTATCCAACAGTTTATTACTGATGAAGTCACTGCTCTCACTTACTCCGACCTTTGGAACTTCGTCAACTCAAACTCCATTTGCCGTGGTACTTTCGAGGGCAATAATCACATTATCATGAAAATCTCCTCTAATCAATTCATTATTTATCGCATTTGCCTTGGTATGGAAAACACCAAATATCAGGAAGCTGTTCTTGTTGCAAAAACCTACCTGCTTAAAAAGATAAATAGCATGGCTTATCAGCTTCATTTAGAGGATATTCAGAACATTTTAGACTAATTGCTTTTTAAGGAGATCATAAAATGAGTGTGCCTTTGGCTGAACGAATTAGACCCAAAACCCTTGATGATATTGTGGGACAGACCCACCTGTTAGGCGAAAATAAACCTCTCAGGCGTATTATCGAAAGCGGTAAAATACCGAATATGATTTTTTATGGTCCGTCAGGTGTTGGCAAAACTACGGTCGCAAGAATGATAGCAAATAATGCTAATATGACTATGCATAAGCTTAACGGCACAAGTGCTTCTATTGCTGATATCAAGCAGATAGTTGCTGAAACTGAGACACTCAGCGGCATTAATGGTATCTTGCTTTACCTTGACGAGATACAGTATCTTAACAAAAAACAACAGCAATCGCTTCTTGAATACATTGAAAACGGCAAGATAACTCTTATCGCTTCTACCACTGAAAATCCGTATTTTTATGTGTACAATGCTATAATCAGCCGTTCAACTGTGTTTGAGTTCAAGCCGCTGACTTCGGAGGAGATCTTGCCTGCAATAAAGCGTGCTTTTCAGCTTATGGCTGATGAGTTGGGGCTGAAACTGCGTCTTGAAAATGGTGTGTTGGAGCATATCGCAAGAGGCTGTGGTGGTGATGTGAGAAAGTCAATAAATACAGTGGAGCTTTGCATACTTTCGGCAGATAATGACGGTGAAAAGCTCACCGTGAACCTTGATAATGTGAAGCTTCTTACTCAGCGTAGCAATATGCGCTATGACCGTGCAGGCGATGAGCATTATGATATTCTGTCGGCTTTGCAGAAGTCCATAAGAGGTTCTGACGAGAACGCCGCACTTCATTATGCCGCACGGCTTATGGAAGCAGGGGATATCATTTCTCTGTGCAGACGGCTGCTTGTTATCGCAAGCGAGGATATAGGACTTGCGTACCCTATGGCGGCGGTAGTGACGAAATCCTGCGTTGATTCCGCCTTGCAGTTGGGACTGCCTGAAGCAAGGATACCATTGGCGGAAGCTGTGGTTCTTCTTGCCACTGCTCCAAAATCAAATTCTGCTGAATCAGCAATAGACGCAGCTTTAGCAGATGTTAGAAATGGTGATTTTGGAGATTATCCACGGCATTTGCAGAATAAACATTTTGACGGCGAGGGCGCAAAAGTGAAAGGACAGCACTATCTTTATCCTCATGACTATCCAAACCATTGGGTAAAACAGCAGTATCTGCCTGATAAGCTTGTGGGGAGGACTTATTATCAGTATGGTGAGAATAAGACGGAGCAAATGGCGAAAGCGTATTGGGAGAAGATAAAGAAGTGAGAAATGGAAAAAAACGAAAAGAGCGAAGCAATTTTGCGGCAGTAAAACCTATTCTCCACAAAAATTAATCGCCGCAGGCGATACCTTAATTCCTCACTCCTCACTCCTCATTCCTCACATTCCTCACTATAAAAAATTTTCGTTGACATCAAAAGAAAAATACGCTATAATAAAAGAGAACGGAATGTCCGTAAAATTTTATGATGGGAGTAATTTCGATGAAAATAATGGATACTATCGGCTTTGTTGAAAATGTCGATAAAGAAGTCGGCGAAGCAATGGAAGCCGAGCTGGCAAGACAGAGAAGAAATCTTGAGCTTATCGCAAGCGAAAATATCGTTTCACCTGCCGTTATGGCTGCAATGGGTTCTGTGCTTACTAATAAGTATGCTGAGGGATATTCTGGTAAGAGATATTATGGCGGCTGTCAGTGCGTTGACGTTGTGGAGGATATAGCTGTTGAAAGAGCCTGCAAGCTTTTCGGCGCTAAGTATGCTAACGTTCAGCCACATTCCGGCGCTCAGGCTAACACTGCTGTCTATTTTGCTCTTCTTAAGCCAGGTGACACTGTTATGGGTATGAGCCTTGACGCTGGCGGACACCTTACACACGGCTCACCTGTAAACCTTTCAGGTAAGTATTTTAATTTTGTTCCTTACGGCGTAAATGACGAGGGCTATATCGACTACGAGGCTCTCTACAAGCAGGCTAACAAGTGCAGACCTAGACTTATTGTTGCCGGTGCAAGTGCTTATCCAAGAGCTATCGACTTCGAGAAGCTTTCTGAGATAGCAAAGGCTGTCGGTGCATATCTTATGGTAGATATGGCACATATTGCAGGACTTGTTGCTGCAGGCTGTCATCAGTCACCAGTACCATATGCTGACATTGTTACAACAACAACACATAAAACTCTGAGAGGACCAAGAGGAGGACTTATACTCACAAACAACGAGTATATAGCTAAGAAGATAAATTCTGCTATTTTCCCAGGCACACAGGGCGGTCCTCTTATGCACGTTATCGCTGCAAAGGCAGTTTGCTTTGGCGAGGCTCTCAAGCCTGAGTTCAAGGCGTACGGTGAGCAGATCGTAAAGAATGCACAGGCTCTTGCAAAGGGACTTCTTGACAGAGGATTCAATCTCGTATCAGGCGGCACAGACAATCACCTTATGCTTGTTGACCTCAGACCTTTCCACATTACAGGCAAAGAGTTTGAGAAGAAACTTGACGAGGTTTACATCACTGTAAACAAAAATGCTATCCCTAACGACCCTGAGAAGCCATTTGTAACAAGCGGTGTAAGAGTTGGTACAGCGGCAGTTACCACAAGGGGACTTGTTGAGGAGGACATGGACGTTATTGCAGAGTGTATGTATCTCACAGCAACAGACTTTGACAATAAGGCTGATGAGATCAGAGAAAAGGTAAACGCTATCTGCAAGAAATATCCACTTTACGAATAATTGTACGGATCTATATACTGTTGATACACAAAGGGAGCGGCTTAGGCCGCTCCCTTTTTCTCAATAATATATGAATAAATCTCTCTTTTGGTTGATTTTTAACAGAGATCGTGTTATAATAATCTTTTAGAGTATAATTAAAAGGTGGGATATACTTTGCCAATTAAAATACCAAATGACCTTCCTGCGTTTCAAACGTTGGAAAATGAGAATATATTCGTTATTCCCGATGACAGAGCCGCTCATCAGGACATTCGTGCCTTGAAGATCGCTATTGTCAATCTCATGCCTGACAAAATTGCGACAGAAACGCAGCTTCTGCGTCTTTTGAGCAACACACCTCTTCATGTTGACATCGACCTTATTCAGATGAGCAGTCATATGTCAAAAAACACCTCTTTGGAGCATATGCTCGCTTTCTACAAGAACTTTGACGAGGTGAGTGATAATCGTTATGATGGTCTTATAATCACTGGTGCGCCTGTTGAGCAAATGGAGTATGAAGACGTTGATTACTGGGACGAGCTTTGCAGAGTTTTTGAATGGTCAAAGACCAATGTTTTCTCAACTATCCACATATGTTGGGGCGCTCAGGCTGGACTTTATTATCATTATGGCGTTCCAAAATATCCTTTGAAAGAGAAGATGTTTGGCAATTTCAAGCACCATATCGACTATCCCGAAAGCATTATTCTTAAAGGCTTTGGAGATGTTTTCCATTGTCCGCACTCACGCCATACTGAGGTGCGTCGTGAAGACATCGAAAAGGTGGACGACCTTATAGTGGTGGCAGTGTCAAACGAGGCGGGCGTGCATCTTGTTTCAGATAGGACACAAAGACAGTTTTTTCTGTTCGGTCACTGGGAATATGATCGTGAGACCCTTGCAAAAGAGTATTTCAGAGATAAGGAAAAGGGACTGCCTATACAGATACCATATAGCTATTTTCCTGACGATGATCCGCAAAACAAGCCTATTTTCAATTGGAGCTGTTCGGCTAATCTGCTTTATTCAAACTGGCTCAACTACTGCATTTATCAGAAAACGCCATATGATCTTAATGAGCTTGAGCCACTGGGGACTGCACAATGAAGAACGGCAGACATATAGCTGAGTTTTACGGTGTCGGAGTAATGCTTGCAATAGTGGGTGGCTATCTTGACGCTTATACCTACATCAGCCGTGACCACGTTTTTGCAAATGCACAGACAGGTAACATGGTGTTGTTGGCTATCAATATCAAAGAGGGAAGCTGGCTGAAGGTCTTTCTTTATCTCATGCCTATACTGTCCTTTATGCTTGGCGTGCTGATAGTGGAAGCTGTGAAGCTGAAATTCAATGAACACCCGAGGATACATTGGCATAGGATCATAATCGGCGTGGAGCTTGTGGTGCTTACTATTGTGGGATTTATCCCTGCTGGTACGCTTAACACATTGGCGAATATCCTAGTTTCTTTTACCTGTGCAATGCAGGTCGAGGGCTTTAGGAAAATGGACGGAAAGCCTTTCGCTACCACGATGTGTACTGGCAATCTTAGAAGCGGTACGGATAACCTGTTTCAGTATTTGAAAACTAAGGATAAGCAAAAGCTTGGTAATGCAATGCAGTATTATGGCATAATCCTTTGCTTTATAAGTGGAGCGGCAGTGGGTGCATTTGTCACAGAATTGCTTGAAACTAAAGCGGTGTTTGTTGCTTTGATAGGTCTTGTTATCGCACTCTGCATTTTAAGAAGCGACGACGATAAATTAGCAGAAGGTAAGTGACGATCACCGAGCGAAGCCTTGTCAGGGCTTGAGGCAGAGACTGAATATGCGTAGGCCAGACAGTAAAATAAGAAAATCAAAAAAACAAAGCAAAGCAGTGTTTGAGAAAAATCTCAGCACTGCTTTTTTCTATTTCATTTTGCAAAATATCTTGCAAGGAACAAGGTGATATGGATATCCAAATAATAATTGCAAAAAATATAACGTCACAAAAGCGAAAATGATGTTATCTGACTGCTTTTGATTGAATGCTGTTAAAATGCACAAACATCTTATTCATAATTTAAAAAACGGCCAAAAATAATGCTGTGTGAATGATTCTGAGCGGATCTACTTGACTTTTGCTGTACGCTATGTTATTTTAATATCAGAAACAATCAATATCGTTCAATTGACTTCAAAAAACATTTTTGAAATTTGAAAAGGTGATAAAATGCTTACAGAGGAAAGGTACTCTATTATATTAGAGAGAGTCAAGCAGAATAAAAGTGTGAAGCTTCTGGAGTTGTGCGAGCTTTTAAAAGCTTCTGAATCAACGATACGCCGTGACTTGACGGTGCTTGATGAAAGGGGTCTTTTGAAAAAAGTTCATGGTGGTGCTATATCTGCCGAGGAACATTCTTTCAATCCGGAGGAACAGGACGTTGAGTCAAAGTCAAAGCTTTTTACCGATGAAAAGCTTGCAATTGCGAGGTTTTCAGCCTCTCTTGTGGATGACGGAGATTTCATTTTTATCGACGCCGGAACGACTACAGGCTATATGATAGACTTTCTGCCAGATAAGAAAATTACCTTTGTGACTAACGCTTTCGTTCATGCCAAAAAGCTTGCTCAGCGTGGCTTTAAGGTCTATATGCCGGCAGGGGAGATAAAGCTCACAACGGAGGCTATCGTTGGTGCTGAATGTGTCAGCAGTCTGCAAAGCTACAATTTCACCAAAAGCTTTCTTGGAGCAAACGGAATTTCGTTGTCAGGTGGTATAACAACACCGGACAGAAACGAGGCAAGAGTGAAGTCTACCGTGGTGTTAAACAGTCAGACTGTTTATATTCTTGCAGATCACTCTAAATTCGATCAGATATCTGCGGTCACTTTCGCTCAGCTTGGACGTGTGAAGATAATCACCGACAAGCTTCAAGACAAAAAATATCTTACAAAAGCAAATATCAAGGAGGTAATGTAAAATGGTATATACTGTAACATTCAATCCTGCTATCGACTATGTTGTTCATACAGGGGAAATGAAGCTTGGGTCTACCAACCGCTCAGATAGGGAAGAGATGTATTTCGGTGGCAAGGGTATAAATGTGTCTATAGTTCTTAGAGAGCTGGACATTCAGTCAAAGGCACTTGGCTTCACTGCAGGCTTCACAGGTGAAGCTATCGAGAACGGACTAGCGGAAATGGGAATTGATACAGATTTTGTTCATCTCAAAAAAGGTAATTCCCGTATAAATGTGAAAATAAAATCTGCTGAGGAAACAGAGCTGAATGGTCAGGGTCCTGATATAGATGATGAGGCTGTGAATAAGCTTTTTGCAAAGCTTGATAAGCTTCAGGACGGAGATACGCTTATACTCGCAGGAAGCATACCTGCCTCGCTGCCTTCGGATATCTATGAGAAGATACTCGAAAGGCTCGCGCACAAGAATATCAGAACAGTAGTTGACGCAACAAAAGACCTGCTTCTCAATGTGCTTAAATATAAACCTTTCCTTATCAAGCCTAACAACCACGAGCTTGGAGAGATGTTCGGAGTGACACTCACTAATGATGAGGAGATAGAAAAATACGCACGTAAGCTTAAAGAAATGGGTGCTGTGAACGTGCTTATCTCAATGGCAGGGGATGGCGCAATGCTTATTGACGAAAACGGTGAAATACATCGCTGTGGAGTATGTAATGGTAAGGTGAAAAATTCCGTTGGTGCAGGCGATTCAATGGTGGCAGGCTTTACCGCTGGTATATTGCAGGGCGATTATGAATATGCTCTTAAACTTGGTACAGCCGCTGGCGGTGCGACTGCTTTTTCTGACGGGCTTGCTCAAAAAGAAAAGATCGCAGAGCTTCTTGAAACTCTCTGAAAAAATATAGGGACGCGGAGCAATTGCAGTTTCAGGTGCAACTTTTGCTGCTCCTGGCGTAAATGTTCCATCAGGCTTTCTTGGCGCATTTCTTGCAGGTTTCCCTAGGAAAGTTACAGAATAGTCTTTACAAATATAAGAAAATATAATATAATAATATTAACAATCATATATAAATTATGTTTCAGAAAAGGAGAGATTTATTATGGTATCAAAGGTCGTAAAAGTAGTAAATGCAGAGGGACTTCATATGCGTCCGGCAGGTATCATTGCAAAGGCTGCTAAGGAGCATC
Organism: Hominimerdicola aceti; assembly: GCF_025567495.1. NCBI lineage: Bacteria > Bacillati > Bacillota > Clostridia > Eubacteriales > Oscillospiraceae > Hominimerdicola > Hominimerdicola aceti. The sequence goes on along the minus strand of NZ_JAOQJZ010000002.1, from coordinate 292,108 downwards.
CTGAGTGCGAGATCATGATGAAAGCAAACGGCAAGGACATCAAGGCTAAGGCTGTTATGCAGATAATGGCAGCAGGTATCAAGAAGGACACTGAGGTAGAGATAATCGTAACAGGCGAAAACGAGCAGGCTGTGCTTGACGAGTTCGTTAAAATGTTTGAGGACGGTTTCGGTGAATAATTCCTTATATCCCCCAAAAAATCCAGACAAGACCGTAGCGTAAACTGCGGTCTTTCTGAGTAATATGACGTTGTAAAAAATCCAAAAGAGAGAAATACATATGGACAAAAAATATCTTTTACTTCTTGCACAAAAATTTCCTACTATAGACAGTGCCGCCAGCGAGATAGTAAATCTATCTGCAATACGCAGTATGCCAAAGGGTACAGAATACTTTTTCAGCGATATCCACGGGGAGTATGAAGCCTTTTTGCATATGCTAAAAAGCGCATCTGGCATGATAAAAAACAAGATAGACCTGACCTTAGGAAAAGCAGTTTCCTCGGCAGAGCGTGAAGCCCTTGCCTATCTTATCTATTATCCCGACAAGCAGCTAAAGCGTTTGCGTGATAAAAACGGGCTTTCAGACGAGTGGCGCAGACTTACTATCTATCGCCTGATACTTGTTTGCGAGGCGGTGTCGGCAAAGTATACACGTTCGAGAGTGCGAAAGAGCATACCAAAGGATATGGTCTATATACTTGACGAGCTGCTTAATGTCACTGATGATGTGGTAAAGGAATATTACTATGACGAGATAATCACCACAATTCTTGACACTGGAATCGCAGACCGCTTTATAAAGTCCCTTTGTGAGCTTATACAATCTCTTGCTATCGACAAGCTGCATATTATCGGAGATATATATGACCGTGGTCCAAGAGCAGATATTATTATGGACGAGCTTATGAAAATGCACGATGTCGATATACAGTGGGGCAACCATGACATTTCGTGGATGGGTGCGGCTTCAGGTAATCTTGCTCTTATTGCAAATGTTATCCGTATATCCATGCGATATAATAACTTTGACGTTCTCGAGGACGGCTATGGATTAAATCTTCGTGCGCTGGCGGTCTTTGCAGGAGAAACATATAAAAACGATGAGTGCGCAATTTTCATGCCGCAGACACTTGATGATAATATCTATGACCCTGTTGATGCAAAGCTTGTGGCAAAAATGCACAAGGCTATCACAGTTATACAGCTAAAGCTAGAGGGGCAGCTTATCAGGCGGCACCCTGAATGGAAACTATCTCACCGTGACCTTTTCAGCATGGTGGACTTCGCAAATGGCACTATAACAATAGACGCTCAAACTCATAAGCTTCTTGACGGCAATTTTCCTACAGTTGATCCTGCTGATCCTCTTGCGCTCACCGAAGGCGAAAATGAGCTTATGACGATTCTTGCAAACTCGTTTATGCACAGCGACAGGCTCAACACACATATGCGTTTTTTATATTCAAAAGGCTCAATGTATAAGACCATAAATGGCAATTTGCTTTTCCACGGCTGTATCCCTCTTGATGAAAATGGAAAGCTTCTGAGCTTAAGTATAGCAGGAGAGCAGTATTCGGGTAAGGCAATGCTAGATAAGCTTGACGAAATAGTCAACAAGGCGTATTTCTTACAGCCTTGTGAGGAGAAAAGCAACTGCGCAGACCATTTGTGGTATCTGTGGAGCGGCGCACGTTCGCCCCTTTACGGCAAGGACAAAATGGCGTTTTTTGAGCGATATTTCCTTGAAGATAAAAAGCTTCACAAGGAAAATTATAATGCCTATTATCACTTCTCAGAGAAGCCTGAGATATGCGGAAAGATACTTGAAATGTTTGGGCTTGACCCACAGCGTGGTCATATCATAAACGGTCATGTACCTGTAAAGATAAAAAATGGTGAAAGCCCTGTCAAGGCAGACGGCAGGCTGTTCGTTATTGACGGTGGTATCTCAAAGGCTTATCAAAAAGCCACCGGTATCGCAGGCTACACTCTTATTTATGATTCCCACAGCCTTAATCTTGCGGAGCATAAGCCGTTTATTGCAGGAGAGAGTGAGCATACTCCTGAGATACATATGGTGGAAAGACTTGACCGTCGGGCAAACATTTCAGATACCGACAAGGGAAGGGAACTGCTTTTGCAGATAAACGATCTCCGTGACCTGTTGGACGCTTATCGCTCTGGAGATATCAAAGAAGGTTATAAGGTATTTTAGACGTTCTGAAAGGAGCTTAACATATGGAAAAGGGAGAACTGAACTGGGCTGTTATCGGCTGTGGCGTTATCGCAAACGAAATGACAAAGCTTAGGAAAGAATGGGGACTTAAATATCCTAAGGAGATATGGTGATATCCACATAATGATATAACAAACCAAAAGGCACTGGCTTCAATTGGAAGCCAATGCCTTTTTTATCTCTTGTTTTGCTGTGAAAACAAGTACAAATTATAGTACAAATAAATTACAAGTACAAAAATATGTACGTTTATCACACGAATTCAGAGCATATATTTTTGTAACATTCATTGGTGGAATAGACCCATTTTGTGAGCCTGCCGCCGGTGATGAAATAGTTTATCTTTGAGGGAAAAACGCTGTTTTCAAATACGTCTACGATAATGAGCTTGACTTTCATTTTTTCGGGGATAAGAGCCTTTATGTAAACACTTGCTGCCTGCCCCACACGCACATTTTCTCTTGGTTCTGCAAGCCCTGCAAGGTTCGGAGCAAGCTCTATAAAAATACCGTATGGTTCAATGGAGCGTACTATCCCGCCTACGGTTTCTCCTGTGGAGAACAATGCTGCATTTTCTTCCCATGTGCCTAAAAGTTCCTTGTGAGAAAGGCATATCCTGTCCTCGTCACAGCTTTTTACCACAGCATATATGTCCTGACCGTTGAAAAATCTGTCGTTGGGGTGGGTGATGCGTGAGACGGATATGGCGTCTATTGGTATAAGTGATGGAAGACCACAGCCTATGTCAACAAAGCACCCGAAAGGCTCAAGGTGTGTTACCTTTGCCGGTATAACGTCCCCTGATGTGAGTGTACTTATATATCGTTCAATGCACTCTTCTTGTGCAAGACGCCTTGACAACCTGCATATGACCTCGCCCTTTTCGTGAACAATATCTGTCACCTTGAAGCATACCGTTTTGTTTACCCTTGAAAGTAACGCTATGTCTTTTGTTTTGCCTTCTTGTATTCCGATCGCTCCCTCTGATCTTGGGATTATTCCTTTGCCAAAGGGAAGCTCTACTATTATGTTGTGTTCGCTGTCACAAAGCACAGCATGACCCTCCAGTATCAATCCCTGAGCCATTGCCTCAGCCATTGTTCGTTCGCTTTGAAGATAATATCGGTTTTCAGGGCTATTGAAGATCTTGCCCTCAGGTAAATATTTTTTCATTATTTTGCCTCTTTCCCCACAGATTTTTTTAAAACAGCAGGATCTCTGTGGTTGATCCATTGATTTTGTTCATATTCTGCACATATTTTATTTGTGATAATTGTGCGTGAACTCTTGCTGATACAGTAAATTAATATTCAATGTGCTGAAATATTAGTACAATTTTTATATTCTTTGCTTCAAATTATAAACAAAAATCAAAAAAACTATAAAAAAGCTTGACAAATGCAATTGTGCGTGTTACAATAGTGTAGTAATTTGTAATCAGTTTGTAACTTTCTCAACCGTTATCGTTACAGATTGATACATAATTTTAATCGACCGTAATAAAATTAAATAGCGGCACAGACATGACCGCCGCTAATTAAAAGAAAGGGTGTGAATTGGCAATGCAGCGTGTATGCGTTGTAAAGCCGTATTATTAATGGATCATTCAGCAAGTTTTATTTCAGCAAAGAATAAGTCACTGAAAGTTATAGTGATGTTCATTGCAGCGCTTATGACATTTTTGGTAATGACAGAGGGATTTAGTGCCGATGCTGCTGCGGCAAAGCTTTCGACTCCTAAGATGACCGCTCAGATAAACTATGGAAGTGAGTTCACTCATCCGTATAACAAGCAGACAAACACTATTAAGGTGCATTGGAGCAAGGTAAAAGGTGCTTCAAAATATGAGCTATACATCAAGGGTGGCAAATATAAGAGCTGGAAGAAATACAAGACAGTCAAGAACACGAACTGCACTGTTACAGGTCTTCAGAGAACGACTTCATATCAGTTCAGAGTAAAGGCTGTAAATGGCTCTGCCGCTTCTGCTTACTCAAAGGCACAGACAATAAAGACAGCAAGAATGGACTTCAATAAGGCAGGCTGGGAAGCAATGTGCCGTATAGTTTATCATGAAGTTGGCAAGATGTCAGGTTCAGAGTGGGATAAGCCTATCGTTTATGTTGCAGATTGTGTTGCAAACCAGTATGTTGCCGCAAAGTACACAAAGAATGCAATGTGGAGATCCTACTATGCAAGATATAACAATGTTCAGGATATTATTTATAGGAGCGGCGGATTTATGTCATCTGCACAGCTTTCAAGGGACGGAGCAAATTATTCAAACGTTTCCAGAAGAGTAAAGCAGGCTGTTTTTGGTGCAGTATATGGCAAAACTCACCTTAACGGTATTGCTAATGACTATAATGTTTACTTTTGGTGCAACAGAAGCTACAAGACAAACAGCAGTAAGATAGCCTACTCATTTAAAATTCCTTGGGGTTATTTCAATGTTTGGAGAACCTATTGGGGATAATTGTAATACTATTATAGAATTATGTGAAAGAAGAGCAGAACAAAGCGTCTGCTCTTTTTTCGTTGACAAGAATGTAGCGGTGTGGTAAAATAAAGTTGATAAAAGCAGGGAGGAATCAGAATGCTTGTGGGTGCGGTCGGTTATAATTATCGTCATAGAAAAGATTTTATTATGGATTGCCCTCATGGGGTGGGCTGTCCCCTTATATTGCTCATAAAAGAACCATCGGTGTTCGTTATAAATGGTATCGAGCATAGGGCAGAGAAAAATTCTTTTATCCTGCTTTCACCGGATACCCCTGTGAAATACCATGCCGCAGAAGAGTTTTATACCGATGATTGGCTGTATTTCAATTATGAGCAGGGCGATAATGAAAAATTTGAAAGGCTTGATGTTCCAAAAGATACACTGGTATACCTTGGAAATATCGATGAGCTTAGTCAGATAATGCGTTCGGTAGCATATGAGTATCAGCTCATGAAAGAGGGGCATGAGGAAGTAACACGGTGCTATATGGAGATCTTTTTGTTAAAGCTTGCAAGACAGCTAAAGTGTACAGACAAGAAGTCCTGTATTATTACTGACAGGAACAGCCGCTTTATGCAGCTCAGAGCATACATATACGCAATGCCTGAGGACATCGCAGACGTAGGCAGCATGGCATGGGATATGGGTATAAGCAGGTCAAGTTTTCAGCATATGTATAAGAAAATGTTTGGAGTGAGCGTCATGACAGACGTTATAAGCGCACGAATGGAAAGAGCCAGTCAGCTTCTTGCAACGACAAATCTCAGCGTAAGGGAAGTGGCTGAGAGGTGCGGTTATACTAATGAATATGGTTTTATGAAGCGGTTTAAAATGCACTTTGGAAAAACTCCAACGGAGTTTCGGAGCATGCTCTGACAACGGCGGATAAACTTTAGACGGCATAACAAAAGAGGTCAAGGAATGTGTCCCTGACCTCTTTTATGTTATTTTATTCTTCAACAAATACAGCGGCCGAGCCTTTAATAATGAGCTTTCCGTTTTCAAGGCTTGCGCCATGACCTACTGTATAAATTATCTTGCCATTGACGTTTTTGATCTCTGTCGTTTCGCCCTTTGGATTTATGACCGCAAGTATGCTCTGTCCCTCGCCCTTACGTCTGTATACCAGAGGATATCCGCTTGACAAAAACTCTATCTCGCCCCTGCTTTGCAATGCAGGATTTTTCTGCCTGAAGCTTATAAGCCCTTTGACTTCGCTTCTAAGTGATGTGCTGTCCTTGGATTGGCTTTCAGCGTCAGGTCTGTCTTTACTGCTGTCCAGCGGTACATAGAGCATTTCAGCCTTAGCTGATGAGAAGCCTGCATTAAGCCCCTTGTTCCACTGCATAGGCGAACGTGAGCCAGTTCTGCCATAGCCACCCTCAACTGATGTCAGATTTTCCACATATCTCATGCCTATTTCGTCACCATAGTAGATAAAGGGTGCGCCCGGCATTGTGAGCAGGAAAGCAAATGCAACACGCATTTCGTCTGTATCAAGGGTTCTTGCAAGTCTGTCCATATCGTGGTTGCCTGACGGGATACAGATAAGACCCTTGCCGTCTGTCTTGGCATAATTGGTTTTGTATGCTTCAACAAATTCTTTAGCCGAACCCTTGCCACGCTTTGAGAAATAAGGCTCTTCACAGCGGAAAAGGTCATTATAATGTGACGGACCAAAGTGCAACAGAAAGTCCATATGGAAGCCACCAATTATTGACTTGTCAGGTTCTCCCCACTCTGATACCATAGCGGCATATGGGAACTCCTTATCGAGAAATTCTCTTACGTTTTGCCAAAGTGCGATAGTGCCTTTGCCGTTCTCGTCATTCTTTACAAGAGAGCCTGCCATATCCACTCTGAATCCGTCCGCACCGGCACTGAGCCAAAAACGCATTATATCCTTGAGAGCCTCAAGTGTGGCTCTCGGACCCTCGTCATTCATAGACTGCTGCCACTTTTTTTCAGGATCAGGCTTATAATAGCCGTAGTTAAGTGCAGGCTGATGTGAGAAGAAATTCACGGCACATGAGCCGTCCCTGTCGGAGATACCACGGATACTAGCCATGCCGTCAGGCTCTACCCATATGCTGTCTGTCCACACATAGCGGTCTGTGAACTCGTTTCTCTCGGCTTTCATTGATTCCTTAAACCACTTGTGAGTAACGGCAGTATGACCAGGTACAAGGTCGAGGAGGACGTGCATACCACGCTTGTGAGCTTCATTAAAAAGCTCAACCAAGTCCTCGTTAGTGCCATAACGTGGAGCGACTGTGTAATAGTCCTCAACGTCATAGCCTGCATCGCCAAAAGGTGATTTGAAGCATGGGTTTATCCAAATAGCGTTACACCCCAGCTCGCAGATATAGTCAAGCTTTTCTGTAATACCCTTGATATCACCGATACCATCTGAGTTTGTGTCATTGAACGATTGTGGATAGATCTCGTAGAAAACTGCGTTGTCAAGCCACTGTGGCTGCTTTGTCATGATAATTCCTCCTGAATATCGTCAGAATATATTTATTAGTCTTCCATGCCCTTCATGTATTCCACGAACTGCTTTGCAACTCTCGGTGAACGTCCTGCTCTCGAAAGCGCATAAGCCTCAGCCTTTTGAAGCACCTCATCAATAGGAGTTTTAAGCTCGTATTGCTTTGCAAGTTTCTCAACTACATCAAGGTAAATCTTCTTGTCAGGCTTCTGATATGTGACAGTAAGTCCAAAACGGTCTGACAGTGAAAGAAGCTCCTGCATAGTGTCTTTGAAGTGTATCTCGTCACCCTCTCGTGAGGAGAACGTCTCGTGTACAAGATGTCTTCTGTTTGAGGTAGCATAAATGCAGAGATTGTCCGCAGTTGATGAAACGCTTCCTTCGAGGATAGCTTTCAGTGCCGCAAAATCATCATCGTCCTCTGTGAATGAAAGGTCGTCTATGAAGATAATGAACTTCAATGGATTTTTGCTTACCGTTTCTACAATGGCTGGTATCTCATGGAGCTGCTTCTTTTTAAGCTCGATAAGTCTGAGACCCTTGCAGGCATATTCGTTTGCTATAGCCTTGACAGTTGAGGACTTGCCTGTACCGCAGTCACCATAAAGCAGAACGTTGTTGGCAGGCTTGCCTTTCAAAAGCGCAAGAGTGTTGTTTATAACCTCCTGACGCTCACGTTCGTAATTGTGCAGGTCGGAAAGCTTTATGTCATCAGGATATTCAACCGGAACTATCTTGCCGTTTTTTATGACAAATACATGATACTGTGAGTAAATGCCATATCCGTACTGACCGATAGCATGTATCCTGTCGGCATATATCTGCGAGAAGTCAAGCTTTTGTGTAGCATATCTCGGCAGAAAGCCGTCATAGTCTATCTTTGAGATTATCTCGTCACTTGGTATCTGTGAAAGTTCCTCGATAACGGCAAGCTCGTTTGCAAGACATTCCTCCAAAAGCGCACCTGTCTCCTTGCCTTCTCCCTTTTTAAGCATAAAAAGGTTTTCATTTTCAAGAACCAGCTTGAGCATATATTCTGTAAGATTATCCGAATATGCAAAAAGCTCAGCCACAAAATCTGAGTATTTTTCTATAGCCATGTCGCTGTCAGATTCGCATACAGCAAGTGTGTCAAGTAGCTTTTCAAAGACAGGAACTTCATGTAAACTCTTGAATATTACTAATGTGTGTGCCTGACGGCAGAGTGCCTTAAAATCGTGCATTATGAACACTTCTTTCTTCATATTTTATATTTATTCTTTATTATACAACATATCATTACTTTTCGTCAACATCTACATTGCACGATTTTAACAAAAAACATTACCGCTTTTTGTAGCTTAAAGCAAAATATTTTTGCCCGTTATGATTTACTTTTGTTTTGAAAAATGCTATAATACTATAATAGACCATTATAGAAATAAAAGGAGAAATGGATATGACGGACAAAAACGTATCTATCATGAATATCGGCAGTATGGGTTATCTTCCACAGGTATTCAAAAAGATAGAGAATGAAAAAAAGCTTAACATTGTTTATTTGGGTGGCTCGATAACAATGGGCTGTAATGCTACAAAAACTGAGTTAAGATATGTTGACCGCAGTGCAAACTGGTGGCAGACGAATTTTCCTGACGCTGAGATAAGCTACTTCAACGCAGGTATTGGTGCAACTACCTCGCAGTTTGGGGTGGCAAGAGTGCAGGAACACGTCCTTGACAAACAGCCAGACCTTGTTTTCGTTGAATTTTCGGTAAACGACAGCAGTTCGCCCCTATTTATGGAAACATATGAGAGCCTTGTAAGACGTCTGCTGAAAGCTGAGAGCGTCAAGGCAGTTGTGCTTATAAACAATCTTTTTTACGATACAGGCACAAATGCACAGGGTATACATAACGCTATCGGTCTGCACTATGACCTGCCTATCGTCAGTGTAAGAAACTACATTTTCCCTGAGATACAGCTTGGAAACGTTTGTCTTGCAGACTACACAGCGGATATGCTCCACCCTACAGACCTAGGTCACAAGATGATAGCTGATCTTATCTGCAATCTGCTTGATATAGAATATTCATACTATAAGAAGCTCGGCGCAGAGAAGAAGCCTTCACTTCCTGAGCCATTTACAGCAAGCAGATATGAGGACGCACAGCGTTTTCAGAACTATAGCTGTTCGCCCGTTATGGAGGGCTTTGAGCCTGATACTCATGCGGCAGAGCAGTGGAGCGATCCATTCAAGGGTGGTTGGATAGCTCACAAGCAGGGAAGTTGTATTAAATTCAACGTGAGTGGAAGTATTATAATGCTGCAATACAGAAAGACTATCAACAAGCCTGCGCCTGTTGCATATGCTGTCATAGACGGTGACAGGCAGAACAAAGTTCTTCTTGACGCCAACTTTGACGAGGATTGGGGAGACCTTTGCTGTCTTGAGGAGATATACAGCGGAGCAAAGGGAGAACACACTGTTGAGATAGTTATTGACACAGAGGGTAAAGAAAATAGCAATTTTATGCTTATTTCTGTCATTACAGCAAACAAATAGAAACGTAAATAAGTGAAAAATTTTACTCGAATCTATTGACTTTATGACATAACGATTGTATAATAAATATATATTATTAAATTAGGAGGCATTCTCTAATGAACGATTTTTTCAAAATTGCTGACAAGTACCTCAAGCCGGTAACTACTGGTGCAGGTGTTGTTCTGGGTCTTGCAGTTACATATGCAGCAGGAAGCTATCTTTCAGGTATGAGCAAGCTGTATGGCGGTTTCTACACATTCATGTATGTACTGTTCTGGATAGCATTTGTTCTTCTTGTTATCTGCGGCATCTATGCACTTTTCAAGAAGTATGCAGGTTCTGTTCCACAGCAGAACGCTCCACAGCAGACATATGCACAGCCACAGGCTCAGGCCGCGCCACAGGGTGAAAAGTTCTGCCCTACTTGCGGAGGTAAAGTTCCGGCTGGAAATCAGTTCTGCCCTAACTGCGGCAACAAGATAAACTGATCTTAAAGTTTTGCAGATAAAACGCCCTTGATTTTCAGGGGCGTTTTTTTGTTAGAAAACGCATAAAAGTATGCCAAATGGGGAATAAATATGTGCAGTTTGGAAAAAGTGAAAAAATTCTCGAAAACCCCTTGACAAATGGGCGGAAAATTGGTATAATAATTAAGTCGTTGCAGGACGATATGAGTTATTAGCTCAGTTGGCAGAGCATTTGACTTTTAATCAAAGGGTCCGGGGTTCGAATCCCCGATAGCTCACCACTAGGGAAATATCCTTAGTCTGAATCACGCCTTACTTTGTTAGGGCGTGATTTTTTTATGTCTGTTATATGTGATGATAAATGGACAAACAAGTGGTGATGAGCGAGCGACATCAAGACGCCACTACACTGCATTTATCCAACAAAAAAAGCAGCCCCTGTGGACTGCTTTTTTCGAGCTTGTAGCTTGATCCTTATATGACAAAAAACTATCTGGTTACGTTAAATGCGCCCATTTGTGGATAAACTGCGCTTTCGCCAAGTTCTTCCTCAATTCTGAGAAGCTGATTGTACTTTGCAACACGTTCGCTTCTGCTTGGTGCGCCTGTTTTTATCTGGCAAGTGTTAAGAGCAACTGCAAGGTCAGCGATAGTTGTGTCTGCTGTTTCGCCTGAACGGTGTGAAGAAATCGCAGTGTAGCCTGCCTTATGAGCCATTTTGATAGCCTCAAGTGTTTCGGAAACTGAGCCTATCTGATTGAGCTTGATAAGGATAGAGTTGCCGCAGCCAAGGCTGATGCCCTTTGCAAGTCTTTCTGTATTTGTTACGAACAGGTCGTCGCCAACGAGCTGCACCTTGCCGCCAAGCTCCTTAGTAAGAAGCTGCCAGCCCTCCCAATCTTCTTCGTCGAGAGCGTCCTCGATAGAGATGATAGGGTACTTTTCAACGAGTTTCTTCCAGTGTTCGATAAGCTCAGAAGAAGTGAACTTTGTGCCAGCCTTTGGAAGAACGTACTCGCCCTTCTTTGAGCCTTTCCACTCGCTTGAAGCAGCGTCCATTGCTATCATGAAGTCCTTGCCAGGCTCATAACCTGCGTTCTTAACAGCTTCGAGTATATACTGGATAGCTTCCTCGTCGCTTGCAAGGTCAGGAGCGAAGCCACCCTCGTCGCCTACAGAAGTAGCAAGTCCCTTTGATTTAAGCAGGGCAGCCAGAGCGTGGAAAACCTCAGCGCACCAGCGGAGAGCTTCCTTAAAGCTTGGAGCACCAACGGGCATTATCATAAATTCCTGAACGTCAACAGTGTTTGCAGCATGAGCGCCACCGTTAAGAATGTTCATCATAGGAACAGGAAGTCTGTTTCCTGAAATGCCACCGAGAAATCTGTAGAGAGGGATATCAAGAGAGATAGAAGCCGCTCTTGCAGCAGCGATAGAAACAGCGAGGATAGCGTTAGCACCAAGCTTTGACTTATCCTTAGTGCCGTCAGCCTTTATCATAGCCCTGTCAACGGCATAGATGTCAGAAGCGTCAAGACCGCAGACTGCGTCATTGATAGCAGTGTTGATGTTCTCAACTGCCTTTGTTACGCCCTTTCCGCCATATCTGCCCTTATCGCCGTCACGAAGCTCAAGTGCCTCAAACTCGCCTGTTGACGCACCGCTTGGTGCAGTGCCTCTGCCTACTGTTCCGTCTGCAAGATATACCTCAGCTTCAACAGTTGGGTTTCCTCTGGAATCCAGAATTTCACGTCCGATTACTTTTACGATCTCAAGATAGTTCATAATATAAGCTCCTTTTTAATATTATGCAGACTACCCGAACGCACCACCATTCGGGCTGATGACATTTCGCTCTTGTCATCATAGAGAAGTCTGCATGATTTATTCTCACGAGGTTAGTAATTACTAACCACATTTATTTTACCATGCGTGAAGCCGTATGTCAATCTTAGTTAGGCATACCTAACATATTTTATAGATATGCACAAAAGGTGTACTGTCTGCAGGCATGGCTATTGACTTTTTGAACAACAGATAAGCTTTGCGAAACTTTTCGTTTGTTATTATTGACAAGCTTTGTGAGAATATTCGTTTTGGACGTGATCTTATTTATGCTCAAAACCGCACAAAGCATGGTAGGGTATAGAAAAAAGCGGTGCAGAGATCGTTCTCCGACACCGCCTTGATTTATTTCTCATTTCTCATTTAACTCTGCAAGTGCATTCGCCATTCTTAGATCACTATCTGTGGTTATCTTGAAATTCATTGCGTCCCCGACAACAAGGTATATATCCTCATTACAAGCTGTAAACACAGAACAAGTATCCGTCAGCTTTTTATTTTGCTCCTTGCTAAGCGAATAATAATTCCTCCTCAGATCCCCAAGTCTGAAAGTTTGCGGAGTTTGCGCCTGATAAAGCTCGCTTCTGTTAAGCGTTTCACTGACCTTTTCGCCGTCAGATCTTATTATGGTATCAGCCGCAGGCATATAAGTTCCGCAGGCGGAATGTTCCTTCATCGCCTCGATATTGTCTTTTATTATCTTCTCCGTCACAAATGGTCTTACAGCGTCATGGGTGAGTATTATGTCCCCCTCATTCTCACCATGTTCAGCGACTATTGCCTCAGCTATGTTCATTACAGTGCCGTTTCTGTCAGCTCCGCCGTCTATTACTTTCACACGCCTGCTGTCTATCTCAAAGCGTTCAAAAAGCTCGTTAGTGTATTCGTGCCAGTCAGGTTTAATGCCCACATAAACCATATCTATCTCTGCCACTGCAAGAAACGCTCTCACTGTTCTAACGATAACAGGCACTCCACCTATCTCTATAAACTGCTTTGGTATAACCGCACTTTTTACCCTAGAGCCACAGCCTCCTGCAACTATCCCTGCAAATATCATTTTATCTTCTCCTCATATAAAAAAAGTTCGGGACAGCCGTCCGCCCCGAACTTTATCGTTGTGTATTGAATTTACTTTATGCCGTATTTCTTCAGCAGAGCTTCGATCTTTGTGTGTGGGTCGATGACCTGTGAAATTGACTTGTCATGATTGAGTGACGCAATGAAGTAAGCAATGTACTTAGAGCAATCTACTTCATAGAACCATGGGCTTGAAAGCAGCTCAGGAGTTCTGTATGTGAGGTTTGTGCCGAATACGCCGTCGATGATGCCGTCAGCATAAGCCTTGTTGAATGCTTCAAGACCATTTGTGAAAATTGGATAAGTAGCATAGCAGTAGATCTTGTTAGCTTTACGCTTTTTAAGCTCTACAGCGATATCCAGCATCGACTCGCCTGATGAGATGATATCGTCAGCGATGAAAACGTCCTTGCCGGCAACGTCATTACCCATATACTCGTGAGCGACGATAGGGTTTCTTCCGTCGATGATAGTTGAGTAATCTCTTCTCTTATAGAACATACCAAGGTTTACGCCCAGAACAGAAGCGTAGTACATATTTCTGTTGATAGCGCCCTCGTCAGGGGAGATTATCATGAAGTGATCCTTGTCAGGTCTGAAATCTGAAAGGTTTTTAAACATTGCCTTGAGAACCTGATAGGAAGGGATTATGTTGTCAAGACCCATGAGTGGAACAGCATTCTGTACTCTTGGATCGTGAGCGTCAAAAGTAAGGATATTTGAAACGCCCATAGTCTGAAGCTCCTGAAGAGCAACTGCACAGTCAAGAGATTCTCTGTAGTTTCTTCTGTGCTGTCTGCCGCCGTAAAGGGAAGGCATGATGATGTTTATTCTGTGAGCCTTACCGCCTGCAGCCTGGATTATTCTTTTAAGATCCTGATAATGATCGTCAGGTGACATACTGTTTTCCCTGCCGAAATAGTTGTATGTGCAGCTATAGTTTCCTACGTCGCAGAGAATGAAAAGATCGTCGCCTCTGATAGATGACTTGATAAGGCCCTTGCCGTCACCGGAAGAAAATCTAGGACAAACAGCCTCAACAAGGAAAGTATCCTTAACAAATTCGTTTTCATTAGCCCATTTTGTAAGATAACCGTCTACCTTCTTGCCAAGCTCGGAAGCGCCTGCCATAGCAATAAGACCAAGCGGTGCAACTCTTGAGTCATTGTCGAACAATACATTGTCAGCATTACCCATTATTATCATATCCTCCAATACTAATTGTTGTCTGACCTCAGGTCAGTACGAAACATACCAATATACATATATTATACTTTATAAATCCCGATTTTACAATAGCTTTTTTGCAAATAATAAATTTTTCTCACTTTTCACAAAAAACACACTGTTACTGCGGCACATTTAGACACAAAAATCAAGTAAACGTTTGCTGACTGCACGACAGGTAAACTTTTTTTGCATATATAAAAAAGTCCTTGCGTTTTTGGATAAAATGATATATAATAAAGTAGAATAGGTATGTGTGCAGTATATTGCACACAACTGACAGAATTATTGAAGGAGTTAATGATATGACAAAAGCACAAAGATATTTCATGGAAATAAAAGATAAGAGAGTAGCATTCATAGGTACGGGCGTAAGTCATCTGGAGCTTATAAAGCTTTTTCTCTCAAAGGGCATAAGATGCGTTGTCTGCGACAAAAAGACAGAGGACGAATTTGATGAGCTTATCTATGAGGAGCTTTCCGCAAAGGGCTGTGAGTTCTCATTGGGCGAGCATTATCTTGATATCATCTTCAACTGCGATATAGTTTTCAGAACACCTGGTATGTACTATAATGATGAAACTATTACAAAGGCAAGAAAAGCAGGCGTTGCCATTACATCAGAAATGGAAACTTTCTTTGACCTCTGCCCATGCAAGATATACGGCGTAACAGGTTCAGACGGAAAGACTACTACTACTACCCTTATCAGCGAAATGCTCAAAGCCGAGGGCAAGCGTGTCCATATCGGCGGAAATATCGGCAAGGCTCTTCTGCCTATCGTAGAAACAATGTCAGACAGCGATGTTGCAGTAGTTGAGCTTTCAAGCTTCCAGCTTATCTCAATGAGACAGTCGCCAAACGTTGCCGCAATCACAAACATCACTCCAAACCACCTGAACGTTCACGGAACAATGGAGGAGTATATCAGTGCAAAGGCCAATCTTATCGCTCATCAGAACGGATACTCAAGAACTGTACTCAACGAAGATAACGAGGAAACTATAAAGCTTGCAGACCTCGTAAGAGGAAAGCTTGTCACATTCTCTCTAAAGCACCCTGTTCAGACAGGCGCATATCTTAATGACGACGGTATGCTTTGCTACACGG
Source organism: Hominimerdicola aceti (assembly GCF_025567495.1). Classification (NCBI taxonomy): domain Bacteria; kingdom Bacillati; phylum Bacillota; class Clostridia; order Eubacteriales; family Oscillospiraceae; genus Hominimerdicola; species Hominimerdicola aceti. The sequence goes on along the minus strand of NZ_JAOQJZ010000002.1, from coordinate 276,620 downwards.
AAAAGGGCAGAACTACAGAGATAGTGCACAAGGACGATATAAGGATACCTGGTATCCACAACGTTGCGAACTATCTCACAGCTATTGCCGCAGTATGGGGCGAGGTATCTATCCAGAGCATAGTTCAGGTAGCAAAGAACTTCGGTGGCGTTGAGCATAGAATTGAATTTGTAAGAGAGATAGACGGTGTTAAGTGGTATAACGATTCTATCGCAACAAGCCCTACAAGAGTTATCGCAGGACTTAATTCGTTCAATCAGAAACTTATCGTTATCGCAGGCGGCTATGACAAGAAGATACCTTTTGAGCCTCTTGCCGAGCCTGTGAACAAGAACGTGAAGATACTCATTCTTCTTGGCGCAACAGCAGACAAGATAGAAAAGGCTGTTACAGAAAGTCCGCTGTATCCTGAAAGCGGTCTTAAGATAGTAAGAGTAAAGACCCTTGAAGAGGCAGTCCTTACAGCACAGAAAATGGCTGAAAAGGGCGATATTGTCACACTTTCACCAGCCTGTGCAAGTTTTGACCTCTATCCTAACTTTGAGGCAAGAGGCAGACATTTCAAGCGACTTGTGAACGAACTCTAATTTTATAAAAAGCAGGGATATGTATTATGGATACATTTGAGATACTGTCACAGCTATGCTCTGCGGCAGGTGTATCGGGAGCGGAAGGCTCAGCGGCTGAGGCTGCGGCAAAGCTCCTTGAAGAGTATGGCGAAGTCACTTTGGATAACGCTCTTGGCAGTGTTATCTGCAAGGTTGGAAGCTGGGAGGACGGCAAGCCTGTTATGCTTCTTGACGCCCATATAGACGAGATAGGCATGATAGTCACATACATCACAGAGGACGGCTTTTTGAAAATATCAGGCTGCGGTGGCCTTGATACAAGGCTTCTTTTGGCTCAGCAGGTGACAGTTTACGGCAAAGAAAAGCTCACAGGCGTTGTGACTTCAACTCCGCCTCACCTTGAAAAAGACAGCTCTGTCGCACCTGACCTTGACAGCGTTTTCATAGATATAGGTTTCACGAGCCGTGAAAATGCAGCAAAGTATGTTTCCCTTGGTGACAGAGTGCTTATAGAAAACAAAGCCGAAAAACTGGCAGGCAGCCGTGTGACATCTAAAGCAATTGACGACAGGTCAGGCTGTACGGCTATACTAAAGACTTTGGAGCTTCTCAATGGTCAGCAGACAGCTTATAATATCGCAGTGTGCTTTTCAACTCAGGAAGAAGTTGGCGAGCGTGGTGCAAAAACAGCCGCCTTTGATATCAGTGCAGACTATGCGATAGTGGTGGACGTTTCCTTTGCAAAGACCCACTATGAGAGCGAGGAAGAATGCGGCATAATGGGCAAGGGAGCGATGATAGGCATTGCTCCGTCCCTTTCACGAGAAATGTCAGATGGCTTTATTAGCCTTGCAGAAGAAAAGGACATACCATATCAGCTTGAAGTCATGAGCGGAAAAACAGGTACGAACGCTGACGCTATCGGCGTGAGCGGAAGTGGAACAAAAGCCGTTACCATATCCATTCCAGAAAAGCATATGCACACGCCTGTGGAGATAGTGGATATAAACGATATTGATAATACGGCTCTGCTTATTGCAGAATATCTGAAAAGAGTGTAGATATTTATGTTGGATAAACTGAAAGACCTCTGCCTCCTTGACGGCATTTCAGGCGACGAGGGAGCGGTAAGAGAGTATATAATAGATAAAATAGGTGATAAAGCTGAAATAAGGGTGGATAACCTTGGCAATGTCATAGCTTTCTGTAAGGGCAAAAAGGCCCCAAAGAATAAGATAATGGTGTCTGCTCATATGGACGAGGTTGGCATGATAGTCACCTATGTGAACAGTGACGGCACGCTGAAAGTGTCCTCAGTCGGCGGTGTTGACCCAAGAGTTGTTTTCGGCAGACGTGTCAAAGTCGGCAGGAATAACGTCCTTGGTGTTGTGGGCGGAAAGGCTATCCATAATCTCACAGCCGAGGAGAGAAAAAAGTCTGTGCCTTTTGATAAGCTTACCATAGATATAGGTGTTGACAGCCGTGAGGAAGCCTTAAAGCTTGTGCGCCTTGGAGACAGTGTGAGATTTGTTTCCGATTTTGTAGAGTTCGGCGAGGGCTTCGTGAAGTGCAAGGCTATAGACGACAGAGCAGGCTGTGCAATAATGCTCAGAATGATAGAAGAGGGCGTGGAGTATGACACATATTTCGCCTTCGTGGTGCAGGAGGAGATAGGTTTGCGTGGCTCGACCTGTGCGGCGTTCACTGTTGCGCCTGATTATGCGGTGGTGCTTGAATCCACAACTGCGGCGGATATTCCATCGGCTTCTGGAGAGAAAAGGGTATGTGAGCTTGGAAAAGGTCCTGTTGTTTCATATATGGACAGACACACAATGTATGACCGTGAGCTTTTTGAGCTTGCATTTTCTGCGGCGGAAGAGAACGGCATACCGTGCCAGACCAAAACAATGGTGGCAGGAGGAAATGACGCAGGTGCGATACACGTTTCCCGTGGCGGCGTAAAGACTGCCGCAGTGTCACTCCCTTGCAGATATCTCCATTCGCCTAGCTGCGTGATAAATAAAGCGGACTTTGAGAACGCTTATGTTCTTACAAAATTGATCTTGGATAGGACTTATAACAAATGATCTATGAAACCAAAGAGATCAGCTCAGAACTGCTGAGCGGTCTTAAACCTAACAATTATACAAGGCGTATAAAGTCGCACTTTGCGGCATACGGCACAGGGTATGATTTTCTGCATTTCTATGCCGTTGAGGAAAGCGGAGAAAAGCTTGGTATCATATCAGTATTCAACGCCTCTATGATGATATCGACTTTCAAGGATAAGAGATTTGACGATAAGGTATTGGGCGAGCTTGCAGGGTTTATCCTTATGAATAAGCCTGCCGCAGTGGAGTTCGAGGCGGAGTATTCAGACAAGCTTGCAGAACTCACTAAGGCAGAGTATAAGGGTGACAAACGGACGGAGTTCAGCTTTGTTGCGAAAAACGATATTCCGCCCCTTGACGTGAACGAGCTGCCTAAGCTTGACGATGTTTTCAGGATACTTGCACCATGCTTTCCTGCAATAAAAAATTCCTATGAACTGTGGCTTACGGATACTTCCCACAGAGTAAGGAGAGGACTTTCACAGTCATTCCTGCTTGGAAACTACACCACTGCCACTATACAGTATATCATAGATGGAGTGGCACTTGTGGGACACGTTGGAACGATACCTGAGGAGCGTGGAAAGTTCCATGCAAGACAGCTTTTGTATTGGATAGGTGAAAAGCTCACACAGGACGGCTTTCAGGTTAGATTATTTGCAAGACCCCATAGAGTGAGCTATTATGAGGAGATAGGCTTTAAAGCCTGCGGAATAGATCTTGTATTGGAGAGAATAGAAAATGAATGAATGTATATTTGATATAGACCCAAAGCTTTTGGCTCTTGCCTCCGAGGCAGAGAATGAGTGCAGGGAGATGTTTGAAAAAATAGACAGCAACGCCGAGTATAACGGACAGAAAGTGCTGAAAGCTTTTATCGACAATCGTGTGAGTGAGGGCTGTCTTAAAGGCACAACAGGTTACGGATACGGCGACATGGGCAGAGATACCACAGACAAGGTGTTCGCTCAGGCACTTGGCGGTGAAGACGCTTTGGTAAGACACACTTTTGTGAACGGCACTCATGCACTGTCAACAGCGCTTTTCGGCGTGCTTAGAAGCGGAGACACAATGCTTGCCTGCACTGGAAAGCCATATGATACCCTTGAGGAGATAATCGGTATCAGAGGTGAAAAGGGCAACGGCTCACTTATTGATTTCGGTGTAAAGTATGAGCAGGTAGACCTTGTTGACGAGATGTACCCTGATTATGACGAGATAGCAAAGAAAGCCGTTGGTGCAAAGATAGCCTATATCCAGCGTTCAAGAGGCTATTCTCTCAGACCATCACTGACAGTGGAGATAATCGGAAAGATAGCAGAAACAGCAAAGAAAGCTAATCCTGATATAATCGTCATGGTGGATAACTGCTACGGTGAGTTTGTTGAAAGAAAAGAGCCACTGAGCGTTGGTGCAGATATCATAATAGGCTCGCTTATCAAAAATCCGGGCGGTGGAATTGCTTCTACAGGCGGATATATCTGCGGCAGAGCAGACCTTGTGGAAAAATGTGCAGACAGGCTCACCTGCGTTGGCATGGGCAAGGAAGTTGGTTGTTCACTTAACCAGAACAGAGAAATGCTCCTTGGCTTTTTCTTAGCACCACAGGTGGTTGCTTCTGCCCTTAAAACATCAGTTTTCGCCTGCCGTTTCTTTGAAAAACTTGGCTACAAGACCCTTCCTGAGAGCGGAGAAACAAGAACGGATATAATCGCATCTATTCTTCTTGAAAACGAGGAAAACCTCGTGGCTTTCTGTCAGGGAATACAGAAAGGCTCACCGGTTGACAGCTATGTTACCCCTGAGGCATGGGATATGCCGGGCTATGACAGCAAGGTTATAATGGCGGCAGGAGCATTCACAATGGGTGCGTCCATAGAGCTTTCAGCAGACGCTCCTATAAGACCGCCGTTTGCCGCATGGCTTCAGGGCGGTATCACATACCCAACAGGCAAAGCAGGCGTTATGCTTGCCGCACAGGAGATGTATAGCAAAGGTTTACTTAGAATATAAAATTTGACTGGAAAGGAATGATATTCAATGGCAGAGATATTCAGCGTTACTGTCGAGGAGATAATCAAACAGCTCAATATGGAGATAATCTACGCTCCTGAGAACATCAGCAGCCTTGTTGTCACCGAGAACGACTGCAACAGACCTGGACTTCAGCTCATGGGATTTTATGAGTATTTCAACGCAGAGCGTGTTCAGATATGCGGAAACATGGAGTTTGCCTATCTTGCCTCACTTGATGAGAAAACAAGATATGAGAGGATAGACGCACTTTTCGCCACTAAGATACCGCTTTTTATCGTGGCAAGAGGTCATGAACTTTACCCTGAAATGGTAGAAATAGCCAAGAAATACGGCGTGCCTATCGCAAGAACGCAGGACAGCACAACAGCTTTTATCGCCGCACTTATCGGCTACCTGAACGTTGAACTTGCTCCAAGAATAACACGCCACGGCGTTCTTATCGAAGTATACGGCGAGGGAATCCTTATCGTGGGCGAGAGTGGTGTTGGTAAGAGCGAGACCGCTATCGAGCTTGTAAAGAGAGGTCATAGACTTGTGGCTGACGATGCCGTTGAGATCAGAAAGACATCAAACAGAACGCTTGTCGGCTCATCACCTGATAATATCCGTCACTTCCTCGAACTGAGAGGTATCGGTATCATCAACACAAGACGTCTGTTCGGTATGGGTGCTGTAAAGGTCAGCGAGAAGATAGACCTTATCGTAGAGCTTGAACCATGGGACAGCACAAAGATATACGACAGAATGGGAGTAGACAACGAGTATACTACTATCCTCGGAATAAAAATACCTAGCCTTACAATTCCTATAAAGCCGGGCAGAAACCTAGCTGTTATCCTTGAAGTTGCGGCTATGAACAACCGTCAGAAGAAAATGGGTTATAACGCTGCTGCTGAACTTTTGCAGAATCTTGGTCTGCAAATGGACAAGAAAGACAAGGTCAAGAACTGGGATAATTTCTAAAAACATACATATACTTTTTTAATAGGAGATAGATCATAATGCACTTACAGGGAGATATGCACACGCACACTATAGCTTCAACTCATGCTTACTCCACCATAACAGAGAACTGCCAGTGGGCTGAAAAATACGGAATGAAAGGCATAGCGATGACAGACCATGCCATGAAAATGCCTGATTCACCTCATATCTGGCACTTTGTGAACCTTGGCATACTGCCGAGAAAGATAAACGGGATAACCGTCCTCAGAGGAATAGAGGCTAACGTTGTGAGCGATGACGGCGAGCTTGATACTGACGAAAAGCTGCTTTCAGGACTTGAATGGGTGGTGGCGTCTATGCACAGTGCCTGCTATACTCCCTCGACACCTGAGAACCACACTAAAAGCTGGCTGAAAGTTGCACAGAACCCTCAGGTGGATGTCATAGGTCACTGCACCACCGCACCTTTTATGTTCGATTATGAAAAGGGCGTAAAGGCGTTCAAGGAGTACGGCAAGCTTGTGGAGATAAATGAAAGCTCATTTGCGTGCAAAAGGTCGCCCAGAAGAAACGTAGTGGAGCTTTTGAAGCTTTGCAAAAAGTATGAAGTGCCTGTGGTCTTTGACTCTGATTGTCATTTCTGTCAGCTTATCGGTCAAACACCGAAAGTGGCAAAGATAGCGGAGGAACTTGATTTTCCTGAGAAGCTTATCATGAACAGTGATTGGGAAAAGATAAGGGAATATGTTCTTGCGAAAAGACCAAACCTCGATATTTAAAACGATGAAAGGAGAAGCCCTCACAAGGGCGTTTTACAGATATATATGAATACACAAAAGCTGCTTGATCTTGCCTCAGAGCTTGAATGTAACGTTATCTATAACGAGCCGCTTTCAAAGCATACCACATTCCGCACAGGCGGAACGTGTACTGCAATGGTGGATATAAGCTCAGAGGAAAGCCTTGCAAAACTTGTTAGAGCCGCACACGAATGGAACGTAAGATATATTGTTGTTGGAAATGGCTCAAATCTTTTATTTGACGATAAGGGCTACGAGGGCGTGGTGTTCCTCATGGGTCAGTCAGTGGACGAGATAAAAATGATGAACGAAAACACCATATACGCCGAGGCTGGGTGCAGCCTTATAAAGCTGTGCAGATTCGCTCTTGAGCATAACCTCACAGGACTTGAGTTTGCCTATGGCATACCGGGAACTGTGGGCGGTGCTATATATATGAACGCAGGTGCTTATGACGGGGAGATAAAAAACGTTATAACCTCTGCGAACTCCGTGAGGGCAGACGGTACTGTACATACTACAGAGGCAAATAAAATGGCTCTTGCTTATCGCAGCAGCTGCTATCAGAAAAACGGTGAAGTCATAACCTCAGGAGTGTTCAGACTTGAGGCAGGAGCGTATGACGATATACAGGACAAAATGGTGGAGCTTATGGGCAGACGCCGTTCAAAACAGCCACTTGAATATCCAAGTGCAGGCTCGACTTTTAAAAGACCTGAGGGACAGTTTGCAGGAAAGCTCATTGAGGACTGTGGTCTGAGGGGATACACAGTGGGAGGAGCACAGGTGTCTGAAAAGCACTGCGGTTTTGTGGTGAACAAGGGTGGTGCAACAACTGAGGATATTATGTCGGTGATAAGACACGTTCAGCACATTGTCAAAGAGCAGACAGGCTATCTTCTTGAATGTGAGGTAAAGATAATACCTTACAAGGAATAATTTAAATAGGGATCAATAAGTGATGATTTTTTTCAGCTTTGTAAGAAAGGAATGAACGTTATGCAGTTTGTGATAATTACTGGTATGTCAGGATCGGGAAAATCAAGTGCCGTGAATGTGCTTGAAGATATAGGATATTACTGCGTTGATAATATGCCGCCTGAGCTTATCCCAAAGTTTGCAAACATATGCAGTCAGTCTGACGGAAAAATAGACAAGGTAGCGTTTGTTGTTGATATAAGAGGCGGCGACCTTTTTCTGAAGCTTCAAGACACAGTAAAGCAGCTTCAGGGCGAGGGCGTGAGTCTTAAAATACTTTTCCTTGACAGCTCAGATGACGTTATCGTGAGAAGATACAAGGAAACAAGAAGAAAGCACCCTCTTGACGAGGTGTCATATGGAAACATAAGAAAAGCTATTGAAACTGAGCGTGAGATATTAAGACCTATAAAAGCACAGGCTGATTTTTATATAGACACGTCCAGAAGCTCAACAGCTCAATTTAAGGAAAGGCTTTATTCCATATTTCTTGGAAACAACGAGTTTATGCATATTGACGTTCAGTCGTTCGGGTTCAAGTTCGGTGCAATGAGCGAGGGCGACCTTGTATTTGACGTAAGGTGTCTGCCTAATCCGTTTTATGTACCTGAGCTTAAGAACAAAACAGGTCTTGACAAAGACGTTTATGATTATGTTTTGAGCTTTGACGAAGCCAAAGTGCTTCTAGGCAAGCTAACAGATCTTATCGACTATCTCATACCTCTTTACGAAAAAGAGGGCAAGTCACAGCTTGTTATAGCGTTCGGCTGTACGGGCGGAAAGCATAGGAGCGTTACCTTTGCAGAAGCAGTTGCGGAGCATCTGAGAAAGCAAGGTCACAGGATAAGAATAACACACAGAGATATAAATAATCAGTAAGGCGGTTTGAAAGTTGGAGGACGTATCCTTTTCATATAGAGCAAAAGAAGAAATAATCAGCAAGATAAATTCAAAGCCAAAGGCTGACGTGTGCATGATGGGTATGCTCACGTATTGTAACTGTCTGTCAGATGATGAGATATCTTTTCTCACTGAAAACAAAGCGGTAGCGGACTTTTTCGTGTTGAACACTGGCAGGATAACTGGTAATGAAAACGCAGTGTTAGTCACAGAGCAGAAAAAGCGAAACGGCGTTGTGCTTTATGCTTTGGATATTCCTGAGCGTGAGGACAGGCTCACACTTCTTGACTATTTCAGAATGGATAAGAGCAGGCGTTTGGAAGAAGCTGACCTGCCTAAAGAGAAGTTTTATCCACAGCTCGTGGCTGGTATATTTCTTGCCTGCGGTTCGGTGAACAATCCTGAGAAAAAATATCATATGGAGTTCGTTATGCCAACGATAGAGCTTTGCAATGATTTTGGTATGCTGCTTATAGATAATTACGATATCACTCCAAAGCACGTTGAACGTAAGAACGCACAGATAGTTTACATAAAAGAGTCTGAGAATATCATAGATATGCTTACTCTTATGGGTGCGCCTATGTGTTCGCTTGAACTTATGAACGTAAAAATGATGAAAGATATGCGCAACAAGATAAACCGAGCGGTGAACTGCGATAATGCCAATATAGAGAAGTCGCTGAAAGCAGCGGAAAAGCAGATAAGCGATATCGAGCTTATAGACGAGACAGTGGGGCTTTATTCTCTTCCTGATAATTTGCAGGAGATAGCTGAGCTTAGATATAATAATCCTGACTTCAATCTTAAAGATCTTGGTGCAGCCATAGATCCTCCTATCTCACGTTCGGGGGCAAACCATAGATTGCAGAAGATAGCAGAGATAGCTGACAGGATAAGAGTTGAAAAAGGTCTTGCACTGAAAGAGGAATAAAAATGCCTGAGTTTGTACATCTACATCTTCATAGTGAATATTCGCTCCTTGACGGCGCCTGCCGTATCAAGGAGCTTGTTTTGCGTGTAAAGGAGCTTGGACAGAAAGCAGTTGCGGTCACAGACCATGGAAATATGTTCGCAGCAGTGGAGTTTTACAACGAGTGTCTTGCTCAGGGCATAAAGCCTATAATAGGCTGTGAGGTGTATGTTGCACCAAGAACACGATTTGACAAGCTAGCGAAAATAGATAGCTCGCCATATCACCTTGTGCTTCTGTGCGAAAACAACGAGGGTTATCAAAATCTTATAAAGCTTGTGTCGGCGGCATATACAGAGGGCTTTTACAGCAAGCCTAGAGTGGATATAGAGCTGCTTGAAAAATACCACAAGGGGCTTATCTGCTTGTCGGCTTGTCTTGCGGGTGAGATACCAAGAAAGCTTACCAATGGCGATTATGAGGCTGCAAAGCAGACTGCTCTTAAATATCGTGATATATTTGGCAGGGATAATTACTTTATAGAGCTTCAAAATCATAAGTTTGCAGACCAGCAGAGAATATTGCCTATGCTTATAAAGCTTTCACGAGAAACAGGAATACCGATGGTGTGCACTAATGACGCACACTATCTCAGACGTTCAGACGCTAATGCGCAACGTGTGCTAATGTGTATCTCAACAGGCACGACACTAGACGACCCAAGCAGGCTTGAATTTCCGACAAACGAGTTTTATGTAAAGTCAGCAGAAGAAATGGCAGAGCTTTTTCCCTCTCAGCCTGAGTCGCTGGAGAATACAGTAAAGATAGCTGACAGATGTAATGTAAGCTTTGAGTTTGGCAAAACAAAGCTTCCGTATTTCCATATAGACGGTGTTTCAGATAACGAAAAGTTTCTTCGCGATATGTGCATGAAAGGGCTTTATAAACGTTATGAAAATCCTACAAAAGAGGCTTTGAAACGTGTTGACTATGAGCTTGACGTTATAACGAGAATGGGATATACTGACTATTATCTCATCGTATGGGATTTCGTGCATTATGCAAAGACCCATGGTATACCTGTTGGCTGCGGACGTGGTTCAGGTGCAGGAAGTCTGTGTGCTTATTGCATAGGCATAACGGGTATAGACCCGCTAAAATATGACCTGCTTTTTGAACGTTTTCTTAATCCAGAAAGAGTTTCCATGCCTGACTTTGATATAGATTTCTGCATGGAAGGCAGACAGCGTGTTATTGATTACGTTGTGGAGAAATACGGTTCTGACCATGTGGCGCAGATTGCGACTTTTGGCACGCTTGCGGCAAAGCAGGCAGTGAGAGATGTGGCAAGAGCAATGGGTCTGCCTTATCAGACAGGAGATATGCTTGCAAAGAAGATACCTAGAGGTCAGCCACTTAAATATTCCATAGAGAATATACCTGAGCTTAGTTCCCTTTATAAGACTGATATGAAGATACGACAACTTCTTGATATTGCCATGAGCGTCGAGGGTATGCCACGAAATGTATCTACCCACGCAGCAGGCGTTGTTATCACAAAAGAGCCGGTTGACTTTTACGTTCCTCTCTATTCTCGTGACGGACAAGTTTCCACACAGTATACAATGACAGTGCTTGAACGATTGGGACTTCTTAAAATTGATTTTCTTGGACTCCGCAACCTTACCATTATAGACCACTGCCGAAAGCAGGTGATAGAAACTCACCCTGATTTTGACTTGGAGAAGATACCTCTTGATGACAAGAAGGTATATGAAATGCTTTCACAGGGCAAAACGGAGGGCGTTTTCCAGTTTGAAAGTGCAGGAATGACTGCGACTGTCATGAAGCTTCGCCCTGAAAGATTAGAGGACCTTATCGCTGTTATCTCTCTTTACCGCCCAGGACCTATGGACTCGATACCAACATATATCCGAAACCGCCATGAACCTGACAGGATAGTGTATAAGCACCCATTGCTCAAAGGCATACTTGAAGTGACATACGGCTGTATAGTTTATCAGGAGCAGGTAATGCAGATATTCCGCACGCTCGCAGGATATTCATACGGCAGAGCGGATATCGTAAGGCGAGCAATGGCTAAAAAGAAAGCGGCTGTTTTGGAAAACGAGCGAAAAGCGTTTATCTACGGCGAGAAAGGGCAGTGCTGTGGTGCAGTGGCAAACGGTGTGCCCGCTAATGTTGCCAATGAGATATTTGACGAAATGACCTCTTTTGCAAGCTATGCCTTTAACAAATCCCATGCGGCGGCTTATGCAACTATCGCATATCAGACAGCGTATTTAAAATGTCATTTCTATAAAGAATACATGGCGGCACTTATGACTATCACGCTTCTTGACAGCACAGACAAGCTTTACGGATATATCGCAGATGTTGGCAAAAGTGGCGTTAAAATTTTGCCGCTGGATATAAATAAGAGCGAAAGCGGTTTTGTGGCAGAGCCTGAGGGAATACGCTTTGCACTTCTTGCGGTTAAGTCGCTTGGTGAGGGGGCTATCGACAGGATAGTTTCTGAGCGTAAATCAGGTGGAGCGTTCCGTTCGCTTCAAGACTTTTGTACACGAGTTTCGGGCAGAGATATCCACCTGAGAACAGTGGAAGCACTTATAAAGAGTGGAGCTTTTGATGGTTTTGGATACACTAGACGTGAACATCTCAATGCTTGTGAGGACATAATGAAAAGCGTAACTCGGTCAGACGGAAGTGTGATTGAGGGTCAACTTGATTTGTTTGGCATGGGTGCTGCTTTGCCAATGGAAAAGAAGATAGAACGCTGCGGCGAGTTTGACGAACAGCAGCTTCTTGAATTTGAGCATGAAGCTCTTGGTATGTATATATCCGCCCACCCTATAGACCGCTTTGAGTGTGTGATTTCAGCCACAAGGTGCGTCACCTCTGCACAGCTCATAAAAGCCTGTACAGACGATGGCGGAATGGCTGATAAACGTTTCGCTGATGGGGCGGAAGTAGACTATGCAGGAATGGTCAGGGGCAGAAAAATGCTAAAGACCAAAAAAGGCGATATGATGTGTTTTGTGGAGCTTGAAGACAAGTTCGGAACATTAGAGATAGTGGTTTTTCCGTCAGTTTTTCAAACTATGGGAGGCCTTATAAAAGACAGAGCGCTTCTACACATCAAAGGCAAGATATCATGCAAAGAGGAAGAAGAACCTAAGATACTTGCGGATATGCTCGAGCCTGTCGATAGATTTTGCTCATTACAGCTTCAAAGGGATATTTGCGTAAGGCTTGTTTCAAGAGATGCAGAGGGCATAAAGGCTGTTAGAACTATAGCCGAAAAATACAGAGCACAGACTGGTTCAAAGTTTGCGGTGTTTTTCAGCGATATACGCAAAATGACAGGCATAAAGTCTGTTCATGCTGTGAAAATGTGTCCTGAACTGCTCGTCGAACTTGAAAACAGACTGGGTGCTGAAAACGTGGTATTTATGGATAGAAAAGGAGAATAAAAATGGAGCCAAGAACATATAAGGTAACAAAAATTGACGGCGATTATGCACATCTTCTCAATGTGGACACAGGCGAAGATCTTCTTATGGCAAGAGCGCTTTTGCCTGACGAAACAGACGAGGGAACAATGCTTCACTGGGAAAATTTCATTTATACGGTAATAGAATAAGTGTATTTATGAAATTCTTGTGAAAAGTATGGAAATCTGCACAGGAATGTGATATACTATATTATTATCGTGTTATCACGAAAAATTTTAGCGTGAAAACGCTTGAAGGAGTAATCAAATGGCTGTATCTTATAGTAGGGAAGAACTCGGCAGAGGGATATCTCTTACAAGAATATATGACAAGAAATTCAAGTCAAACTGCGTGAAGATAGCATTTATATCACCGCTGAACGAAAAAACAGCCTGCGTCAATGCAATGCTACAAACAGTGCTTGTGACATCGAATGCAGAGATACCTTCACGAACAAAGCTTACTTCCACACTCACCGGGCTGTATGGTTCGAGCATAGGTACTAACTGTGGCACTATAGGCGACTATCAGTCTGTGGGACTGTCTGCGAGCTTTATCGGCGACGATTATACTATAGACGGCGAAGTAATATCCGTTCAGGTTGTAAGACAGCTTCTCAATTGTCTTATAAGACCGCACCTTGTTGATGGAAAGTTCTGTGAGAAGTATTTTACTTTGAGAAAGCAGGAGCTTATCGACGCTATTGTTGCAACTGTCAATGACAAGCGTGGCTATGCACTTTTGCAGGCGAAAAAGGTCATATTTGAGGGCGAACCTGCGGCTGTGTCTGCAATTGGAACTGTGGAGCTTGCTGAGAACATAACTCAGGAGGATTTGTTAAGACAACACAAAAAGCTTCTTGAAAGTGCAAAGATAGAGATAACCATATCAGGCGGTGGAAACACTGTTGCGGCTGAAAATCTTATAAGAGATGAAATGGCTGCCCTCGAAAGAGTTTCGCCTGTGGAGAAAATAGACTACAGACACAATTCACCTGCAAAGGCGGAGCCTGTTTATAGAGAGCTTAAAATGCAGGTAAGCCAAAGCAAAATGGTCATGGCATTCAAGTCTGATTATGAGGATATCTACACCGCAAAGCTTTTCTGTATGCTTCTCGGAGCAACGCCTTTTTCAAAGCTTTTTGCAAATGTGAGAGAGAAGCTCAGCCTTTGCTATTATTGTTCTTCCGCATATGCCGACAGAAAGGGCACTCTTTTTATCGATAGTGGCGTTGAAAGCTGTAACATAGAAAAGGCAAAAAAATCTATCGAAGAACAGCTCGAAGCCATATGTAATGGCGACTTCACCGATGAGGAGCTTGAAAACACAAAGAAATCTCTTTGCGGAGGCTTTAAGTCAAATTATGACAGCATATATGATATCATGGGTTGGTATGCTGCACAGAACACACGAAACACAGCTTTCACCCCTGAGGAGATAAATGAGCGGATAGCAAAGCTTACTCGTGAGGACATAATAAGATGTGCAAAGACTTTTAAGCCTGATACTGTTTTCGTGATCAGGGGCGAGGAAGAGGAGGACTGTGATGAATAAGGAGATCGTAAAGAGCGAGCGACTGGGCGAGAGCTACAGCGTTTTTCATCACCCATCAGGACTTGACGTGCTTGTGTGGAAAATGGAGGGCTTCACAACTACAGAAGCCATATTTGCCACAAAGTACGGCTCGATTTACAACTGTTTTAAGACCAAGGACAGCAAAGATTTCATCACTGTGCCAGAGGGCATAGCCCATTTTCTTGAGCATAAGCTTTTTGAAAACGAAGACACAGATGTTTTTGACTTATATGCAAAAACTGGTGCCAACGCAAACGCTTTCACGTCTTTTGATGAAACGGCATATACGTTCAGTTGCTCGGAAAACTGGGAGGATTCTCTTGAAATACTTCTTGACTTTGTTCAGAAGCCATATTTTACAGAGCAATCTGTGGCTAAGGAACAGGGAATAATCGGTCAGGAAATAAAAATGTGTGCAGATTCTCCTGAAAGACAGTGTTTTTATAATCTGCTGAAAGCTCTGTATGTAAACCACCCTATAAAGATAGATATTGCAGGAACTGTTGATACTATTGCTGAGATAACCCCTGATCTTCTTTATAAGTGTTACTACACTTTCTATAATCTTCACAATATGGTCCTTGCCATTGCAGGAAATGTTGACGAGGATAAGGTCATGGAAATATGCGATAAAATGTTGAAGCCATGCGAGAATATGGAGCTTGAAACAAAGCTTCCTGATGAGCCTGAGAATGTAGCGCAGAAAAAGATATTTCAGAGCTTCCCTGTGGGTCTGCCACTTTTCAATATCGGCTTCAAGTGCAAGCCTTATGAGGGCAGAGAACTTTTCAAAAAGGCTGGAACAGCGTCAGTTGCGCTTCATCTGCTTATAGGCTCGTCTTCGCCACTTTATAAGCAGCTTTTTGACGACGGACTGATAAATTCGCAGTTCGGCGTGGAAGTTTTCACAAGCGGCGGAGTATTCTCTCCAATAATATCAGGTGAATCCCATGACCCCGAAGAGCTTTATCGCCGTTATCTAGCGGAGATAGAACGTGTAAAGACAGAGGGCTTTGACAAGTCGCAGTTTGATATGATAAAGCGTTCTATGTACGGCGAAATAGTAAGAGGAATGAATAATCCTGAAAGAGCAGCAGATTATCTTGCAGAAAGCTATTTTGAAAACTCCGACGCTTTCTATGAAGCACAGGTTCTTGCAGAAATGACTGTGGAGGATTGCGAAAACGCCGTAAGAGAAATGTTCGACCCTGAAAAGTCGTCTATCTCCGTGGTAGATAATAAATAGGTATTTTGAGCCACAGACTCAGTGAAAGGAATGATAAATTTATGACAGCATTGCAGTTTCTTGCCGACTCTTCGGCAAATGACGCAATAAGGGAAAAACTCAGAGAGTTTCCGAACAGAGTTTATTTCCCCAATTTCGGAAAGGGTGACAATATCTTCAAAGAGGGTATTGATATCGACAGAGTGCTTTTTACAGTGCCAGGTACGAATTTCAAAATATATTGGTATGGTTTTTTAATAACCATCGGTATTCTTCTTGCGATGATATACGGCTTCAGAAGAATGAAGACCGTAGGCATCGACCCTGATAGAGCGACAGATTCCGTTATCGGCGGACTTATTGGAGCTATCTTTGGCGCAAGATTTTATTATATCATCTTTAATACAGAGGGCATGAAATTCTCAGAGTTTTTCGATATTCGTGACGGAGGTCTTGCTATCTACGGCGGACTTATCGGTGCGATAATCGTGGGCGGAATTATAGCAAAAGTAAGAAAGCTGAAGCTTACTGCGCTTCTTGATGTGGTCGCACCATGTTTTCTTATCGGTCAGTGTATCGGACGTTGGGGCAACTTCTTCAATCAGGAGGCCTTCGGTGCAAATACCAAGCTTCCTTGGGGCATGATAAGCAACACCACAATGGAATATATCTCAAACCATTATGACGAGCTTGGCGGCAAAGTGTCGGCTCTTGACCCTATCCACCCATGCTTCCTTTATGAATCTATTTGGTGTCTTATTGGATTTATAATCCTGCATTTCTATCTTAAACACCGCAAGTTTGACGGCGAAGTATTCCTTATGTACACAGGCTGGTACGGTCTGGGAAGATTTTTCATCGAGGGCCTGAGAACAGATTCGCTCTATCTTGGAAACATAAGAGTATCACAGCTTGTTGCAGGCACTTGTGTTCTTGCTTCACTTGTACTTATAATCGTGTTCAGAGGTATCACAAAGAGAAACAGCGATTACAAACTGTTCGTTGACACTGAGCTTTCAAAGGCACAGCTTGAGCAGTATAACAGCTATAATGATATGCAGCAGGAAAAGAAAGAGCTTAAACATAAGATAAAGGAAGCCAAGGATAAGGGTGAGAGCTTTATTGAGCTTCAAAAAGAATATGACGAAAAATTCGGCAAGCAGGCTCAAAAAGACAAGCTTAAAGAAGCCGAGGAAAAGGACAAGGAGTCACACACCAAAGCCGAGACAGAGTATAAGTCTATCCTTGGTGACGATAACGACGAGGACAGCGAAGTAAAAGATACAGATGAAAAGGATACGGAGGAAGAATAAATGGGACAGATAATTGACGGCAAGGCAGTATCAGCCAAGGTCAAGGAAGAAATAAGACTTGAAACAGAGAAGCTTAAAGAGCAGGGCATAGAGATAGGTCTTGCAGTGGTCATCGTCGGTGATGACCCTGCTTCACAGGTCTATGTAAGAAACAAGGAAAAGGCTTGCGAAACTGTGGGCTTTAATTCATTCAAGTATGCTCTCCCTGCGGAAACAACAGAAGAAGAGCTTCTCGACCTTGTCAAAAAGCTCAATGATGACGACAGAGTGGACGGAATACTCGTTCAGCTCCCACTGCCAAAGCACCTTGACGATAAAGTGATAATAAATAACATCAGACCTGACAAAGACGTTGACGCTTTCCACCCTGTAAATGTGGGCAAAATAATGATAGGCGATTACAGTTTTCTGCCATGCACACCTGCCGGCGTTATGGAGCTTATCAAGTCAACAGGTACTGACATTGCAGGCAAGGAGTGTGTAGTGGTTGGCAGAAGCAATATCGTAGGCAAGCCTCAGGCTATGCTGTTGCTGCACAATAACGGCACTGTTACTATCTGCCATTCAAAGACAAAAGATCTTAAAGAAGTTTGTCAGAGAGCAGATATCCTAGTTGCTGCTGTTGGCAGACCAAAGATGATAACCGCTGAATATATCAAGGAGGGCGCAGTAGTTATCGACGTTGGTATGGATCGTGATGAAAACGGCAAGCTTTGCGGTGACGTTGATTTCGAGGACTGCAAGGATAAGGCTTCATTTATCACACCTGTTCCAGGCGGAGTTGGCCCTATGACCATTGCGATGCTTATGAGAAACACACTCACAGCAGGCAAGGCTCATCACGGTATAGAATAGTTGTAAAATTTCTGTTAAGACTATTTACAATTTGTCTGAAATAATGTATAATATATGAGTTGCTTACTGCAACATATCCATGCAACAGAATATGGGTCACGCCCGTAAGTGGGAAAGTTACCTGCCATATTCTTTTACATCGGAAATATTTTAACGAAAGAGGTACAAAAAATGCTTAGAAAAGACGAAAAGACAGCTGTTATCGAAGCTAACAGAACTCACGAAACAGACACAGGTTCACCTGAGGTACAGATCGCTATCCTTACAAAGAGAATCAGCGACCTTACAGAACATCTTAAGACACACAAGAAGGACAATCACTCAAGAAGTGGTCTGTTCAAGATGATCGGTAAGAGAAGAAATCTTCTCAACTACCTCAAGAAGAAGGATATCGAAAGATATAGAGCTACTATCGAAAAGCTGGGTATCCGTAAGTAATCATGTAACTGACATCAAGGCAGAGGCATTTATTGCCACTGCCTTTTGGTGTTTATTTGAACTGTAGGTGAAAGGTAACTTAGCATTAAACAGAATATATGAGGTTCGTATATCCTGTTTATTGCTAATGCTTTCACCATACAGAAAAAACTAAATTTCTAAAATGGAGGAAAGACAATGTTTGAGAATTTCAAAACTTTTGAAACGACATATGCAGGCAGACCTGTAGTAGTTGAAACAGGTAAGACCTGCGGACTTGCTAACGGCTCTTGCTGGGTAAGATACGGTGAAACGGTTGTAATGGCTAACGTTACAGCTTCCGCAAAGCCAAGAGAGGGTGTTGACTTTTTCCCACTTTCAGTTGACTTTGAGGAAAAAATGTATGCAGTAGGCAGAATACCAGGTTCTTTCACAAAGAGAGAAGGCAAGGCTTCTGACAAGGCTATCCTTGCTTCAAGATGTGTAGACAGACCTATCAGACCTCTTTTCCCAAAGGATATGAGAAATGACGTTTCAGTTGTTATGACAGTTCTTTCTGTTGACCCTGACAACTCACCTGAGATCACAGGTATGATAGCTACATCTATTGCACTTTCCATCTCTGATATCCCTTGGAACGGCCCTGTTGCATCTATCAACGTAGGTTACGTTGACGGAGAGCTGGTGCTCAACCCAACTCTTGAGCAGAGAGCTAAGAACAGACTTAACCTTACAGTTGCAGGTTCAGCTGAAAAGATAGTTATGATCGAGGCAGGTGCAGACCAGATTCCTGACGATCTTATGCTCAAGGCTATCATGACAGGTCATGAAGAGATAAAGAAAATGGTAGCTTTCATCAACGATATCAAGGCTCAGATCGGTAAACCTAAGTTTGAGTTTGAGTCAATGGAAGTTGACCACGATCTGTTCGACGCTGTTGAAGCAATGGTAGGCGAGCAGGTAAAGGTCGCTCTTGATACAGATGATAAGAATGTAAGAGACGCAAGACTCCAGCCAATAATCGACGCTGTTCATGAGAAGTTCGATGAGCAGTGCGAGGATAACACTGCTGTTCTTGACGAAGTTATGTATAAGCTCCAAAAGAAGATAGTTAGAAACTGGCTATATGAGGGCAAGCGTGTTGACGGCAGAGGTATCGACGAGATAAGACCACTTGCCGCTGAAGTTGGCGTTCTCCCAAGAGTACACGGTTCAGGTATCTTCACAAGAGGTCAGACACAGGTAATGACTATCGCAACACTTGGCCCTGTTTCAGACGCTCAGAAACTTGACGGTATCGACGAGGAAACTTCCAAGAGATATATGCATCAGTACAATTTCCCTTCATATTCTGTTGGTGAAACAAGACCTTCAAGAGGTCCGGGAAGAAGAGAGATAGGTCACGGCGCACTTGCTGAGAGAGCACTCGTTCCGGTTATTCCTTCTGTTGAAGAGTTTCCATATGCTATCAGATGCGTATCTGAGGTGCTTTCTTCAAACGGTTCTACATCACAGGGTTCTATCTGTGGTTCTACACTTGCACTTATGGACGCAGGCGTTCCTATCAAAGAGCCTGTTGCTGGTATCTCATGTGGTCTTATCACTAAGGAGGACGGCAGCTGGATGACTATGGTAGACATTCAGGGTCTTGAGGACTTCTACGGCGATATGGACTTTAAGGTAGGCGGTACAAAGAACGGTATCACAGCTATTCAGGTGGATATCAAGGTTGACGGTCTGACACCTGAGATAATCGCAAGTGCTTTTGAAAAGACAAGAAAAGCAAGAATGTATATTCTTGATGAGATAATGCTCAAGGCTATCCCTGCTCCTCGTGCTGAGGTAAGCAAGTGGGCACCTAAGATGCTGGCAACAAAGGTACCGGTTGACAAGATCAGAGAAGTTATCGGTTCAGGCGGAAAGGTAATTCAGAAGATCTCTGCTGAGTGCGACGTTAAGATAGACATATCTGAGGACGGTAGCGTATTCGTTTCAGGTATCGACAAGGAAAAGGCTGAACAGGCAATCAATATCATCAATACTATCGCTAATGACCCTGAGATAGGTGCTATCTACAGAGGTAAGGTAGTAAAGATAATGAACTTCGGTGCTTTCGTTGAGATAGCTCCTGGTAAGGACGGTTTGGTACACATTTCTAAGCTTGACAAATCAAGAGTAGAAAAGGTCGAGGACGTTGTTTCTGTTGGCGACGAGATCGTTGTTAAGGTAATGGAGATCGACGATCAGGGCAGGATCAATCTTTCAAGAAAAGACGCTCTTGCTGATATCGAAGCTAAGAAGAACGCTAAGTAATAAGTTTTAAGAGCGGGCGGCTATGTGCTGTCCGCTTTTTTTGTTGACAAATTTGTTGACAAAAAAGAAGAAGTATGTTAATATAAAAGTAATAAATTTTTATAGGGGGTATCTTTATGAGATGTACAGTATGTGGGTGCGATATTCTGCCTAACAGCATTTGCTGTCAGAATTGTGGCACAAGAGTTATTGAAATGACAGGGGTAAATTCGGCACAGCCGAGGTATGGCAATAGTTTCAATAATAGCTTTAACAATGGTTTTGACAATGGTCTTAACAGCAATGTGAGGGCAGTGGGAAAGAATATGTCTATAGGCAAAAAGGTGCTTATCCTTTTGCTGGCATTGTTTGTGGGCGCAGCTATCGGTTTTGGATATTGGTACTATCACAATGTTTCAACTCATACCATTAGAGAGGAGAACTTTAGCGTTGAACTGCCAAGGTCACTTGAAAAGGCAACCACAATAGATTATGCGGCACAGAGCAGTGATGGAACTGTAAAAGCCAACGGAAAGTACGCCGATGTTAATAGCGATTTTCAGTATATGATCCTTGATTACTCTTCACTTGCCGGCGAAACAACGGATATTCTTACTGAGAAACTGTTTGTCACCTACATGAAGGGCAATTTGAAAAGTCAGTTTGGAAGCAGCTATAAAGAAGTGTATGCTGATGGTAACAAGCTTAAAATGACCTATCGTGCAAAAACGGGCGACGAAGTTTATAACTATGCTATATGCAAAAAGTCAGGTTATAAATATTATTGGTTTGTTTTTGGCTGTAAGGCTGATGAAAAGGATTTCTATGACCCGAAATTTGAAAAGTGGGCAAGCACTATCCATATCAATTAATACAAAATTTATAAAATCGATTTGTTAAATTATTGACATAATAAACAGCATATGTTAGAATAAAAGCATAAATTATATGAGGGAGAAAAAAATATGAAATGTCCTATTTGTTCGGCAAAGATCAGTGATACTGACGCTTTTTGTCCTAATTGTGGGTCGGCTGTGAAGTCTGAAACAAGCGGTTATATGGATTCTATCGACACATCAAACCTTGGTGAGAATGTTGGCTTTGGCAAGCGCAACACAACAGGTGCACAGCCTGTGAATGCAGTACCTCAGCAGAGTTATGCTCAGGGGCAGCAGTCTTATTGTCAGCCACAGAACGGCTACGCTCAGCAGAGTTATCCGCCTCCGCAGAATGGCAATTCTCAAACTCCATACGGCAGTGCATATGAGCCTTATAAGATAGCGCCTGTTACATCTGCTAAAAAGGGCATACCAAAGCCTTTGATGACAGTTCTTGTGTTTATCCTTGCGTTCTTGGTGGCTTTTGGTGTGAGATATTTTTACAAAAACACAGCTACGAAAACATTGCAGGGTACAGGCTATACAATGACAGCACCTGCGGATATTGAGAAATCTAGCAGTAAAAATCTGTATGCCCTTGATAACTTTTCCAACAACGAGGTGGGCATAAACGCTGTTAAGCTTTCATATTCTGATATTGCACTTTACGGCTATGGCAAGGGCGAGTCTGCATCGGATATCTTTGATTTTATCCTTGAAAACGGCTCAACAACCTTGAAAATAACCGGCAAGGATTCAAAATATATTTATTATACCCAGAGCATAGGAGATAAACATTATTACGGCATGAGTTCTATAACAGAGGGCAACGGTGGCTACTACATTTTTGATTTTCTCTGCGAGCAGAAAAATAAGTCAAAGTATGAAGATAAGTTCAAGGATTGGGCTGCTTCAGTTGAGATAAAGTAAATAATTCAAGCTGTCCTTCGGGGCAGCTTTTTTGTTTTGCATAAAAATCTTGCTTTTTTCGTCAAAAAGGTGTAAAATGAATCATATGACACAAAATTTGCTTTCCGCATAAAATGTACTAATAATATGTGGAGGTGATCTTGTGTTGAATCTTATACTTCTTCTGGCTCTTGTGCTGGCGGTCGTTATTTGGTTTTGGGTGAAATGGTATAAGGTGCGAAATGTTGGCAAGCGTGGAGGATATTTGCTTATCCCATGCAAAAAGAATACACATGAGCTTGAACATATGGTAAAAAGCTGCTATTGGGAGGAGTTTTTTCAGCCTGAATATTATGGAAGAGAAATAATCCTCGTTCAGCTTGACAAAAGCGAGATAAATTATGTTTCAAAGCGTTTGGAACAGGATTATAGCATCGTTCACTGTGTTGATATAACTGAACTTGCAGATTTTATCAAGCGCAGAGAGCTGAAATGCCATGAAAAATAGATCATTCGGAGAATAATATGGAAGATTTAAAGACCCTCAAGGGTGAGGTTGACAGCATAATATTTAAAAGTGAGGACACAGGCTTCTGTGTGCTTATGCTTAACTGTGACAATGACCTTATCACAGTTGTTGGCGAAATGGGTGACGTTGAGGAGGGCGAAGATCTCGTTG
The DNA here is from genome assembly GCF_025567495.1 of Hominimerdicola aceti. Lineage (NCBI taxonomy): Bacteria > Bacillati > Bacillota > Clostridia > Eubacteriales > Oscillospiraceae > Hominimerdicola > Hominimerdicola aceti. The sequence continues at coordinate 253,709 of NZ_JAOQJZ010000002.1, read as the reverse complement.
TAACAGGGGAGTTCACTTCACATCAGAAGTTCGGCGAGCAGTTCAAGGTGCATATCTTTGAGCGTTCTTTGCCTACTACCTCTGCAGCGATTCAGCGTTATCTTGCAAGCGGTGCTATATCAGGCATAGGGCCTGTACTTGCAAAAAAGCTTGTGAACAAGTTCGGGGACGATACCCTTGACATAATAGAAAATACTCCCGACAGGCTTACGGAGATAGACGGGATAACAGTGAAAAAAGCGGAAAAAATATCTCAGGAGTTCAAAACCACTTTTGCCGCAAGGTCTCTTATGTCATATCTTAACAAATTTGAGATAGAAACTTCTTATGGCATAAAGGCGTGGAAGCGTTGGGGCAACACTGCCGAGCAGATTATAAAATCAAACCCTTATGTGCTTTGTATTCAGGGCGTCGATCTGTCATTTTCCCGTGCGGACGCAGTTGCGGCAAAGTCTGATATCCCTGCTGACAGCGAGTGCAGGATAAAGGCAGGCATTACATATATTCTAAGACAAAACGCTGACCAAGGTCATACCTGCCTGCCTTTAGACAGTCTTGTGAAAACAGCGGTGAGTTATCTTGATGTTGATGAAAAGCTTATAAAAAAAGTAATCGAGGATGAAACCGAGGAGGAAAACCTCTACTATTACGATAAGCATGGCAGACGTTTTGTTATGCTTGCAGATTTTTACAAAGCTGAGGACTACATAGCAAGGAGACTTGCCATAATGCGGCAGATCTCTTATGACAATAAGATAGATTTTTCCGAAGTAATTGATCTTGAAGAGGAAAATAATGGCATACAATATGAAAAAATTCAGCGTGAAGCCATAAATCTTGCACTGTCAAAGGGTTTTCTTGTGCTGACGGGAGGACCAGGTACAGGAAAGACCACAACGCTCAACGCTATAATTTCTCTTTATCAGCAGCAAGGGCTTAACGTTATGATATGTGCACCAACAGGTAGAGCCGCCAAAAGGCTTTCTGACCTTACGGGATTTGACGCAAAAACCATCCATAGGCTTCTTGAAGTGAAGCATACAAGCGGTGACACACTTGCGTTTATACATGATGAAAACAATCTTCTCGATTGTGACGCTTTGATAATCGACGAGATGTCCATGGTGGATTCCTGCCTTTTTGAAGCCGTTTTGAGAGCCATAAGCGTTACCTGCAAGCTCGTTCTGGTGGGGGACAGCGATCAGCTTCCGTCAGTAGGTGCAGGAAATGTGCTAAAGGATATTATTGACAGCGGAGTAATGTCTGTTGTAACACTAAAAGAGATCTTCAGACAGGCACAGGAGTCTGAGATTGTTATGAACGCCCATAAGATAGTAAACGGCGAGCATATCGACCTAGCCAGCAAGGATAAGGATTTCTTTTTTATGCAACGGCTTGAATATGGAGAACTTCAGGATCTTGTGGTGGAGCTTTGCAAAACAAGGCTGCCAAAAGCCTACGATTACTCGCCCATTGACGACATTCAGGTGCTTTCGCCTACACGAAAAGGTCCTGCGGGTACTGTGGAGCTAAACAAGCGTCTACAGCAGGAGCTTAATCCTCCTGCCGCAGGAAAATCAGAGGTCAAGACCCCTGTTTATACTTTCAGAAAAGGTGACAAGGTCATGCAGACCAAGAATGATTATGAAATTCTTTGGAAAAAGTATATAACCGAGGACAAGACCGAAAGTGGCGCAGGCATTTTTAACGGCGATATAGGCATAATAATTGCAGTGAACAAGATACTTAAAACTGTGACTATAGATTTTGAGGGCAGAATAGCTGTCTATGACAAGCAAATGCTGGATAATCTGGAGCTTGCCTATGCCATAACAGTGCATAAAAGCCAAGGTTCTGAGTTTGATGTTGTCATTCTCACTGTATTCGGTGGATTTGACAAGCTTTATTACAGAAATCTGCTTTATACGGCTGTGACAAGAGCCAAAAGAATGCTTATAATAGTTGGCTCGAAAAAGCGTGTTGATTTTATGATAGATAATAATAAACGCACTTTGAGGTATACTGCACTTAAAAATATGCTAATGGAGCTTGTGGAGGGTGACGACAGTGGTCAGCAGACGCTTGATATATAAATTTCTGCTTGATTTTGTTTATCCTAATCGTTGTCCTATATGTGGAAGTTTTATAAAATGGGACGAGCTTTTGTGCAAAAATTGTGAATGTAAGCTGCCTTTTCATAAAAAAATATTGTGCGAAAAGTGCGGCAAGGATAAGTGCCTAGATCATGATTCACTACATTTTGATAGCATTTATACTCTTATGAGATATGAGGATATCTGCGTGAAAGCAATACATCAGCTTAAAGACGACAGACAGCTTAATTTTGCGGAATATTCTGCGAAGCTTCTGGGTAATGTGCTAAGAGTAAATGGTATCGCACAGCAGGCGGATATCATCACATCAGTGCCAATGCACAGATCAAAACGCCGTAAAAGGGGATATGATCAGGCACAAAAGCTTGCACACTTTACGGCTATGGAGCTTGGGATAAGAGAAGATCATCGTCTGCTTGGACGGACAAGGGATACCGCAGAACAGCATACTTTGACTGCCGCTCAACGAAAAACTCATGCGGGGGATATTTATTATTCTCTAGCGAAACACGCTGATATAAAAGGTAAAAATGTCCTGCTATTTGATGATGTTTACACAACAGGTGCAACTCTAAATGTCTGTAGCAGGCTGTTAAAAGAGATGGGTGCGAAAAAGGTGTTTTGTGCAGCTATCGCCACCACCTTGCTCGATGAAAAACACAAAGAATAAAATAGACCGCCTTCGGTATAATAATATCGGGAGGCGGTCTTTATGATAACTGAGGAACAGTTTGCGGCGATAAAAAGACTTATCGTGTCTGAAAACTGCATGATAGACAGGTTTGAGCATTATGTGAGTGAAATAAAAGAGCCGCAGCTAAAGGAAGATATGCAAAAGCTTACAGCGGCTTTGAAAAATCAGCGTTCAGGGTTGCTCACAAGTCTGGAGGATAACAATGGTAACTGACGGAAATATAATAAAAGAAGCAAGATTTTTTGTCAAGGCGTATTCAAAGGAGTTTTGTCAGACCTACAGTGATCTATGCGGAAGTCCTTTTGCGGAGTGTATAAAAAGTGCGCTTGACGGTCAGCTTAGAATAGCAGAGAAGCTTGAAAGTCTTGAAAAAACATACTGTGACAAAATCAAGCTACCAATTGCAGACAGTATTGATGTGAACAGATTTTTATATAAGAACAGGGAAGATATGAGGTAAAAAGTCCGCAGACGGTCGTCTGCGGACTTTTGTTATTTTGATATATGTACGTCAAGTTGGTCGAATGGTATGGAAATGCCGTTTGCGTCAAAGCGTTCCTTTGCCTCTTTGAGAAATTTGTATCGTATCTCCCAGTAAGCATCGGTCGGTATCCATACACGCATGATAAGGATTATAGCGCTTGCGCCATGCTCGCAGACAGCCACAAGCGGCTTGTCAGGCTCGTTTATTACCCTTGGCTCATCATTGAGCATTTCTCTAAGAATAGCCATTGCCTTGTTGTGGTCGTCATTGTAGCTGATAGAGAATTTCAGTTCAAGGCGACGTTTGTCGTCAGCAGTTATATTCGTAATAGTCGATTGTGAAACAACTCCGTTTGGTATAAATATCATCTTATTCTCAAGGGTCTTTAGGGTGGTGTAGAGTATAGAGATAGCGTCAACAGTTCCCTCTGAGTCGCCTATTTTTACATAATCACCGCATTTAAAAGGCTTTGAAAAAAGTATGATAAAGCCGCCTGCGACGTTTGAAAGACTGTTTTGAAGAGCAAGACCGATAGCAAGACCTGCTGCACCGATAGTTGCGACTATTGATGACATAGGTACTTGAAGTGCAGAAAGTGCCATTACTATTATTATAATAAGCAATACAGTGTGTACCACAGATGTGAGAAATTTATGTATAGTCACGTCTGTTCGACGCATGCTCAAACCTTTGTGCATGACCTTCAAAACAAGCTTGTCAAGAAGTATTCCTAAAAGAAAAATAACAGCCGCCGCTATAAGATGTGGTGTAAATTCCTCAAGCCAATTCAAAAATTTGTCAGACAAAAAAATCATCTCCGTAACATTATTATGTAAAGATATTATAACATCTTAACATGATATTTGCAAGTGTGCCCAATATATAAGTTTTTTTGCGTATTTATGCACTTTTATCAGAAATCATAACAAAAATAGGTGTTGACTTGGAGATAATTTTGTGAAAAAAATGTGGGAAAAAGTCTTGCTATTTGTGTGGCTTTGGTGTATAATAATATTATGTTTTATTATACTTACAGTAAGGAGAATTTTTTATGATCAATTTTCTTAACACTGCAGCTCAGATGGTTGCGGCAAAGAGTACGATCAGTCCAGACCAAAAAGATCTGGGTGCTGGAACTGTTGCCTCTGTCGTTATCACGGGTTTAGTTGTGGTATTTATCGGACTTGTTCTGCTTATTCTGCTTGTGTCGATATACGGCAAGATATTTGACGTTATCAACGGTAGAGCTGCAAGAAAGGCTGAAGAGGCAGAAAAAGCTGCTGAAGCTGCAAAGGCTGTTGCTAAGCCAGAGCCAATAAAGGCTGTTGCTCCTGTTGTAGAAGACGGCATTGAAGAAGAAACAGTTGCTGTTATCATGGCTGCAATTTCAGCTATGAGCAGTGAAGAGGGCAAGAAGCTCGTTCTTAAGAGCGTTAAAACTGCCAAGCCTCAAAGACCTGCATGGTCTACCGCAGGCATAATAGACAATACAAGACCATTTTAGTGCAGTTGACGTGAAAGGAACGTGATAATAGATGTCAATAATTAATTCATTTCTTGATACCATGGCGTCTTTGGCGTCACAGTCGGGTTTTGCGGGTTTCCTCGTAGACGGCGGCTGGAAAAATATCGTAATGATACTTATTTCATTCGTATTTATGTATCTGGCTATTGCAAAGGGCTTTGAGCCGCTTCTGCTTTTGCCTATCTCATTCGGTATGCTGCTTACAAACCTGCCATACGCTGAGATGTATCATCCAGACTTCTGGAACTATAAAACGGTTGCAGGCAATGACCACTATATAGATTATGGTCAGATACTTCAAAAGGGTGGTCTGTTGGATATTCTTTACATGGGCGTTAAGCTTCAGATCTATCCACCACTCATATTCCTTGGAATCGGTGCTATGACAGACTTTGGTCCGCTGATCGCAAGCCCTAAGAGCTTTCTTATGGGTGCTGCTGCACAGGGCGGTATCTTCTTTACATTCATCGGTGCGGCTCTCTTCGGCATGAGTGCTGCTGAGTGCGGTTCTATTGCTATCATCGGCGGTGCAGATGGTCCTACATCTATCTATGTATCTTCAAGACTTCTTACCTCAAACAGTAATATCGGCGTTGGTACTATTGCACTTGCAGCCTATACATATATGGCTCTTGTTCCTATTATCCAGCCGCCTATCATGAAGGCTCTTACAACAAAGAAAGAGCGTTCAGTAGTAATGGGTCAGCTAAGACCTGTTTCTAAGGTAGAAAAGCTTATTTTCCCTATCCTCGTAACTATCGTTATCTCACTCATGGTTCCTTCAGCAGCTCCACTGGTTGGTATGCTCATGTTTGGTAACCTTCTTAAAGAGAGTGGCGTCTGCGACAGACTTGTTAAGACTGCTCAGAATGAGCTTATGAACATCATCACTATCTTCCTTGGCGTAACAGTTGGTGCAACAACACAGGCAGATAAGATCATGAACATTCAGTTTGCAGAAGTTATGGCACTTGGCGTTGTGGCATTCTCAATTGGTACAGCCTGCGGCGTACTTCTTGGTAAGCTTATGTATGTTCTTTCAGGTCACAAGATCAATCCTCTTATCGGTTCAGCAGGTGTATCTGCCGTTCCAATGGCGGCTCGTATCTCTCAGAAGGTCGGTCAGCAGGAAGTTCCTACAAACTATCTGTTGATGCACGCTATGGGTCCTAATGTTGCCGGCGTTATCGGTTCAGCCGTTGCTGCTGGTGTTCTTCTTACAATTGTAAGATAAGATCAGAAATTTTTCGGGACGATGAAAAGCATCGTCCCGATTTTTGTGTATAGTATAGGAGTGTTGATATGTCAGAAAGTAAATTTTTTGCAGTGATATCTCGTATGAAATATATAAATCGCTGGGCACTTATGAGAAACACGATCAATGAGAATATTAGCGAGCATTCCCTTGAAGTTGCTTTTATCGCACATGTGCTTGCACTTATCAGAAATAAGCGATTTGGCGGTAATGTTTCTCCTGAGAGATGTGCGCTGCTTGCTATGTATCATGATGTCACCGAGATAATCACAGGTGACTTGCCTACGCCTATAAAATATTATAGCCATGAGATAAAAGGCGCATATGATGAGATCGAGCAGAAAGCCAAAAATACTCTGGTGTCTTATCTTCCTGATGATCTGAAAGAGGACTTTGAGCCGCTTTTCTGTAAAACTCCACAGGAAGAAGAAGCATGGTCTCTTGTTAAAGCGGCTGATAAGCTTTCTGCACTTATAAAGTGCCTTGAAGAAAGACAAATGGGAAATACTGATTTTGCATCAGCTGAAAAATCTACACTTGAATCTATTGTCGCAATGAATATTCCAGAAGCAAATGTTTTTCTTGATGAATTTATTCCAGCTTATACATTAACTCTTGACGAACAAGCTTGACAATGCCCCAGTGGTGTTGTATAATAGAAACTGAAATTATAGGACAATATTAAGTGGGAAGATATTGAATTAACGGAGGCTTTCAATTGGATATTATCGTTTCTGCGTCGCTGCTTGCCTGCGACTTTTCAAACCTTGCGTTCGAGATAAAGCGTGCTGAGGACGCTGGTGTTGACTGGATTCATTATGATGTCATGGACGGAATGTTTGTGAGAAATATAAGTTTTGGCGAACCGCTTTTGAAAAGTGTGGGCAAAAGCATAACTGTTCCAGTAGACGTTCATCTCATGATTTGCGATCCTATCAGATATATTGATAACTACGCAGATCTTGGAGCTGACATTATAACTTTTCATTATGAGGCGGCTGATGATCCGCAAGCTGTTATTGACAAAATACATTCGAGGGGGATCAAGGCAGGAATCTCCATTAAGCCTGCAACACCTGTAAGTGCGATCCAGCCATTTCTTAAATCTGTTGATATGGTACTCGTTATGACAGTAAACCCAGGTTTTGGCGGTCAAAAGTTTATTCCTGACACTCTTGAAAAAATAAGCGAAGTGAGATATCTGATTGACCAGACGGAAAGGGATATCAGACTTCAGGTTGACGGTGGCGTAAATCTCGAAACTGCTGGTTTGCTTAAAGAATCGGGTGCAGACACTTTAGTAACGGGAACATACGCTTTTAAGGCAAACGATATGCCAGAGGCTGTTAAGCTTCTAAGAGAAATAGTTTAGTTTTTCAAAGGGAGTACTGCTCAATAATGGGCTGTACTCCTTTATTTTGTTTATAATCACGTTGTCAGTAGCACAGGTTTTCAGTAAATCTTTTTTCGCAACTGTTGAGCGTGCGTATCCTATGGTGAAGATTAGAGCATGACCACTAGGAAGCTGATACAGACTGCTTTTTATAATCTTTTCGGAGTATTTTTTGTGTATTTCAGCAGCTTTTGATATTAGCTTGTTTGGATCGTAGCTGATTATGGCAAGTTCAGTGGTGTGATGATTGTCGTTTTTAGGTAGTATAAAATATATGTTTATTGTTTCTTCACTTGTCAAAGCAACATCAACTTCAATATTTCCTTCGGATATTTTTATAAGTCCTGTCTCCTTGAGTATAAACATGAGTTCAGATAAAAAATCTTTGCTTCTTTTGTTGTTTTTCTCAAAATCTTCAAAGGATATATTCATTATCCGCATATCCTTTTCGTTAAGAATAACTTTTATTTCATACTCTGACAGCCTTTTTATCTCCAAAACAAACACCCCTTATGTATAATGTCAGTCTGTGCTGTATCATTATACTCATAAGGGGTGATTTCTGTGAAAATTTGTTTATGAAAGCTGGTCGGAAAGCTCAGCCCACTCGTCCATTTTCTGGTCAAGGGCGGTTTTGGCTTCTTCAAGCTCTTTGCATTTCTCGCTCATTTTGCTGTAGTCGGAAGCTATCTCAGGGTCAGATATGGCATTTTCAAGTTCAAATATCAGAACTTCTGTGCCTTCGATCTCCTTTTCAAGTTCTCTTATGCGGTTGCGTTTTTGAGCGTCAGCGGCACGCTGTTCCTTACTGCGATATTGTCTTGCTTTGTTTTCTTTGTACGCTTTTTCCTCTTCGGCCCGCTTTATCTCTGCTTCGCTCTGCATCTTGAGCTGACGGGCAGCGTTCACCGCTTCGCTGTATGCGTCAAAGTTGCCCTCGTATGAGTTCACCTCGTCATGCTTTATCTCTATTATCCTGCTTGCTACCTTGTTGAGTAGATATCTGTCATGAGATACAAGGATTATCGTTCCACCAAACTCTGCCAAAGCGTCCTCCAGCATTTCTTTTGTGCTTAGGTCAAGGTGGTTTGTAGGCTCGTCAAGCACAAGTACATTTCCACGATTGAGAGCCATTATGGCAAAGCAAAGCTTTGCCCTTTCGCCACCGCTGAGAACAGAAATAGGCTTGAACACATTCTCGCCAGTAAGCAGAACTGCACCTAGCACGCTTCTTGCCTGTTGTTCTGATAATCTTGGATAGCGATCCATTATTTCTTCAAGCACTGTCTTATGGAGATCAAGTATAGCGTGTTCCTGTTCAAAATAGGATATCTTCACGTTTCCGCCCCAGCTTATATTGCCGCCCTCATGTGGGATAATGCCTTGGATAAGTTTCAGTATGGAAGTTTTTCCGATACCGTTTGCACCGATTATAGCAACGTGCTCTCCACGGCGAACGTTCATGGTAAGTGACTTTATAAGCTCCTTTTTGTCAGCACCATCGCCAACAACCAGCGGACAGTCAACAACTCGTACGATATCCTTTGTTGGTTCAATATCATATTCAAGCTTTATCTTTGGAGGTTTTGAGTACATAAGCGGTTTGTCGATACGCTCGATACGGTCAAGCATATGCTGTCTTGACTTCGCCATTTTTGAGGTTGACGCCCTGACGAGATTTTTCGCCACATAGTCCTCAAGCTTTGCTATCTCTTTTTGCTGTGCCTCATATTCTTTGAGCTGACGCTCTGAGTTCATTTTCTTTTGCACAAGATAGGAGGAATAGTCCCCTCGATATGATGTGAGCCTGCCTTGTTCTATCTCACATATTCTCGTACAGACCTTGTTTAGAAAATATCTGTCGTGTGAAACTATGATTATTGCACCCTTGTAGCCTTTGAGATAGTCCTCTAACCACATGAGCGTTTCAAAATCAAGGTGGTTGGTAGGCTCGTCAAGTATAAGCAGATTAGGCTCTTCAAGAAGAAGCTTAGCTAGTGCAAGACGTGTTTTTTCACCGCCTGAAAGGGTAGAGATGACTCTGTCTGTAGGTGTTGAGCCAAAGCCCATGCCGTTAAGCACCTGCTTTATTTTTACATCTATCCTATATCCGTCCCGAGCCTCAAAGTATGAAGAAAGCTCGGCATATTCGTGGCTTATACTGTCAATATTTCCGCCATCTGCCATTTTCTTTTCAAGGACTTTCATTTTATCCAGTGTTTCAAGGAGGGGAGCAAAAGCGTTCTTCATTTCCTCACCTATGGTAAGTTCAGAATTAAGTCCACTGTTCTGCCTTAAAAAGCCAATGGAAGCCTTGCCTGCGATATTCACAGAGCCTAGTCCTTCGGGGGTCTTGTCATAGCCCTCACTGCCTGTAATGATATTAAGCAGTGTAGACTTTCCACATCCGTTTATGCCGATAAGTCCAACAGCTTCTCTGTCTTCAACTGTAAAATTTATATCCTTGAGCAGTGCCTGCCCATTGAAATATTTGTAAAGATGTTCAACATTCAATAACATTGTATATTTCTCCTGTAACAATTATCAGAACTTATTATACACTATTTTCTTATTGATTTCAACCTTTTTTATTTTATTGCTGCACTTATGCCATGCTTAATAAAAAAATATGAAAAAAGTGCGTAAAACTATGTACTTTTTGATCGAGATGTGGTATAATGAAAACAAGTCTATAATTTTAGTCTTGATAGGCTGATTATTTTATCCGAAAGGACGGGTGATGTTAGGGTTGGAGCAGAAGCTTTCTTTGTATGGTTTTAATAATCTAACCAAGACCCTTAGCTTTAACATATATGATGTATGTTATGCCAAAACTGAAAGAGAACAAAAGGAATATATTGCTTATATTGACGAGCAGTATAATTCAGAAAGACTTACGAAAATTCTTTGCGACGTTACTGAGATGATAGGCGCAAGGATACTTAATATATCAAAACAGGATTATGAGCCGCAGGGTGCGTCTGTGAACGTGCTTATTGCTGAAAAAGCCCTCGATGAGGACAGTATCGACCCTTCGTGCAATCAAGGAAAAATAGGCGGCGATGTGCCTGAAATGATACACGCTCACCTTGACAAAAGCCATGTAACTGTTCACACATTTCCTGAATATCACCCAGACAACTCCATTTCCACATTCCGAGTGGATATAGATGTTTCTACTTGCGGAACTATTTCTCCGCTAAACGCACTGAATTATCTTATCAGCAGCTTTGACTCTGATATTATCACTATTGACTACCGAGTAAGAGGCTTTACGCGAGATGTTTTGGGAAAAAAGTTTTTTATCGATCACAAGATAACTTCGATTCAGGATTATATAGATAAAAATACGCTGACTAAATATGACGCTATAGACGTCAATGTTTACCAGTCAAACATTTTCCATACCAAGCTTCTCATTAAGGATATCGACTTGCAGAATTATCTTTTCAAGCAGGACGTATATGAGCTTACGCCGAAGCAAAGGCTTGACATAACAGATAGTCTGCGCCGTGAGATGATCGAGATATACAGCGGCATGAACATATACTGATAAGGTAGTGATAGATTTGAACTTAACACAGAATAACGCACCTGTGTATGAGGCTTTAAAAAAACATATGAGGAACAGAGTGGTGCGTCTTGATGTACCTGGTCACAAGGGCGGAAGAATGAATAAAGAGCTTCGTGACTTTTTGGGCGTGGATTGTCTGAAGTGCGATGTGAACTCCATGAAGCCACTTGACAACCTTTGTCACCCTGTTTCTGTGATAAAAGATGCTGAAATGCTTGCCGCTGAGGCTTTTGGTGCAAAGCACGCTTTCTTTATAGTAAATGGTACTACTGCTGCAGTTCAGACGATGATATTTACAAGCTGTAAGGCAGGAGATAAGATAATAATGCCGAGAAACGTTCACAGAAGTGCTATCAATGCACTTGTTGTGTGTGGTGCTATACCTGTTTATGTAAACCCAGGCACAAACAAACAGCTTGGAATACCTCTTGGAATGTCCGTAAAGGACGTTGAAAAAGCTATCAAGGAAAATCCTGATGCAAAGGCTGTTTTGGTGAATAACCCGACTTATTACGGAATTTGCTCTGATATAAAAAGCATCGTCAAGCTTGCCCATGAGCATGGTATGTTGGTGCTTGCGGACGAAGCACATGGCACTCACCTTTATTTTGGTGAGGGTCTGCCTTGCTCTGCAATGGCGGCAGGAGCAGATATGGCGGCAGTATCAATACACAAAACAGGAGGAAGCCTAACACAGTCATCGCTCCTTCTTTGTGCAGACACTGTTTCAGAGGGTTACGTAAGACAGATAATTAACCTCACTCAGACCACGAGCGGCTCTTATCTGCTTATGGTATCACTTGACCTTGCAAGAAAAAATCTTGCGCTCAACGGCAAGGAGCTTTTTAAAAAGGCAGTTGACTATGCCGATTATGCAAGGGAAGAGATAAATAAGATAGGTGGCTATTATGCTTTCGGTCGGGAGCTTGAAAACGGTGACGATATCTTCGCATTTGACAGCACAAAGCTTTCCGTTCACACAAGAGCCATGGGATTGGCAGGTGTTGAGGTCTATGACATTCTCCGTGACGATTACGACATTCAGATAGAGTTCGGTGATATCGGAAATATACTTGCTATAGTTTCCGCAGGAGATAGAGAGCTTGAGATAGAGCGTTTTATATCCGCACTTTCCGAAATTAAAAGGCTTTATTCAAAAGACCCGTCAGGAATGTTTGACCACGAATATATCAATCCTATCGTTGAGATACCGCCGCAGCAAGCTTTCTACAGCGAAAAAAAATCAGTGCCTATCGAAGAAAGCAACGGTATGATATGTGGAGAGTTTGTTATGTGCTATCCGCCGGGAATACCTATCCTTGCCCCTGGTGAAAAGATAACTTCCGACATACTTAATTATATCGCATACTGTAAAGAAAAGGGCTGTTTTCTTACAGGTACGGAGGATCTTGAGATAAACAACATAAACGTAGTGGTAAATTCATAGAGAGGAGATACATTTTATGGATCTTTGGTTTACTGAGAAACATACGGACGATGTTAATTTCACCATTCGTGTAAAAAAACAGCTTTATTCTAAAAAAAGCTATTATCAGGAAATAGACGTTTTTGACACATATGAGTTCGGCAGGGTATTAGTGCTTGACGGCTTTATAATGCTTACCGAAAAGGACGAGTTCATCTATCATGAAATGGTAACTGCAGTTCCTATGGCGGTCAATCCTGAGATAAAAAAGGTGCTTGTTATTGGTGCGGGGGACGGTGGAACTATCCGTGAGCTTTGCAGATATAACACTATTGAAAAGATAGATATGGTGGAGATAGATGAGCAGGTAGTAAATGTGTGCAAGGAGTATCTTCCACAGACAGCCTGTGCATTTGACGACCCTAGACTTACCCTCTATATTGAGGACGGTCTGAAATTCGTTCGCCGCAAGGAAAATGAATATGACCTTATTATAGTTGACTCCACCGACCCGTTTGGACCGGGAGAGGGACTTTTTACAAAAGAATTTTACGGCAACTGCTCAAAGGCGCTCACAGATCAGGGAATATTGATAAACCAACATGAAAGCACTTATTATGATTCCTATGTGGATATGGTAAAGCGCACACACAGAAGAATAGGCAGTGCGTTCCCAGTTTCAATGGTCTATCAGACACATATACCTACCTATCCGTCGGGTCATTGGCTTTTCGGCTTTGCCTCGAAAAATCTTCACCCTATATATGACCTTAAGGCTGATGAGTGGAAAAAGTTCGGCATAAAGACAAGATATTATAACACAGAGCTTCACAAGGGCTGTTTCGCACTGCCGAATTACGTCCTTGATGTACTTGAGGACTGTGACTAAAGGAGAGAAGTATGGAAAAGAATGTTCATACCTTTATAGGCTGTGACTGTGAATATGATGAAGCAAAGATAGTCCTTTTCGGCGCGCCATATGACAGCACAACTTCATTCAGACCCGGCACAAGATTTGCAAGCTCTGCAATGCGTAATGAGAGTTTCGGCATTGAGACTTATTCACCATATCAAGATAAGGACCTTCTTGACGTAAACGTATTTGACAGCGGCGACCTTGAACTGCCATTTGGAAATCCTGAGGGCGCACTGAGGGATATCCAAAGTCGTACATCAGAAATACTTGATGACGGCAAAGTGCCTTGCATGATAGGTGGCGAACACCTTGTCACTCTCGGTGCGGTTAGAGCTGTGGCAGAGAAATATCCAGATCTGCATATCGTTCACTTTGACGCTCATGCCGATCTGAGGGACGATTACCTTGGAGTGAAAGAGTCACACGCCTGTGTGCTTCATAGATGCTGGGATATTGTGGGCAACGGAAAGATATATCAATTTGGCATCAGAAGCGGTGACAGGGACGAGTTCAAGTTTGCGAAAGAGCATACTTTTATGGAAAAGTTCGGCTTCTTCAGACTTGACAGCATAGTAAAAAAACTTCAGGGAAAGCCTGTTTACTTTACACTTGACCTTGATGTGCTTGATCCTTCAGAGTTTCCCGGCACTGGTACTCCAGAGGCAGGCGGAGTTACTTTTAAGGAGCTTATGTTCGCAGTGGAGGAAGTTGCAAAGCTCAATATCGTAGGTTTTGATGTGAACGAGCTTTCCCCTGTTTACGATCAGACAGGACGTTCAACAGCACTTGCCTGCAAGCTGCTGAGAGAGATACTTTTGTATTTTTATAAGTAAATAAGTATATTTGATAAAATAGAAAGGAATGATCTAATATGTCAAGAGCATTGATAATCGGTGCAGGCGGAGTTGCAGGTGTAGTTATACACAAGTGCTGTCAGAACAGCGAGGTATTTACTGATATCTGTATCGCCAGCAGAACAAAGTCAAAGTGCGATAAATTCAAGGAGGAGCTTCAGGATAAGACAAAGACAAATATCACAACTGCACAGGTGAACGCAGACAACGTGCCTGAGCTTGTGGCTCTTATGAAAGAATATAAGCCTGATATTTGTATCAACGTGGCTCTGCCTTATCAGGATCTCCATATCATGGACGCTTGTCTTGAGTGTAAAGTAGACTATGTTGACACAGCAAACTATGAGCCTGAGGACACTGCAAAGTTTGAATATAAGTGGCAGTGGGCTTATAGAGAGAGATTTGAAAAGGCTGGTATCACAGCGCTTCTCGGATCTGGCTTTGACCCAGGTGTAACAGGCGTTTTCTGTGCATATGCTCAGAAGCATTATTTTGATGAAATAAATTATATAGATATCCTCGACTGCAACGGAGGCGATCATGGCTATCCATTCGCAACGAACTTCAATCCTGAGATAAACATAAGAGAAGTTTCCGCAAAGGGCTCTTATATTCAGGACGGCAAGTGGGTAGAAACTGAGCCAATGGAGATAAAGAGAGTTTATAATTTCGATCAGGTGGGCGAAAAGGATATGTATCTTCTTCACCATGAAGAGCTTGAATCACTTGCACTCAACATCAAGGGTATCAAGAGGATTCGTTTCTTCATGACATTTGGTCAAAGCTATCTCACACATCTTAAGTGCCTTGAGGACGTGGGCATGACATCTATCGAGCCTATTGACTTTGAGGGCAAGAAGATAGTACCGCTACAGTTCCTTAAAGCAGTTCTTCCTGATCCAGCTTCACTCGGTCCAAGAACAAAGGGTAAGACAAATATCGGTTGTATCTTCCAGGGCAAAAAGGACGGCAAGGACAAGACATATTACGTTTACAACGTATGCGATCATCGGGAGTGCTATAAGGAAGTCGGTTCACAGGCTATTTCCTACACAACAGGTGTGCCTGCAATGATAGGCGCAATGATGATACTCACAGGCAAGTGGAAAAAGCCGGGCGTACACAATATAGAGGAGTTTGATCCGGATCCATTCATGGACGCACTTAACAAGTGGGGTCTGCCTTGGACAGAGAACTTTGATCCTGTTCTTGTTGACTAATAGGAGAACAAAAAATGAAGATCGAAGAAGCTTTTGCGAGATATCTCGGACAAGAGGTGCTTGTCTATACAGTTTCGCAGGGAGGCTCGCTTTCATCAGTTATAGACTGCACGCTTGAAGAGATAGGCGATGGCTGGGTAAGAGTTACTCAGGGTGATGACAGAAACGAAAGTATCGTGAATACAGCCAATATCATCAGGATAAGAGAGTATCCACGAAACAAAAACGGCAAAAAGAAAATGGTTTTTGATTAAAGGTGACGAAAAGTGAAAACCAAAACAAAAAAAATGATAGCACCAGTTGTGATAGTTGCTTTGATATCTATTTATTATATAGCTATTGGCGTTATTTTTGCATATATGAATGGTGTTCCTATGCTTGCAAAGATAATTGCTCTGGTAGTTCCTGCATTGCTGTCAGGCGTTGCGATAACGGTGCTTATTCAGCGTATAAAAGAAATAAAGAAGGGCGAAGATGATGATCTTAGTAAATACTGATTATATTTCTGGCAAAAAGCTTGAAATGCTTGGGCTTGTCAAAGGCTCAACTATCCAGACCAAAAATGTCGGAAAGGATATCATGCAGAGCTTTAAAAATCTTGTTGGCGGAGAACTTACAGCCTATAATGAGATGATGAATGATGCAAGAGCTCTTGCTACGAAGAGAATGGTGGTTGAAGCTGAACAATTGGGTGCTGATGCAGTAGTTAATATAAGATATGCTTCATCTGCTATTGCGGCAGGCGCGGCTGAGGTCATTGCATACGGAACAGCAGTAAAATTTATGGGGGACGAGTAAATGATATTGATGATAGACGATGTTAAAATGGTAAATGCTGATATGTTTTACCCATATGTCAGCAAGGCGCTTGCTCATGATATGGATTCTATAGCTAACGGCGACAAGCTTTATGAGAAGCTCTGTGAAGTTGAAGAGCCATTGGAAATAATGATACATGACTTTGACGATATTCCTGAGGAGAGTCTTGAATTTGCCAAGGGTGTTCTTAGTGTTTTTATGGACGCAAGAATGAAAAACAAAAATATTACAGTAAACTTTATCAACGATGGTTCATATAGATGAGCTGTGGAGGAAAAGAATGTTTGATATTTCTAAGGTGAAAACACCTTGTTATGTTGTTGACGAAGCAAAGCTTCTAAAAAATCTGACTATCTTGGATAATGTCATGGAGAAAACGGGTTGTAAAATACTTTTGGCACAGAAAGCTTTTTCCATGTATAGCACATACCCTATGATATCACAGCACTTGAAAGGCACTACCGCCAGCGGTCTTTATGAGGCAAAGCTTGGCAGGGAAGAGTTTGACGGAGAAGTTCATGTTTATTCTCCTGCATACACAGAAAAGGACATGAATGAGCTTGTTCAGATATGCGATCATATCGTGTTCAACTCACCAAAACAGTGGCAGAAATTCAAGGGCATTGTTGAAAAAAGCGACAGGAAGATATCCTGCGGAATAAGGTGCAATCCTGAGTATTCGGAGATCGAAACGGATATCTACAATCCATGCTTCAAAAATTCAAGGCTCGGAACAACTTTAGATAATTTTGATGACAGTCTTATTGATGGCATAGATGGTCTGCATTTTCATACTATGTGTGAGCAAGGCTCTGATGTGCTAAAAAGAACGATACCACATATTGAGGAGAAGTTCGGAAAGTATCTTTACAATATGAAATGGATAAATCTTGGTGGTGGACATCACATAACCCGTGATGACTATGATCTAGATACCCTTATCGAGTGTGTGAATTATCTACATGACAAATATGGTGTTCAGGTCTATCTCGAACCGGGCGAGGCTGTTGCACTCAATGCAGGTTATCTTGTTTCAGAGGTGATAGACACGGCTAAAAACGGCATGGATCTTGCTATCCTTGACGCATCAGCAGCCTGTCATATGCCTGACGTTCTGGAAATGCCTTACCGACCGAATATCATCGGCTCAGGGCAGGCAGACGAAAAGCCTTACACCTATCGTCTTGGCGGTCCGACCTGTCTTGCAGGTGACATAATCGGGGATTATTCCTTTGATAAGCCGCTTAAAGAGGGTGACAGGCTTGTTTTCTGTGATATGGCTATATATTCCATGTGTAAAAATAACACTTTCAACGGAATGCCTTTGCCGTCAATATATCTCCAAAAGCTTGACGGTGAATTGGAGCTTATAAAAGAGTTCGGCTATGATGATTTTAAAATGAGATTATAAGAAAAAGCGGTCTGATTTTTGGTCAGATCGCTTTGTTTATGTTTTATTTATGCAAGGCAGTGTTTTTCGATTTCTTTCATAACGCTGTTGTCATTGTTTGAGCCTGTCATGAAATTTGCTACCTTTTTAATAGACTCATGAGCATTTGACATTGCAAAGCTGTAGTAAGAATTGTTGAGCATATCAACATCGTTAAGATAATCGCCGAAAGCCATGGTTTCTTCGTATCGTACTCCAATGCGGTTTTCTATGGTTCGCAGTGCAGTGCCTTTTGTTACACCTTTATTCATTATATCCGTCCAGTATTTACCTGAAAGCTGCACGTTGAAATTTTCGCCGAAGCGTTCTTCGAGCTTGCAGTAGCCGTCATTTTCAATGCCGCTTTCTTCAAAAACGGCTATCTTGAAAATATCATCGTCAACAAGGGTGAGATCATCCATCTTTACTTGATTTACATAGTATGAAGCTATTTCTTGGTGCTGACTATCATTTCTTGAGTTATGCCATGTGCCATTTTTTCCGCAAAGAAGGACTGTAAGTCCTAATTTGTCGCAAAATCTAACAGCTTCTTTAACGGTATCCTTTGGCAACACTGAAACCGAAAGAAGTTTTCCTTTATCAACAACATATGCACCATTGTCGCAAATAAATGTCATGTCGTCAAGATATTCAGAAAACTGTTTTTTTAGCGTGCAGTAGCTTCTGCCACTTGAAATAACAAATCTGATATTTTTATTAAACAGCCGTTTTACTATGTTGTCAAAATTTTTGGGAAGCTGCTTGTTATCGTCAAGCAAAGTGCCATCCATGTCAGTTGCAATAAGTTTTATCATTGTTTTCCTCCGTGATCATTGTTATGCTCAGACATTCATATTATAATGTATTTCTATACTATTTTCAATTATTTTTGATTTTTGACAAAAAACTTTGTCGATTTTAATATATTTATTCCATATAAACAAAAGCACATTGAGATTATTGTACAGTTAAATTATTTGAATATACATAAAATGTAAATTGTTTTACGCGATTATTACAAAAGTGAAAAATAGCTGAAATTTCAGCTTAATTTGTTGACATTAAGGTTCAATGGGAGTAAAATATACTTTGTTCAAGGAATATTGCCCTTAAATTAGTTGGCTTGTTTGAGGAAAGTTTTGTGTATTTCACTGAAAAGGTTTTAATATGCTTGACTTTTATCAGAAAAAATTATACAATATTCTTTGCGACTGAATAAAGTAAATTGAAAAGGAGATATAAATGAATAAGGTCATAACAAAGATCCGCAGCGGAATAGGCGGATATCTGAAGGATAACATCTTGTTTCTAACATTTGTATTTGCATCTGTTCTGAATGGATTTCTTCTTAGAGCATTTACTGTTAAGTTTAATTACAGCCAGATAAAACCGCTCATGGCTGATATAGCAGTTATACTGTTGCTTGCTCTAATTTCATATGTGTTTAAAAAGCCAAGAAAGCAATTTGTATATTTGCTTGTACTCACCATAATTTTTTCTATTCTTTGTACGGCAAATTCTATATACTATACAAATTATAAGTCGTTTATCTCAGTGTCGCTTATTTCAACAGCTTCACAGCTCGGCGGAGTAATGGACGCTGTTACTGAGAACATCATGGAACCAAAGGATCTTATTTTCCTGTGGGATATCCCTGTGATCATAGTTGTGTACATACTTCTTAAAAGGCGTACAAGAGATTATATCACCGAGGTCAAGGAAAAGAGAAAGCGCCGTGGATATGCTCTTGGAACATTTTGTGTTTCCATAGGTCTTGCAGGAATATTTTGCTCAACACTTACCGGCACTGATTATTCAAGACTTGCTAAGCAGTGGAACAGAGAATATGTTCTTGGCACTTTTGGTCTTTATACATATCAGTTCAGCGATGTTATTTCCTGCACTCATGCGAAAATAAATATGATGTTTGGTTACGAGGAAAGCGAGGAGGTTTTTAATAAGTTCTATGACGATAAGTCAAAGACTGAAGAAACTTCCGAAAAGAGTAACAAGTACACAAATATTTTCAAGGGTAAGAACATTATAGTTATCCATGCTGAAAGTTTTCAGCAATTCTGTATGGATACATATATAAACGGAGAAGAGCTTACACCTAATATGAATAAGCTTGCGAGAGAGGGTCTTTATTTCTCAAATTTCTACGCTCAAGAGAGCGTGGGAACAAGCTCAGATAGCGAGTTTACCTTTGCTTCTTCACTTATGCCAGCTTCAAGCGGTACAGTTGCCATCAACTATTGGGACAGAGATTACACAACTACCCAGAAAATGCTTAAGAAGAAGGGCTATTATACTTTCAGTATGCACGGCAACAACGGCTCTTACTGGAACAGACTTAATCTGCATCATTCCCTTGGTTATGATGATTTCTTTAACTATAACAAAGATTTTAACATTGATGAAACTATTGGTCTTGGTCTGTCAGACAAATCGTTCTTCAGACAGGCAGTTCCAAAGATCGATAAGATAAACAAGGAGCATGATAAGTGGTATGGTGCGTTCCTTATGCTCACAAACCATACGCCGTTTACTGACATTGAGCGTGTGAGCGACTATGAGGTAGATTTCAAGTATAAGATGTACAACGAAGAGGACGGGATGTATGAGGAAAAATCTGCACCGTTCCTTGAGGGTACAAAGCTTGGATCTTATTTTAAGTCTGTTCACTATGCAGATCAGGCTATCGGTCAGTTCATGACAGAACTTGATAATGCAGGACTTCTTGATAACACTGTAGTTGTTATTTATGGTGACCATGACGCAAAAATAAAGGCAGAGGAGTATGACCGATATTTCAACTATAATCCATTTACTGATTCTGTTCTTACTGAGGATGACGAGGGCTATGTTCCTGTTGACGATTTCTACTACAATCTTAACAGAAAAGTGCCGTTCATAATATGGTCGAAAGACGGCGGATATGAGCCTACAGAGGTCAAGCAGATAATGGGTATGTATGACGTTCAGCCAACACTTGGAAATATGTTTGGCTTCTCAAATGTCTATGCACTTGGTCATGATATCTTTTCTGTTGCTGATAACGAGGAAAATGTTGTTATCTTCCCAAACGGCAATTTTGTAACAGATACTGTTTACTATGATAGCCAGAAAAACACATATTTTGATCTTACGGATTACAAAAATGTGGCAACGGCGGTGTCATGCAATCAAGTATATAAAGATGATCCTAACCCAGTGTATATGGACGACAATCAGGGTCTGTTCAAGACCACTGTGAATGAAACGTACTGTCAGGATTCTTGTAACGCACGAATAAACGATGGTGTTGTGGACGAGGATTATATCAGTAACTATTCAAATTATGCCGAGGAGCGAATTAACATTTCCAATGCTATAATCTACTATGATATGATATATAAGACCGACCACGGTTTCAGTAACAACAATATGAACAGTGACAATTCATCGTCAGGTGATAATTCTGTTTTTGCACCGCCTGAGAATAAGAGAACATTTGGCAGACACGCTGCATAATAAAAATCGGAGCAGAGTATGACACTCGGCTCCGTTTTTTTGTTGTATCTTAAAAAGCATAAAAAAAAGACTAGCGAAGCTAGTCGATTTTTTGGAATATTCAAGCATTAAGCTCTTTCTACCTTACCTGAACGCAGGCATCTTGAGCAAGCGTAAATGTGACAAGGAGTGCCGTTTACAACAGCTTTAACTCTCTTTACATTTGGCTTCCAAGTTCTGTTTGTTCTTCTGTGTGAGTGTGATACCTTGATACCAAAAGTAACGCCCTTACCGCAGATCTCGCATTTTGCCATTACGCTGCACCTCCTTTACCCTTAAAAATGCAATACTATTATTCACAATATTAAATATTATAGCATAACTGAAAAGAAATTGCAAGAGCTTTTTGAGATTTTTTTTGAAATTTCCGTAAAATCGTATATATTTATAGTTTTCGATTAAAAATAAAGACAAAATGCCTTGAAATTTCATTGAAAATAGTGTATAATTACACTTGTGGTTTGTGTAATTTTGTTTTGAAATGACAGGAGGTCATGAAAATATGGATCCGCAGAAAATTCTTGATTACGGTGCAAAGCTCATCGTAATTTTCATGTGTATACCTATCCATGAGTACGCTCACGCATGGGCGGCAACAAAGCTTGGGGATGATACCCCTCGTTATCAGGGTAGACTTTCCCTTAACCCTCTTGCACATCTTGACCCTATTGGTGCATTGTGCATATTCTTCATAGGTTTTGGTTGGGGTAAACCTGTTCAGGTAAACCCTATCAGGTTTAAGAATTACAGGAAGGGCATGGCACTCACGGCAGCCGCAGGTCCTATCTCAAATATCATAATGGGACTTATCGGAATAGTTCTTTATAAGCTTTTCTATGTTCTTTATATAGTGCATTATTCTATAGCTCTTTACTATGTGTCGCTTATATTATATTATTTTACAGCTATAAACGTGGGACTTGCAGTGTTCAACCTTATACCTATCCCGCCGCTTGATGGTCAGAAGATACTTTCTTACTTTACAAGCAGTAAGGTAGATCGCTTTATGGCGCAGTATCAGAACTATATCGCTATTGCATTTATGATACTTGTTGTAACAGGCGTTCTTGATACGCCTATAGGTTGGTTGCAAAATGGTATGTTCTGGATAATGGATAAACTTACGTTCTGGGTTGACCCTATACTAAAAGCGATATTTTTGAAATAAAACTGTTCATGAAAGGAAAAACGTAAATGAGTGCTGCTCAGTTCAAGCTGGATATGTTTGAAGGACCGCTTGACTTGCTTCTTCACCTTATCAGCAAGCACAAACTGAATATTTACGATATTGAGATATCCTTGCTCCTTGAACAGTATATGGACTATATCAATGATCTTGACCACGAGGATTATGAGGATGCCGCTGATTTTCTTGAAATGGCGGCACGCCTTATATACATAAAGACCTGTTCGCTTCTGCCTCATGACGAGGAGTCAAAAGAGCTTAAAAAAGAGCTTGAAGGCAGGATCATCGAGTATTCTCTGTGCAAACAGGCGGCACAGACTCTCCGTGAAGTTTACGTTGGCGACCTTGTTTTTATAAGGACGGCGATAAAGCTTCCTGTAAACAAGACCTATACCCGTGAGCATGACCCTCAGTGCCTTTATGACGCTTATATGGGCATATCAAAGAAAGCCCGTGAGAGCGTTCCGCTGAAAGCGAAGATGTTCGAGCCGATAGTTTCACATAAGATAGTATCGGTCACATCGAAGATAATCCATGTCCTTAAAAGACTTTATAAGCATGGTGAATGCGATATGGGCGACCTTTATGACGGCATGACGGAGAAAAGCGAGAAAGTCGCTACTTTTCTTGCTATATTGGAGCTTACAAAGTCTGGCAGGATATTTCTCAATGACGATAACTCAAAGATTTTTTTCAACAAGGCTTCAAAGAACGGAAAAGTCGAGTCCGACTTCGATAAGCCTGTTGTTATCGAAAGCGAAACGACAGAAGCTGTCCCCGAGCCTGAGCCTATAGAAAATATACTTGACGATGAGCCTGCAGATGAGATAGAAGAAGTTGCAGATGTTGACGCAGAGCGTGAAGAAGCTTCTCAGTCAAAGCGGTATATATCTGCAAAATCCGAGCGCATATCAGGTGAAGTCATTGCGGCGTATGCTCCTGTGAAGTCAGCTGAGGAGGTTATGGCTGAAATGGAGAAGATATCTGAAAAGATAGACAGTGTTGATGTATATACCGAGCCTGTTTTGGCGAAGACAGAGCCTGAACAGCCTGTTGAAGCCGCTATGGAGGAAATTAAGCTCTTAGAACAGCTTAAGGATATCACCCCTGATACTGTATTCAAGCCGAACTATTGGGCAAAAAGAAGATATTATTGGGGATATTCACCTGTGGGCGATGACGGAGACAATAATTTCTGGTGCTACGGATAAAATAAGAAAAGGGATAATCTATGGAACATTCAAATATACAGGCAGCCGTCGAGGCTGTGCTTTTTGCAAGCGGAGAGCCTGTGGAGAGCGAGAAGCTATGTGAGGCAGTTGGTATTGTCAAAGATCAGCTTGAGGAAGCTCTTGGCTCTTTGGCGGATAAATACAGCAAGGCTGAAAGCGGAATTACGCTTCTGAGCCTTAATGGGTCATATCAGCTTGCCACAAAAGAAGAGCTTGCGACATTCATAAAGGCGGCTTTGGAGATAAAGAAAAACTCTGTTCTTAGCCCTGCGGCAATGGAGGCGCTGACAATAGTCGCATACAATCAGCCTGTAACAAAAGGCTTTGTCGAACACGTCAGGGGAGTTGACTCCTCGGGAGTTGTAAATTCACTGGTGGACAAGGGCTTGCTTGCTGAGGCTGGCAGACTTGACCTGCCTGGCAGACCTATTGCATACAAGACGACGGACAATTTTCTCCGTTGTTTCAGGCTGTCAAGCCTGGACGATCTGCCGCCTATCCCTGATAAGCAGGAGCAGATAACCATTGATGAGATAACAAAAGAGAATGATACGGAAGAATAAAGTATGACCGTGAGGGGAGATGATAACGATAATTGTTTTATGGATACTGCTTGGTATTATAGCGGTTATTGTTATCCTGCTGCATTTTTCCATTACGGCACAGATAGATCTGAATAAAAAAGGCTTTGATCTTAGAGTACGGTATATGTTTTTTGACATTTATCCACGAAAGCCTAAGAAGAAAAAACAGAAAAGATCAAAAAAAGCTGAACTGCCTGAGGATAGTTTTGATGATTTTGAGGAGTTTGAGGACAATATTGAAGAAAGCTTACCTGTCCCACAGACTGATGATACGCCTGATAAAACAGGAGAAGTGTCCGAGCAAATTATTGAAGCTAAGCCTGAAAAAATAGAAAAGAATGAAGCAGATGAAAATGTCAGCGTGACTGGTGCAGAGGACAAACCCGAGAAAATAACTGTGAAGCAGGAGAAAAAGGGCTTTGCCGGAAAGCTTTTTCATAAAAAGGATAAGGGTGAAAAGAATCCGGTTTCCAAATCTAAAGAAAAGAAAAAAAGCAAGTTCTATGAGCTGAAAGCGCAGTATAAAAAGGTGAAGCCTTATATTCCAATGGGCTGGAAATATTTCAAAAAGCTTCTGAAAGCTATACGCTTTACAGACACAAGGATAGTTCTTGACGTTGGAAAAGAGGACGCTTACGAAGCGGCTATGCTATACGGCAAGGTGCAGGCAGGGCTTTTCAATACCATTGCAATACTTGCGGGTGTTTTTACAGTAAAGCTTAAAAAAGCTGATGTGAACTGCATTTTTGATGAAAAAAAGTTCGGATATGACGTTCATACCTTAGTCAGGGTAAGACCAAGCACTTTGATAGCAATAGGGTTTTGCACGGGTGTTAATTTTCTTAAAATATATCTTTCAGGCAGACGTAAGAAAAAGCGTGCTGCCAAGCGTCGCAGTAAAGAGCTTGCGGCTAAGAAGAATGAAGTTAAAGCAACAAATTGAAATACGAAAGGTTGAGAAAAATGAGCGAAAGTACAAAGATCGAGGGACTTGTTAAAACTGCAATGGACAAGGTCCGTGAAATGGCAGACTGCGAAACTGTTGTGGGCAAGCCTATCGTTACCGCAGATGGTACTACTATAATCCCAGTTTCAAAGATATCAGTGGGCTTTGCGTCGGGTGGATCCGACTTGCCAACAAAAAGCACAAAGGAAACGTTCGGCGGTGGCTCAGGCGGAGGAGTAACTATCCAACCTATCGCTTTTATCGCTGTTTACAAGGGTGAAGCAAAGCTTTTACAGCTTTCAATGAATGCGACAAAGGAAAACGCTATCATAAATATGGTACCTGAGGTAATAGATAAGATAACAGATTTTCTTGGCAAAAAGTCTGACGACGAGGACGAAGACGAGGAATAATTTTACTGAATTTTAAAAGTGTAAGTGAGCAAACTAATCCTTGAAATTGATTTTAAGGGTGTGGTTTGTTTGAAATGCGTGACGGTATTTATTTGTACGGTCATGATGATGTGCTTTTGCTGTATGAATGTCAGTGCTGACGATCTTAGTGAGATATCCGCAAAGAGTTCTATAGTTATAGACGGTGAAACAGGTGATGTGCTGTTCGAGAAAAACGCCTATGAAAGGCGTCCGATGGCAAGCACTACCAAAATAATGTCTGTGCTTCTTGTGCTTGAAAGTGGTGAAGATCTTGACAAGCAGTTCGTGGTAGACAGCGAAGCTATAAAGGTCGAAGGCTCGTCCATGGGTCTTCAAGATGGTGACAAAGTCACTCTACGCGATCTATGCTGTGGCATGCTTCTTCCAAGCGGAAATGACGCTGCAAATGCTGCTGCGGTAAGAGTGGCAGGAAGTATCGGCAAGTTCGTTCAGCTTATGAACAAAAAGGCTGAACAATTGGAGCTTAATGATACTCATTTTGTAACGCCGTCAGGGCTTGATGATGATACAGATGAGCATTATTCCACTGCAGCGGATATGGCAAAGCTTGCAGCGGAAGCAATGAAAAATGAAGATTTCAGGGCTATATGCCACCTTGAAAAGGTTGAGTTGTGCTATGGAAACCCACCGTATGACCGCTGGCTAATGAACACAAATAAGCTGCTCAAAAGTTGTGAGGGTATTGTGGGCGTAAAAACGGGGTTTACGGACAAGGCGAGGAGATGTCTTGTTTCAGCCTGTGACAGAAAGAATAAAGAGCTTATATGCGTTACCTTGAATGCTCCTGATGATTGGAATGATCACTCAAAGCTCTATGATTATTGCTTTGATTTTGTATCTAAACAAAAGCTTCCACTGGATAAAAGTGGTTTTGATGTTGCAGTTGTTGGCGGAGTGAGCGACAGTGTGAAATGTAAGGTAGGGCATGCAAGTGCGGTGCTTTTGAACGACAGGGCTTACAAAGTCAAGACAAAGATATATCTGCCAAGGTTTGTTTATGCGCCTGTGAAAAGTGGAGATAAAATAGGGCTGGCGTTGTTTTACTACAATGATGTGGAAATAGCCCGAACGGATATCACGGCGGTGGAAGATTCGATGCTTGCAGAGCCTGAAAAGCCAGATATATTCCACTATTATCTAGATAAACTGAAAAAATTGTTTGCATAACGGCTCAATGTGAGCCGTACATAAATAAGGAGAAAATATGGAAAAGATTCGTATACAGAAAATAATGTCTGACAGTGGTGTTTGTTCAAGAAGAAAGGCAGAGGAGTATATCTCAGAGGGAAGGGTAAAGGTCAATGGCAGACCTTGCAAGCTTGGCGACAAGGCTTTGGCAGGCAAGGATATAATCACCCTTGATGGGGAAAAAATATATGTTGCCAAGAAAAGACAGCTTTATTATATCATGCTCCACAAGCCAAGAGGATATGTTACCACAATGAGCGATGAGCTTGATAGAAAGTGCGTAACCGAGCTTCTAACAAAAGTGCCTGAAAGAGTTTATCCTATTGGCAGACTTGACAAAAACTCAGAGGGACTGTTGCTTTTCACAAATGACGGAAATTTTGCCAATGATATCATGCACCCTTCAAGGCATGTCGCTAAGACTTATCGTGTTACAGTAAGACCTGACATAAACGATGAGCAGCTCATAAAGCTTGCTTCGGGAGTTGAAATAGACGGCAAAATGACGCAGGAGTGTTCAGTTGTCGTGCTCGACAAACAGCCTGGCAGGGTTGTGCTTCAAATGACTATCCATGAGGGCAGGAACCGTCAGATAAGAAAAATGTGCGAAGCTGTGGGACTTGAAGTCGCAAGACTAAAGCGCACTGCCATCGGTCCGATTAAACTGGGCATGCTAAAACCAGGTGAGTATAGAGAGCTTAAACCTGACGAGCTAAGGGCTTTAAGAAATGCTATTACCAAAAAATAACGCTTATCGAGGGTCTCTCTTTGTCAGGAGACCCTTTGCTATTGTGCAAAATGCTTAATAATATGCGTGTATCGATATTGATTATGCTACTAAACGTAAAATATGCGGAAATAGGTCAATTTACTCTTGTAAATTCGGCAAAAAAATAGTATAATATTAAGTGTATAAATATGATAAAATCCAGTAGTTTTGCGTTATTTTATCACAAAAATTATTTGAATGGAGGAAACTGTATGTCTGATTCAATTTCTACTCTTGCTGAGCTTAAAGCTGCGTCGCAGACTCCTACTGCTGCAAGAAACAGGCTGACATATTTGTTTGACGAAGGAAAATTTACAGAGCTTGACGCTTATGCTGCTGCGGGTGACTCCCTTGCTGGAGTTATTACTGCTTTTGGCTATGTTGAGGGTAATCCTGTATATGCTTTTTCTCAGGACGTGACTGTTAAGGACGGTGCTTTGACAGAGGCACAGGCAAAGAAAATAGCAAAGGTTTATGACCTTGCTGCTAAGACAGGAGTTCCTGTTGTTGGAATATTCGATTCTTATGGTGCTGACGTAAGCGACGGTTCAAAGGCTCTCAATGCTTATGGTGAACTGCTTATGTGGACTTCTAACCTTTCAGGTGTTGTTCCTCAGATAGCTGTTGTCGCTGGCACTTGTGCAGGCTGTGCAGCAATGCTCGCTGAGTCTGCTGATTTCACTGTTATCGCAAAGGATGCTGAGCTTTATGTTGCACCAAACGCAAACATAAAGAACTCTGCTGAAAATGCTGCTGAAAACGGCACTGCTGCTGTTGTTTGTGAGGACGATAAGTCTGCTGTTGAGGCTGCAAAGAGCATACTTACAAAACTTCCACAGAACAACCTTTCACCAGTACCAATGTATGAATTTGCTGATCCAACTGAGGCTGTTGGTGATGACGCTGATGGCATTGCAAAGGCTGTTTGCGATGGCGACAGTGTAACTGAGCTTAATGCTGAGTATGGCAAGGCTTCTTATACAGCACTTGCAACACTTGGCGGTGCTGCAGTTGGCGTTGTTGCTACTAACAAGACAGGCGACAAGCTTACGTCTGCTGATTGCTCAAAGATCGCAAGATTTGTAAGAACTTGCGACGCTTACGCTATCCCTGTTGTAACTTTTGTTGATACAGAGGGCTTTAAGGCTGATGATAATACTGAGGCTTACGGCGCTGTTAAGGATATGGCAAAGCTTTGCCACGCTTACGCTGAGGCTACTACTATTAAACTTGCTGTTGTTACAGGCAAGGCTTATGGTCCTGCATTTATTGCACTTGCTGGTAAGGGTTCAAATGCTGATCTGTCATTTGCTCTTGATACCGCTGTTATCTCTGCACTTGCTCCTGTAACTGCTGTTGAGTTCCTCCAGCATGATGAGCTGAAGGGTGCTTCTGATCTTACTGCTGCAAGAAACGCTCTTGCTGATAAGTTCGCTAAGGAAAATGCATCTTCCGCTGTTGCTGCAAAGAACGGCTGTGTTGACGGCATAATCGCTAAGAACGAGATCAGACAGACACTTATGGATTCTATCGAGGTAATGGCAGGAAAGAGAATTTCCAGACTGCCTAAGAAGCACAGCAATATTCAGTTGTGATAAACATATCAAATTAAAAAAGATTGGTGGTTTTTAAGATGAAAAGATATAATATTACAGTAAATGGTAAAGCTTATGACGTTGCAGTTGAAGAAGTTGGCGGAAGTGCCGCAGCTGCTCCTGTAGCCGCTGCCCCTGTTGCAGCCGCTCCTGCTGCTCCAGCTCCAGCCGCTGCACCTGTTGCAGATGGCACCAAGGTAACAGCTCCAATGCCTGGTACTATCCTTGACATCAAGGTAGCTGTAGGCGACACTGTTAAGTCAGGTCAGGCTATTTGCGTACTGGAAGCTATGAAAATGGAAAATGACGTAAACGCCCCTTGCGATGGTAAGGTACTGAGCGTTAATACAACTAAAGGCTCTGCTGTTGAGACTGGTGCAGTTCTTGCTGTTATCGGCTAATAACATTCCTGAAAAATAACGAAAGGATCGATTTAAAATGGCAAAGCTTAAAATAACTGAAACTGTCCTCCGTGACGCTCATCAGTCACTTCTCGCTACAAGAATGTCAATGGACGATATGCGTGAGATACTCCCTGAGATCGACAAGATCGGTTTTTATTCTGCTGAGTGTTGGGGCGGTGCTACATTTGACTCATGTATCAGATTCTTAAATGAAGATCCATGGGAAAGACTTCGTATACTTAGAAAAGAAATGCCTAACACAAAGCTCCAGATGCTTTTCAGAGGTCAGAATATGCTTGGCTACCGTCACTATGCTGATGACCTTGTTGAGTATTTTGTACAGAAGTCTATTGCAAATGGTATTGATATCATCAGAATTTTTGACGCACTGAACGATATCAGAAACCTTGAAACAGCTATCAAGGCTGCTAAGAAGGAAAATGGTCACGCTCAGGTTGCTATCTCGTACACACTTGGCGAGGTATTTACTCATGAGTATTACATGAACTATGCAAAGCAGATCGAGAATGCAGGTGCAGATTCTATCTGTATCAAGGATATGGCGGCTCTTCTGACTCCATATGAGGCTGAAACACTTGTTAAGGACCTCAAGTCAGCAGTTAAGATCCCGATCCAGTTGCATACTCACTACACATCAGGTCTTGCTTCCATGTGTATCCTCAAGGCTGTTGAGGCTGGTGTTGACGGCGTTGATACAGCAATGTCACCACTTGCTCTTGGTACATCTCATGCGCCAACTGAGTCTATCGTTGCTACATTCAAGGGCACTGAGTATGACACAGGTCTTGACCTTGTTAAGCTCAACGTGATAAGAGATTACTTCATGAAACTCAGAAAGAAGTACATCGACAACGGTCTGCTTGACCCTTCAATGCTCGCTACAAATACAAACGCACTTCTTTATCAGGTACCAGGCGGAATGCTTTCAAACCTCCTTTCACAGTTGAAGCAGGCAGGCAAGGCGGATCAGCTTGACGACGTTCTCAAGGAAGTTCCAAAGGTTCGTAAGGACGCAGGTTATCCACCACTTGTTACACCTACATCACAGATCGTTGGTACACAGGCTGTGTTCAACGTAATCATGGGCGAGAGATACAAGACAGTTACTAAGGAGTTCAAGGGACTTGTTAAGGGCGAGTACGGTAAGACACCAGTTGCTATCGACCCTGAGTTCCAGAAGAAGATTCTTGGCGACGAAGAGCCTATCACTTGCCGTCCTGCTGACCTTCTCCAGCCAGAGTTTGAAACAATGAAGAAAGAGGCTGCTGAGTGGACAGAGCAGGAGGAAGATATCCTCACATATGCAATGTTTCCTAAGGTTGCACCTAAGTTCTTCAAGGACAGACGTGATAGAAAGTACGGCGTTGACGGTAAGCACTCAGACGCTGAGAATAAGGTTCACCCAGTTTAATATGATAAAATTCCACAGTTTCGGCTGTGGAATTTTTTTGTTTACGTCTCTTGAAAAATCTGTACATTTGTGCTATAATAATTGTACACTTTCTCAGGAGGATTCTAATATGAATAAAAAGGAAATAAATGAAATAAAGAAAAATTTTAATGACGATTGTGGCTTTTTCACCGTGAACCACGTTGTTACCGCATTTGTGGATGCAGAAAAGAACATAAAGTGCAAGACCAATCAGCTTTACAATACTATTCCGCAGGACGAGGCGGAGCTGATAATGATAAACCTGAAAAAGGTGCTCAGCGGTTCTATCGGCAAAAATCTGCTGGAATATTCGTTTCCAAAGGACGCATATCTTGAGGGTGGGGCACAGCCTTTCATGTATGAAACACTGCAAAGCAAGCTTCTTGACGAAGAAAAGGTTGATAATTTTCTCAACGCAATAGTTGAAAAGGTGGAGTATGTGTCAACATATACCATTTTCATGGCACATTGTACATATTCTGTGCTGAAAAAGAACAAAATGGACGAGTTTGAGGACGAAGCTGACACAGATTACAATTTTATAGTGACAGCTCTTTGCCCTGTAAATCTGCGTATTGACGGGCTTGTGTATGATGAACAGGACAATTCTATCGCTAAGAAAGAGTCATGCGACAGAATTGTTGAGCTTCCAAGCGATGGCTTTTTGTTTCCTCTTTTTAATGATCGTGCACCTGATATCAACGGAGTGCTTTACTACACGAAAAACGCAAAAAAGCCGAACACATCTGTTGTTGAGGAGCTTTTGGGCTGTGAGTTCTCAATGACCTGTCAGAACGAAAAGGAAACTTTCAAGGATATCCTCACAAGCGTTGTGGGCGATGAGCTTGACTATGACCTTATCACTACTGTTAATGACAAGATTTCCACATTTGTTGACCAAAATGCTCATGAAACTGAGATACCGACAATTGACGAACATAAACTTTCGTCCATTCTGTGGGAAGCTGGAGTTAGTCAGGATAAGCTTGATAATCTTCCTAAAGTTTTTGACGCTGCGGCTGGCGGGAAGCCACTCACAGCGGTAAATCTTGTGGAGAAAAGGACCGTAGTTTCTGCTCCAAGCATAACCGTAAATATTGGCAAAGACGCAGTTGACAAGGTAAAAACTCAGATAGTCGATGGCAGAAAATGCCTTATAATCAATCTTGATGACCCTGAGATAGAGGTCAACGGACTTGAAACTACAATAAAATAAGCACAAAAAAAGGCAGCTCAACGCTGCCTTTTCTTTATATAAGCTCGCCAAACGAGAATTTGCCGTTTTCCAGTATCAGATAGCTGTGTGTTGAATTTTCTTTCGGGATAGATACTGAACCCGGATTTATGTAGGTGTAATCGCCGCAGTCTTTAATAACAGGTACATGGGTGTGACCGTGAAGAAGAATGTCGCCCTTTGAAAGTGGTGGCAGATTTGTGCAGTTGTATTTGTGTCCGTGAGTAGCAAATATTCTCAAATTGTCACAGCATATATAAGCATATTCCGCCATAACAGGGAAGTCAAGCACCATTTGATCGACTTCTGTGTCACAATTACCACGTACGCACAGAAGCTTGTCTTTTAGCGGATTGAGCATGGCTATCACCTGCTTTGGTGCATATTCCTTTGGAAGGTCGTTTCTTGGTCCGTGATAGAGAATATCACCCAAAAGAATTAGTCTTTCCGCACCGTTTTGCTCAAAGGCTTCAAGCATTTTTTTGCACCAGTAAGCCGAACCATGAATGTCTGACGCTATCATAAGTTTCATATTTTACACTCCTTTATTTAATGATCTCAGATGCAAGCTTGTGCAAAGACACATACTCTGGCTTTATTTTGTTATATATATCGCAGCCTTTTTCCTTTTTGAACTCTTTTACCATTCTGATATAAAGCTGCTGTTTTGTCGTGGCGTCAATGACTGCTTCTCTTATAAGCGCCAGTTCGTCTTTGTTGCATTTGCCGTCGAGTAGCTCATCAAGTTTTACGGATAGTACATCATGGTAAACAACCTTTTCAGTTTTCTGAGCCGTCATCGTTTTATCTTCATCAGCGGTGTATGTATTATCGGATTCCTGTAGTCCTTTAAGTCGCAGATATCTTGGCCTAAGAAGCTTGTAAAAATCTGTAGCCTGCTTTTTATATACCTTTGCAAGAGAGTTGTGAAGCTCCTCTTTTGTGTTAGACTCAGCTATAAGTTTGCTGATCTCTTCTATTTGCTCTTCGCTGCAAATGTTTGCAAGTATGCTTCGGAGATCGTTGTTTTTTTGTGTGGTACACTTTTTTCTACCCTTTTTCACTTTGACGATAGTTTCAACAACAGGATCACTTTCTACTTCGACAATATCAGGTGCACAGGCTTCTGGTTCTTCTTCGACCTCTTCTGTATTACAATTCATATTTTCGTTTAGTGTAACAGAATAATCTATAGCCGCAGACTCAGGGTTTGACTCATCTGCTTCGTCAAGAGTTATCTCTGACTCTGTCTGAATTTCTGCTGTTTCTTCTGTTTCCTCTGCTTTTTCGACTATATGTTTAGTCGATTCTTCATCTTCATCTTCATTGTTTTCGGTCGGATTAACCTTATGATTAGCGAAATTAATAGCGGTTTGTATTGTCCTAGTTCTGTATACCATAGCATTTGGGCTATCAACATACTTACCGTGCCAGAAATCATGAAGAAAGTCAAAACCTCTGTCATTGCTGATAACAAAAATATTCGTATAAGTATCCTTGGCTACCAGATAACCCAGAAGTGTTGAAAGCTGAAAATCCAGGGCATTTTTGCCACCAACGTTTACCTTGAAGTATTCAATATCAGCCTTTGATGTAAGAACTTTCTGGTGCATTTCAAAGTTAATGGTATCGGAATTTTCACTGTAAAAAATTATGACGGTATCAGTTTCAGTTAAATTGTCTATGCCCTGAAGTCCTTTGGATTTGACATTTTCAAAGTCTACCAAATATATTTTCATGTTGATCTATCCTTTCTTTTTGTGTCGTATAAGCATCGTAGCTGCGATTATAACAATAAGTCCGCCTGTCGCAGTTGCTGTCATAAGTATGGCATTTTTGCCTTTTTCATCGTTCTCACTGCTGTCAGTAACGATCTCCTCATAGGTATAAGTTTTTGTCCTTAACGCCTTGTCTATACAAGAAGCAATAAGTGCATGACCTTTTTTATTAGGGTGTATATCAAAGTCATTTATGTTGGTAAGTTCCTTTCCGTGACCGCTGAATTCACTAAAAACATCTGCCACTATGTATCTCTCATTTTCATCTTCGTCAGTGGAGTGTTCTTTGATAATGTTGTTAAGTTTTGAAATTTTATCCTTCGACATACTCTGGAAAACAGCAGCTGCAGTGAAATTATCAAGCGGGTCATATAGTGTCTGAACGATTATTTCACCCTTACTTTTAGCTTCAACAGCGTTAATTATATCATCTAGAGTGCTCGTAAAATTTTTCAGTGCCTTATCCATATCATCAGACATATCCTTCATATCCATTGCAATGCCAATAATATCCTTGGTTTTATCCATCAAATCAGACATTGTGCTTTTAGAAGTAATGCCCAGATCGTTCATCAAAAAATCTATGAAAAGACCAAGAATGTCATTGCCACCTATGGATATAATAACAGCGTCGCTGTCTGCAAGGTCAGCGTCAAATTCGCCTGAATTAATGCGGTCAAGAAGCTGCTGTGAAGTGTCGCCAACAACAGCAGAGTTCACAAGCTTACAGCCGCCAGCGTCTTTAAGCTCAGCGTCATACTGGTCGTGAAGAAGATTTGCATAAGACGCACAAGAATATCTGTTTTCGCTGTAGCCTTCCAGACCATAGCCAGCGGCGATTGAATCCCCAAGAACAAGTATATTAGGCGGAACATTTACTTCATGCTTTATAACTTCAGCGTTACAGGCAAGAGGTGTGGCACATGCCATAACGGTTGCCGTGAAAAAAGCCGTTAATTGTTTTAACATCTTATCATCTCCTATATGAGTATATTAACCTTATTATATAATATATTGTACCACATTCAGGACAATTGTACAACATATTTTTTGAAATTTCTTGACTTTTTTAGTGTGTTGTGATAATATATAATAAAAGAATATGAAATCAGTTTGGAAAGCGAGATTTATTATGACTGACTATTATTACCCTGTCCTCAGCGATGAAACGAGCCTGCCTTTGTATGTGCTTGGAATCGGTGCGAGAGATAGAGAATTTCATTTTGTAAGAGAAGATGGCTATCCTAATCATCAGATAATATACTGCACTCGTGGTCAGGGTCACGTTATATTTGATGGTCATGAGTATGATATAAAGCCGGGGGATGCATTTTATCTGCCGCCTTCTGTGCCACATGAGTATTATCCTGTTGGTGATATATGGGAAACCCACTGGGTAACCTTTGAGGGCAGGGAAGCAATTGAAATGCTCAAGCATATCAAGCTTGAGAAGGCTAAAGTGTTTCACATAAATGATATCAATGCTGTTGATGCCATATTTAAGAAGATACTTTATCTTATGAAGACTAATTATTACTACTGTGGTCACCAGTGTTCGGCATATCTATATCAGTTTCTTATTGAGCTACACAGAGTCGTAAACCTACAAAATGGTAGTCAGGACGGACAAAAACTCAATCAGCTGCAGCCTGTAATTGATTATATTGATAAGAATTTCAGAAAAGAACTTACACTTGTGGAGCTTGCTGATCTTATTGACCTTTCACCGCAGTATCTTTGCAGACTTTTCAAGGAGTGTCTTAGTCTAAGACCTTTTGAGTATTTAGCAAGAAAGCGTATACAGCAGGCAAAGCTGCTTTTATTGGAGGATAAGCTTAACATCAATGAAATCGCTGCGGAGGTAGGTTATAACGATTGCAGTTATTTTTGTGCGGTGTTCAAAAAGCATGAAATGCTTTCCCCTGCAGAATTTCGTTCTCTTCATAAAAAAGCAGGTAATTAAAAATTTGATGCCCCACGGAAATGGATCCGTGGGGCTTTTTTTATAATATAGTTCCGCCTCCGATAACGTATTCACCGTCATAGAAAACCACTGCCTGTCCCTTTGAGATAGCTTTATGAGGTTCTTTAAAAGTCACGAGTACCTTGCCATCATTCATTGGTGAAACTGTACATTCAGCGTCCTTTTGATGATAACGTGTCTGAGCAGTGCAGGTTATAGGCTCTGTGAGGGTGTCAAACGGAATAAAGTTCACATCTCCTGCCACAAGGCTGTCACTGTATACTTCATCAGCCTTTCCCATAATAAGCCTGTTATGTTCCATATCTTTTGTAACAACGAAAAGCGGTTCGCTATATGAAATGCCTACGCCCTTTCGCTGTCCAATAGTATAGTGTATCAGACCTTTGTGTTTACCAAGCTTTGTGCCGTCAGAAAGAACGATATCTCCCGACTGCTGTTCACCGCAGCGTTTTGTGATAAAGCCTGCGTAATCACCGTCAGGGATAAAGCAGATGTCCTGAGAGTCAGGCTTGTTTGCATTTATAAGTTTGTTTTCTTCTGCGATATCACGGATCTTGTCCTTGTGCATCTCGCCAACAGGAAAGAGAGTGTGTGCTAACTGCTCTTGCGTCATGCTGTAAAGAACATAACTTTGATCCTTTGACCTGTCAGGTGAGCGTTTCAGAAGCCACCTGCCTGAATTTCCGTCATATTCTCTGGCAGCGTAATGCCCTGTAGCTATATAATCAAAGCCCAGCAGCTTTGCACGCTCATAGAATTTTGCGAATTTCAGATGTTTGTTGCACTCGATACACGGGTTAGGCGTGCCGCCTGCCAGATATGTATCAACAAAATTGTCGATAACATAGTGCTTAAAATCATCAGAAAAATTGAATACATGGAAATCAATGCCTAGTTTAAAAGCAACAAAACGTGCGTCCTCTACATCATTGAGAGAACAGCACGTTCTTGTTTTATCCAGACCGATGTCCTCATTGCTGTAGAGCCGCATGGTAGCCCCTGCCACGTCATAACCCTCATCAAGAAGGAGCTTGACCGAAACAGAGCTGTCAACGCCGCCGCTCATTGCCACAAGAACTTTATCAGCCATTGCAGTTCTCACAATCAGGAGCAGACTGCTTACCTACGAACGGAGTTGGATCTATACCCTGTCTTTTATAGTAGTCAGAAACAGCGGCTTTCATTGCTTCCTCCGCAAGAACAGAGCAGTGAAGCTTTGCTGGCGGCAGACCGTCAAGAGCTTCAACAACTGCCTTGTTTGTAAGTTTCAAAGCGTCTTCAAGCTTTTTACCCTTTATCATTTCTGTAGCGATAGAAGATGTAGCAACAGCCGCACCGCAACCAAAAGTCTTGAACTTAACGTCAGTTATGACGCCGTCATTGACCTTGATGTACATTTTCATAATATCTCCGCACTTGGCGTTTCCTACCTCGCCGACACCGTCAGCATCTTCAATCTCGCCGACATTTCTCGGATGCGCGAAATGATCCATTACCTTTTCGCTGTATATCATTTTTTATTCCTCCTAATCAAGTGTATAGTCGTGAATATTCTCAGTTCTGCAAATTCTTTCCCAAAGTGGTGACATACTTCTCAGGTGCTTTACGATAGGTGGAAGAACCTCAAGAATATAATCAACGTCCTCCTCTGTGTTCTCGTCATTGATAGAAAGTCTGAGTGAGCCATGTGCTACTTCGTGTGGCAGACCAAGTGAAAGCAGAACGTGTGAAGGGTCAAGTGAACCGCTTGTGCAGGCTGAGCCTGATGAAGCTGCAACTCCCTGAAGGTCAAGTGAAAGCAGCAGGCTCTCGCCCTCTACTCCACGAACAGATATGTTTACATTTCCTGCAAGTCTGTGTTCTGTGTCACCATTGAGCCTTGACTCAGGTATCTTGAGCAGACCCTCGATAAGTCTATCTCTCATCTTTCTAACACGCTCATTCTTTGCAGGGATATCCTTTACAGCATCAGTGATAGCAACGCCGAGAGCCACGATAGAAGGTACGTTCTCGGTACCTGCACGCTTATTTCTCTCCTGTGCTCCACCGTAGATAAGGTTAGGAAGGTTAATGCCTGTTTTTACATAAAGCGCGCCAACGCCCTTTGGAGCGTGGAGCTTATGTCCTGAAAGTGAGAGCATATCAATGTTCATATCTTTAACATTGATGTCAATATTTCCTACAGCCTGAACAGCGTCAGTATGGAACCATACGCCATGTTTGTGGCAAACTTCGCCGATCTCAGCGATAGGCTGTATAGTACCGATCTCGTTGTTAGCTGTCATTATTGTAACAAGGCAGGTATCCTCACGGATAGCGTCCTCGACCTGCTGTGCAGTAACAAGACCTTTGTCACCTACAGGAAGATATGTTACCTCAAAGCCAAGCTTTTCGAGATACTGACAAGTGTGCAGAACTGCATGATGTTCAAAAGCAGTTGTGATGATATGCTTCTTGCCCTTTTTTTCTCCAAGCTGTGCACAGCCTCTTATAGCCCAGTTGTCAGACTCAGAGCCACCAGCAGTGAAATAGATCTCGTTGACCTTCGCACCAAGAGCGTTTGCGACCTGTTCCCTTGCTTTAAGAACGGCTTTTGCGCATTCCATTCCCAAAGAATATATACTTGACGGATTTCCGTATAGCTCAGTGAAATAAGGCAGAGCGGCGTCAAGAGCTTTCTGAGATACTCTAGTCGTAGCTGAGTTATCTGCATAGACAAATCTCTTTTCCAATTAAATCATACCTTTCATATATAGATTTACTATTTTATTATATACTTATTTACTACAAAATGCAAGTGATTTCGTTAATTTAACAGAAATTTAACTTCTGCTGAATTTCTTTGAGCCCATGACTGCAAGTTCGTCACAACGTTCGTTTTCCGGATGTCCCGCATGGCCTTTTACCCAGTTGAAATTGACCTTATGCACCTCCAGCAGATCAAGAAGCTTTTCCCACAGATCACTGTTCAGAGCCTTTTTCTTGTCCGATTTCACCCAGTTGTTTGCACGCCATTTTTTTGCCCAGCCTTTTGTAACAGCGTCGATTATATACTTTGAGTCGCTGTAAAGCTCTACCTCACATGGCTCTTTCAGTGCTGAAAGAGCAGTGATAACAGCGGTTAGCTCCATGCGGTTATTGGTTGTAGAGGGATCACCGCCCCAAAGTTCTTTTGAATTGCCTTTATATCTTAGTATAACACCATATCCACCCGGTCCAGGATTTCCAGAGCAAGCACCGTCAGTGAAAATTTCTATTTTCTTCATTTATTTATCTCCGTTTTTGTGATGATTATTATGCAAAACATATTATACTACATTTCTCTCTTTTTTTCAAGTACCTTTCAAGGTTTAATATTTTAATATTTATTACTTTTGAAATGTTCAAATTATACAAATGG
This sequence comes from Hominimerdicola aceti, assembly GCF_025567495.1. Lineage (NCBI taxonomy): Bacteria > Bacillati > Bacillota > Clostridia > Eubacteriales > Oscillospiraceae > Hominimerdicola > Hominimerdicola aceti. Next base: position 214,246 of record NZ_JAOQJZ010000002.1, on the reverse strand, counting down.
CTTGAATGTCTTTGTATAAAATGAGAATTGACTTAAAGGACATTAAGCTTTATAATTGTAGTGTAACATTGGTTGTTAAGACAGACAATCATTTGATTTGGAGGTCAATTATTTTATGAAGATCAAGAAGATTCTTGCATTGGCAGTAGCGCTTACATCTGTTTTTGCAGTTGCAGGTTGCGGCTCCACAGGCGACAGCAGTTCAAAGGTATCAACAGTAAAGAAAGTTAAGGTCGAGGACACACAGGAAATAGAGGCTATCCCTGACGACGCTCAGAAAACTATCCGTTGGATGGGTACATATGACCTTAACCCTGACGAGAAAAAGGGCGAGGATAAGTCCGTTGAGATGACCCTTTTCAACAACAAGGGTGGTAAAGTAGAGTACACAAGAGTAACTGATAGCGAAAAATTTGACCAGCTCGCTAGTGCTATCATGGCTCAGCAGAATGTGCCTGATATCTTCAAGTATGAGTGGATGGCTTTCCCTGCACAGGTGCTTAAGGATATGTATCAGCCGGTTGACGATATTGTGAACTTTGACGATCCGTTGTGGGCTGATGTGAAAACAGCGGCTGATAAGTTCGTTATGGGCGGCAAGCATTATGTTGCTCCTATAAGCTTCACAGTCGGCACGCTTATGATGTATGATCAGGACGTCATTGATGCTGAGGGTCTTGACGATCCATATGAACTTTATCAGAACAACGAGTGGAATTGGGATAACTGGTATGACATGATGTCGGAGTTTGTTTCAAACGCTCCTGCTGATGTTGAGAGATTTGGTATCAATGGTTGGTTCCAGACACAGGTCATTCAGCAGACCGGTAAAACAATGGTAAACTATGACGGAGAGAAGTTCACAAACAATATAAATGACCCTGATATCGAAAGAGCAGAAGATCTGCTTTATCAGGTAGGTAAGAACAACCTTGTAAACGGCAACTGGCTTGGCAATGCTAAGCAGGCGCTTAAAGACGGCAATCTGCTGTTCTACTGCATGGGTACATGGGCTATGACAGGAAATAACGGACCTTCTGACGCTGACACTTGGAGAGTGGTCCCTGTTCCATCTGATCCTAACACTGATGAAAAGTACATGACATCTGATATGACGGCATATATGTGGGTAAGAGGTTCAACAGCTAAAGAGGCTGTAAAGTGCTGGTATGAGTGTTGCAGAATGGCTAACACAGATGAAACATATAAGGAAAATGGCAAGGAGAAATTCCTCAACGCTAACCCTAACTGGACAGAGGATATGTATCAGGTGATCGTTGACTGCTCATCTTCTGAGTACAATCAGGTGTTTGACTACGGCTACGGAATTTCCTCCACAATGTCTGACGACAACGCAAACGAAGACGGCAACTGCGTAACAAGAAAGCTTTATGAATACACAAACAAGGCTGACGATAACGGCAAACAGTTCTCATGGACAGAGCTGAGAGAATCATACTCCGCAACTGTTGACGCCGAGCTTAAGACTATCAACGACGCTGTTGTTGCATTCAATAAGAAAAATTCATAAGAATACTTTACAAGACTTCGATTTTATCGGGGTCTTGTTTTTGCATAAAAAATATGGCTCTGAGAGATACATTTCTCAGAGCCTTTGCTATTGTTATGTTTAGTTGTCCATGCCTTCACGAACGGATTTGATAAACTTGCCAATATATTCAGGAGCGTCTTTACCGTGTTCCTCAACAATTTTAACAACAGCACTTCCCATGATAACGCCGTCAGCGTACTGGGACATTTTCTTTGCCTGCTCAGGATTTGAAATTCCGAAACCAATACAGCAAGGACAGTGGTTTTCATTTCTGATAGGTGCAAGAAGCTCGTTAAAGTCTGTTGTTATCTCAGAGCGCATGCCTGTAACGCCAAGGGAGGATACAACATACAAAAAGCCTTTAGATTTTTCAGCTATCATTTTTACACGCTCGTGTGAAGTCGGTGCAACGAGGAAGATAGTGTAGATACCATTTTTCTCAGCTTCGCCCTCAAGCTCTTCACGTTCCTCGAAAGGCATATCAGGAACGATAACGCCGTCTATCTGAGTTTCTTTGCAAAGCTCAAAGAACTTTGCTGTACCGAACTTGAAGATAGTGTTTATATACATCATCAGAAGCATAGGCTTGTCAGTCTGTGTGCGGAGCTTTCTCACAAGGTCAAATATCTTGTCAAGATTTGTTCCACCACTGAGTGAACGCAGAGAAGCTTTCTGGATAGTCGCACCCTCTGCGATAGGGTCAGAGAACGGCACTCCGATCTCGATAATGTCAGAGCCGTTCTTGTACATTTCAAGAACGCATTTTTCTGTTGTGTCCATATCAGGATCGCCTGCGGTGATAAATGTCACAAGCGCCTTTTTGTTTTCTGCTTTAAGCTTTTCAAAGCAAGCGTCTATCCTATTCTTCATTGAGCTCGACCTCCCTGTATCTTGCTATTGAGTATACGTCCTTGTCGCCTCTGCCTGAAAGGTTGATGACAAGTATTGAGTCCTTATCCATTGTAGGAGCAATCTTAAGCGCAGCGGCAACTGCGTGTGATGACTCGATAGCAGGGATTATACCCTCTGTTCTTGAAAGGTACTCAAAAGCACAAACTGCTTCTTCATCGGTTATGTCAACATACTGCGCTCTGCCTATAGAGTTAAGATATGCGTGCTCAGGTCCGATACCTGGGTAGTCAAGACCTGCGGAAATTGAGTAAACAGGGTCGATTTGACCGTATTCGTTCTGCAAGAAAAGCGATTTCATGCCGTGGAATATACCAAGTGAACCCTTTGCAACTGTAGCCGCATGGTCAGGTGTGTCAATGCCTCTGCCTGCTGCTTCTGCACCAACAAGTTTGACTGACTTGTCTTCGATAAAGTTGTAGAATGCACCCATAGCGTTTGAGCCGCCGCCTACACAGGCAACAACACAGTCAGGCAGTCTGCCTTCCTTTTCCATAAGCTGTGATTTTATTTCAGCACTGATAACTTTCTGGAAATCCCTAACCATTGTAGGATAAGGGTGAGGTCCCATTACAGAGCCTATGCAGTAGTAAGTTGTGTCGATATTTGATACCCAATCTCTGAAAGCCTCATTGATAGCGTCTTTCAGTGTAGCAGTACCGCTTGCAACGCCAGTTACCTTTGCACCAAGGAGGTTCATTCTGTAAACGTTAAGGGACTGTCTTTTCATATCTGTTTCGCCCATATAGACCTCACATTCAAGACCCATAAGAGCACATACTGTAGCGGTAGCAACACCGTGCTGACCTGCACCAGTCTCAGCGATTATGCGCTTCTTGCCCATTTTCTTTGCCAAAAGTATCTGACCCAAAACGTTGTTTATCTTGTGTGAGCCTGTGTGATTAAGATCCTCACGTTTGATGTATATTTTAGCTCCGCCAAGATCTTTGGTCATCTTTTCTGCATAATAAAGCATTGACGGTCTGCCTGCATAATTGTGGTATAGCTCCTGAAGCTCTTTGTTGAACTCAGGATCGTCCTTGTATTTATCATAAGCTTTTTCAAGCTCGTGAACAGCAGTCATGACAGTTTCAGGAATATATTGTCCGCCAAATTCGCCAAATCGTCCAATTTTACTCATTTATATCCTTCTTTCGGTATAATTTCTGATAGTTTCAACTATCCTTTTTATCTTGTTTTCGTCCTTAAAGCCATCGGTTTCCACTGAACTTGAAAAGTCAACGCCATAAGGTTGTACCTTTTCCATAGCATAGCAGATGTTATCCTCGTTCAGTCCACCTGCAAGTAAGAAAGGCTTTGAAATACTCACATTGGAGAACACATCAAGGTCAACACGCTTGCCTGTTCCGCCGTAGCTGCCTGCTGAAAAGCTGTCTATAAGCAGTTTGTGGACGGGAAGTGCGTCAGCTTTTGCAATATCATCAGCACATTTCATACGAACGGCTTTCCATATCTCACAGTCGCAGTTTTCACGGAGCTTATCAATATACTCTGCGTTTTCCTCACCATGAAGCTGGATAACATCAAGCTTCTGTGCAAAGCTTTTCAGTATATTCTCTATAGGCTCGTTTACAAAAACGCCCACTCGTTTGATTTCCTTATTAAGAAGAAGTTCAAGATCGTAGAATGTGTCAATGTCTACCGTGCGTGTAAAGCCCTCCGACAGTATAAAGCCAGCATAATCAGGGTGGTATGTGTTCACATAAAGAATATCGTCCACACGGCGCATACCACATATCTTGATTTTTGTCATTTATACGCCCTCTCTCAGTTCATGGAGAGTTGTAGCGATATTGCCGCTTCTCATAAGCGTTTCACCTATAAGCACAGCGTCTGCACCAAGGCTGCGTACCTTTTTCATATCGGCATTTGTTTTTATGCCGCTTTCTGAAACAAGCACAGCATGGTCGCCTACTATATTGCTGAGCCTGCCCGTGGTTTCAAGGTCAACGTCAAAAGTGTAAAGATTTCTGTTGTTTATGCCAAGCATATCAGGCTTAAAACCAAGCGTCTTTTTATACTCTTCCTCGTTGTGCACCTCTACAAGACATTCAAGTCCAAGCTCGTGAGCGATATCAGAATATTCTTTCATTTGATCCTCGCTGAGTATAGCCGAGATAAGCAGCACTGCATCAGCACCTATAGCCCTTGCCTCGTAGAGCTGATATTCGTCGATGATAAAATCCTTGCGGAGTATCGGCAGCTTTACAGCCGCTCTTATAGCTTTGAGATATTCCGCAGAGCCTTGAAAATAATGCTCTTCAGTGAGACAGGAAATAGCGTTCGCACCGTTTTTCTCATATTCGCTGGCAGTTTTCACTGGGTCAAAATCAGGGCAGATAAGTCCCTTTGACGGAGAAGCTTTCTTGACCTCGCTTATGACAGAGAGGGTATCACGCTTGATAGATTTTGAAAATGAAACTGTCTGATACTCTTTTTCGGCTGCCATGTATTTGATATCTTGTCTTGAAATTATTGATATATCTCTTTCAAGCTGTTCTTTTCTTTTGTCGCAGATATTGTCAAGTATCATTTTTTATCCTCTGTTAGTAAGTTCAACAAGTTCCTCAAGCTTTTTAAGAGCCTTTCCGCTGTCTATCATTTCTGCAGCAGTCTTTACGCCCTCTTCGATGCTGTTGCATTTGCCGCAGATATAAAGTGCACAGCCTGAGTTAAGAAGAACGATATCTCTCTTTGCACCCTTGATTGTGCCCTCAAGTATACCTCTTGTGATAGCGGCGTTGCCCTTTCCGTCCTCGCCAACGATGTCAGCAAGCTTGCCTCTTTTAAGACCGAAGTCCTCAGGCTTTATCTCATACTTGATAAGCTTTCCGCCGTTTATCTCGCATATAGTTGTAGGAGCTGATATAGAAACTTCGTCAAGCCTGTCGTTGCCGTAAACGAGCATTGCTCTCTTTATACCAAGATTCATAAGCACCTTAGCCATCGGTTCGAGTAGATCAGGATCATATGTGCCAAGTATCATGAAGTCTGCTTTTGCAGGATTTGCGAGAGGTCCGAGAATGTTGAAAACAGTTCTTACACCTATCTGCGCTCTTGTAGGTCCTACAAATCTCATTGCTGAGTGATATGACTGTGCAAACAGGAATGAAAGACCGATCTCGTCAAGGGACTTTTCAGCCTGTTCATGTGTTGACTGAATTTTAACTCCAAGAGCCTCGAGAACATCAGCCGCACCACTCTTTGAAGAAACGCTTCTGTTGCCGTGTTTTGCGACTTTCTGTCCTGCTGCCGCAATTACGAATGAAGAGGTTGTGGAAATGTTGAAGCTGTTTGAAAGATCTCCACCTGTGCCAACTATATCAAGAGTACCCTTGACATTGACCTTTGACATTTTTTCTCTCATTACCTTTGCAAAGCCTGTTATCTCGTCGATAGTTTCGCCCTTCATTCTCAGTGCCGTGAGCAGGCAGGCGATCTGAGCATTAGAAGCTCTGTCGCTCATGATGATATCCATTGCTTTATAAGCTTCGTCCTCAGTTAGTGACTTTCCATCACATACTATTTTGAGATACTTTTTAAGCTCAACTCTTTCGCTGTCAGGAAGAGCTGCAGACTTTGTTTTTGTGGTCTTTATGCCTGCGATATCGTTCAGGAAGTTTTCGATTATCATGTTTCCAACTTCGCCAGTGAGAACTGACTCAGGGTGGAACTGAACGCCATAGGTCGGGTGTTCTCTGTGTCTTATTGCCATTATCTGAGCTTTATCGTCAGTTGCAATAACAGACAGGCAGGTAGGAAGTGAAATGCTGTCAACAACAAGTGAGTGATATCTTGCGGCTTTTATTGTGCTTTTCAGACCGCTGAAAAGTGGGTTTGCAGTGTTAAGATTGATATCTGTCTGCTTGCCGTGAAGCTGCTGCTTTGCGTGAACTATCTTTCCACCGAATGCTTCGGCTATCGCCTGGTGTCCTAGACAAACGCCAAGTATAGGGATCCTACCACTGAATGTCTTTATGACCTCTTCGGAAATTCCTGCATCCTTTGGATAACCAGGACCAGGGGAGATGATGATAGCCGCAGGTGACATTTTTTCGATCTCATCTATGGTTATCTCATCATTTCTTGCTACTGTAATGTCTTTTGTGAGTACGCCTACAGCCTGATAAAGATTGTAGGTAAAGCTGTCATAGTTGTCAATAAGTAAAATCATAGTAATCTTCCTTTACAGTACAAACTTATCAATGAAAGTTTTGTCGTTGAAGTAGTTTATGCCGATAGCATTCCTTATTTCTGAAACAGTTTCGTTTGAAACCTCTATTGCACGTTGTGTGCCTTTTTTAAGTATCTCTATGAGCTGCTCTTTGTCTTTCTCATATTCCTCACGTCTTGCTCTGATAGGTGCGAGAAATTCCTGCATAACGTTGTTAAGAAACTTCTTACATTTCATATCTCCAAGGCCGCCACGCTCATAATGTTCTTTCATCTCTGCGAGATTCTTATAGTCAGGGAAGTATTTAGCAAAATCTTCGTCCTTGCTGAATGCGTCAAGATAGATAAATACCGGATTGCCCTCTGTGTGACCAGGGTCGCTTACATTGATGTGTGTAGGGTCAGTGTACATTGACATTATCTTGTTTTTCAGCGTTTTTTCATCGTCTTTAAGGTAAATGCAGTTGCCAAGAGATTTGCTCATCTTTGTGTTGCCGTCTGTACCAACAAGTCTGTTGCAGCTTGCGTTGTCTGGGAGAACAGCCTCAGGCTCAACAAGTATATCGCACTTGTAAATTCTGTTGAAGCTGTTTACTATCTCTCTTGCCTGTTCAAGCATTGGAAGCTGATCTTCTCCAACAGGAACATACTTAGCCTTGAATGCTGTGATGTCTGCTGCCTGGCTGATAGGATATGTCATAAAGCCAACAGGAAGGTTTCTTTCAAAGTTTCTCATTTTTATCTCAGACTTGATAGTAGGGTTTCTTTCAAGTCTTGACATTGTAACGAGGTTTGAATAGTACATTGGAAGCTCGTAAAGTGCTGGGATATGTGACTGAACGAAGAATGTTGTCTTGTCAGGCTCAAGTCCTACAGCAAGATAGTCAAGCATTACCTCAAGAATGTTTTGTCTTATCTTCTCAGGATTGTCAGCGTTATCTGTAAGTGCCTGAAGATCGGCTATCATAACGAATTGATCAAATTTTCCTGTGTTTTGAAGTTCAACTCTTTTTCTGAGAGAACCTACATAATGACCAAGATGAAGTGATCCTGTTGGTCTGTCGCCTGTAAGAATAATATTATTGCTCATGTTATTAACTCCTTTTAAATTATAATTTGCTTGCTTCTTTTATTGCATTTATAACAGCCATTGCCTTGTTGCATGACTCTTGATATTCGTTCTCAGGAACTGAGTCTGCGACAACTCCGCCTCCTGCTTGGATATAAGCCTTGTTATTTTTGAAAAGCACTGTTCTTATAGCGATACAAGTATCCAGCGAACCGTCAAATGCAAGATAACCAACTGTTCCGCCATAAAGGCCTCTTTTTGTTGTTTCAAGCTCGTCGATTATCTCCATTGCTCTTACCTTCGGTGCGCCTGAAAGAGTGCCGGCAGGAAGAACTGCCATAAGTGCGTCAAGAGGTTTCTTATCTTCTCTCAGTGTACCCTTTACATTCGATACAAGGTGCATCACCTTTGAATATCTTTCAACTATCATCATGTCTGTAACAGTTACGGAGCCGAACTCAGAAACCTTTCCTATGTCGTTTCTTCCAAGGTCAACGAGCATTGTGTGTTCAGCTCTTTCCTTTGGATCGTTGAGAAGCTGTTGTTCATTGCGGATATCTTCGTCGTAGGTCGCTCCACGCTTGATAGTGCCTGCAATTGGTCTTGTTACTACCGTTCTGTTTTCTACTGATACCAGCATTTCAGGTGAAGCGCCTGCAACAGCATAATCATTGTGCTTAAAGTAGTAAAGGTAAGGTGACGGATTAGTGGAGCGGAGCATTCTGTAAACGTCAAAGCTGTCAGGCGGATTGTCTATCTCAAATCTCTGTGACGGAACTATCTGGAAGATGTCGCCCTCTTTGATGTATTCCTTAGCCTTTTCAACGTTTGCAAGATAATGTTCCTTTGTGATGTTGGATTTTACTGTGATGTTGTCCTCCATTGTCTTTGGAGTTTTCATAACAGGCTTGTAATTTCTAAGAGTTTCAACTACTTCGTTGCATATCTTTTCACATTCTTTGTATTTAGTTTCAAGATCATCGCTCTTATTGATGTTGAGGATTATTACAGCCTTGTTTGAAAGGTGATCGTAAGCAACGATCTTTTCAAAAAGGTGCAGGTCAGCGTCAGGAAGTTTAAGATCGTCCTCAGGAGGGGAGCAGAGAGTTTTTTCAAAATATCTTATCATATCATAAGCGAAAAATCCTATTAGACCACCTGTGAGCTTTGGATAATTATTAAATCTCGGTGACTTGTGGCCTTCGATTATCTCAGAAAAGAAAGCGATAGGATCATCGACTTTTACCGTTTCATCAGCCTTGCCTTTCTCCTTAACAGTAACAACGTGCTTGTCAAGAATATATTCGCATTTAGGATCAATGCCCACATATGAATATCTGCCCCACTGGTCTTTATTATCTACAGATTCAAGAATGAAACAATCATCATACGCCTCGTGCAGACAGTTAAAAAGTTGTATTGGCGTACATGAATCCATGAGAAGCTCATAGAATACAGGTACAGTTTTGTAGTTTTCAAAAAGTTCCTTTACTTGTTCAATAGCAGGGTACAGCATAAATATTCCTCCTAAATGCTTTTTTGTCGTAAAATTGACAATAAAAAAAGTCCTGTCATCACACATAACATCTAGTTATGGGACGATAGAACCGTGGTGCCACCCAATTTCCCGATAATAAATTATCGGCTCACAGATACGCATTCTGACTGGCAGAAATCAATATCCTGTCCTTTAACGCAGGAATCACGGCGAGTGATACTCGAATAAACTTTCACACCGCTCCTCACAAATCCATTCATCTGAAGAAAATGTATCAGCTCACACCTACCGCTGACTCTCTGTGACCTTTTGCATCAAACTACTTACTTTTGCTCATAGGATTTATCGTATTAACTTTAGTCTTATTATATTCCTCTGTTTCTAAAATGTCAATATCAGAAAATGTAAATATTATTGCTATTATGTAAATATTCTTTTGCAATTTGGATTTATACCAAAATAAATAATTTTAAATTTTCAATATTCCTTGCATTTATAAATAATGTAGTGTATAATAAAGTAATAGTTAAGGTAATTGAGAAAGGAAAATATATGAAAGTACAAACTAATAAGAAATACACCACAATTGCATTTTATGCAGTTATCGTTATTGCTATAAATGTGCTTTTGGTAGTGGCTGTATTTAAATTTAATACGATCTTAAAGCTTATTTCCACACTTGTTTCTGCACTTACGCCTGTTATAGTTGGTCTTGTGATCGCATTTCTTATAAATCCTATAATGGTGAATTTTGAAAAGCTGTTCAGAAATAAAGTGGTAAAAAATCCAGCTAAGAAAAAGCTTACAAGAGCCTGCTCAGTAACAGTAGCGTCACTTGTTTTTTTGGGGATAGTTGTTGGACTTACTTATGTTGTTGTTCCAGAACTTATAAATTCCATAATTGATATTTTTAACAATGCATCTAACATCGTTGTTAAAGTGCAGGGTTGGATAAATAAGCTGTTTAAAAACTATCCTGATATCGAAACAATGGCTACGGAGAAACTCAAAGCTTTTTCAACTGATTTGGGAACCGTTATCGAGAAGATACAGCCGATGTTTGAAAATATTCTTTCGGGTGCATGGGGCGTTATCAATGTTCTTAAAAACTTTGTATTTGGATTTATCGTTTCTATCTATATGCTTTGCAGCAAGGAAAAGCTTCTTGCTCAGGCTAAGAAGATAATCATTGCAAACACAAAAAAGTCTACATGTGAGAAGATCATGAGAGTTTGCACTGAAACAAATAAAGTTTTTGCAGGTTTTTTGAGCGGAAAGATCATTGACTCGGCAATAATCGGAGTTCTTTGCTTTATAGGTCTGACTATCATGAATATGCCTTACAACATCATGATAAGTGTTCTTGTGGGTGTAACTAATATTATCCCATTTTTTGGACCGATAATCGGTGCGATACCATCAACTGCACTTATGCTGTTTATTGATCCTAAAAAAGCCATTATACTTCTTATTTTCATAGTTATTCTACAGCAGTTTGACGGCAATATCCTTGGTCCTAAGATACTTGGTGATTCTACTGGGCTTCCGGGTTTTTGGGTGCTGGTATCACTGTTCTTCTTTGGAAATTTGTTTGGGTTCATAGGTATGGTCATTGCAGTTCCGACTTTTGCATTGCTTTATACTTTTACACGAGAGAGTGTTGTTCAGCGGTTAAGAAAGAAGAAGCTCCCTGTAGATACCGACTATTATATGGAGGATGTTGAGCATTTGTATAAGCAAAATGAAAAGCGTATTCCGCTTACGCCTGAACAGCTTGACGCCATGGTCATTCCAAGTGCTGATGAGGTAAATGAGGTCAACAGAGAGGATGATCCAGAAATAGTTGACGATCACAACGAAAATAAAGATCAGTAAACGCAAAAGAGCGGCCTGTTCACAATTCATAGTGAGCAGACCGCTTATTTTATTTCATGTATTTTTTCTGTATTTTTGCAATATGTATCACAGAGTATATTACTATAAGTGCAATAAGTATTGTTAATGTGACCTTGAAAACAGACGATTCAAAGTATGACTTAGCTATTTTAACCTTCGCTTTGACTTGGGAACGTTCTACTTTAGTTGTGGAAACGAGATCTATAGTTGCAAGCACCTCACCTTTGTAGACGAGTTCCATTTTACCAAGCACATCGCCAACTTCAACAGGTGCAACAACGTTGTCATAAACGGTTATTTTCTTTTCCACATCATTTACTGATATATCTACAGGCCACAGCCTTGTAAAACCATTTGCAGGTTTTAGATTTGCATAATCTATGCCGTCACCATAGCTTACCTTTACATCACGGACTTCGCTGTCTTTGTCCACAAAATCCGTTGCTACAAGACTTGAAAATGCCCATTTGTAAAGATTGATGTGATCAAGGAGGTTGTAGTAAACATTATCTCCACCATATATGGAATCAGGATCTTCCTCGCCCTTCTTCACATCTTCTTCAAGCTTATCCATTGGTGCACCCATTGTCACAATAAGATATGTGGTGCCTTCATATTCCGCATATGAAGCTAAACATCTTCCAGCGGAGTCAAGGGTGCCTGTCTTTATGCCTTTAGCATAGGAGTAGTAATAATCGGTCATTGAGTCAAGCATAAGGTTTGTATTATAAATATCTGTACCATCTGAGTGATAAGAGGTGGATGCCATATGATAGCTTGGCAGACAGACAATATCACGAAATACCTGATATTTGCTTATGGCATATTCACAAAGAGTTGCCATATCCTTGCAGGACGAATAATTCTGTTGTGCCCACAGACCATGTGCATTTGAAAAGTGTGTATTTTCCATGCCGAGTTTTTCAGCTTTTTCATTCATAAGGTCTGTAAATCCCGTTATGGAATCGGACACATTCAAAGCGATTATATTCGCTGCTTCACATGAGGATGGGATAAGCAGTGCCGCCAGTAGATCATAACAGCTTACTTCTTCGCCTGGTTGTATATCAGCTGTTGAAGCACCAGTATCATATAGTTCATCAAATGCTTCCGAGCCTGCTGAATAGTATGTATCTTTCAGTTTTTGTTCATCACCTTTGAATTTGTCCAGAAGCACCACAGCAGTCATTATCTTTGTTAGGGAAGCAGGCACACGCTCGTCCTCACCGTTTATGTCAACGATAGCTTCACCGCTGTCAAGATTGACCATATAGACCGCTTCAGAGTAAAGCTCCAACGGTATCGCTTTTCCGTCATCGTCATAGCCTGATGTAGGTGTAAAATTGAATGCGTCTGCACACATCGCAGGCACAAGCAGCATTATTGCCAGCGTCATGGATAATATCCTGCTGATTTTTCGTTTTAGTTTCATTGACAGCTTCCTTTCGCACTGTATGTAAAGAGCCTTGCTCATTCAGTTTTCTCATAAAGTATATTAGCACCCTGTTTGCCCACACGTTTCACTCTTTCAAGATATGTGAGTATATTAAGCGTTACCTGTGCATATTCACGAGATATCTTTGCATTAAAGGCAAAGTCTTTAGAAGTGAACTGCTTTGGCAGGTCCTCCGGGAGGAACATATCAAAGTCGGCAGGGCAGTCGATATGTATTTCATCAATAAGACCTTTTGGTATTCTGTCATGACGTGAAGATCCACGCTTTTTGTTCTTTGACCAGCCGTTAAGCAATCTTATCTCCTCGGTTTCAAGCATACAAAGGCACAAATGAAATCGGGGGTTATCAAGGGTGTATTTTATTTTGTACAGTTCGGGCATGACTTCATAGATAGTGTATTTTCTCGGCGATTTGTGCTTTTCTGACAACTCTCCTGTTTCAGTATCTATCCAACGGACATATTTGACCGCAGGGATAGGGTAGACCACTGTCACGTCACAGTAGTCAAGAAAGGCTTCAAGTTTTTTCAGCAGTTTGTTGAACTGCCTTGTTTGTATCTCGATAACACCGTTCTCGCCTACGATATCAGCCACATATCCGCCAATGCGTATCTCCTGATTTTCACCATATGGTTCAAAATAGTTTTTCAAAACAGCATGAAGCGTTTTCTCGCCTAGAGTTCCGATGCCGTTGCGTTCACGGCTTTTGCCTATGATTTTATCGCAAGCATCTTGAAATTTCAGCCTGTCCGTAAGATCACCTCAGTTTTTATTATATCAGATATTCACTCTCACGTCAATCACAAAAACGCATAAAAAGAGCCTGAGATCTGCTCAGGCTCTTTAATCATACCATGATACATCAGGTTATGCTGTCCGCAGTTATCTTGTCCCACTGGTCGCAATACTTGACTTCCATTTTGTCCATTCTTTCGTTGTAAAGCTTTGAGATAGCAGGTGTATCATATGAATAGATCATATCGTCTATGTTCTGTTCTACATAATCCATATCAACCGGCAAACGCTTGATTATGAAATATCCATATGTGTCATTCTCTGTAAGTTCAGTGGAAATGCCGTTTTCTTTTAGTTTGAAAGCGTCTTTTACAAGCTCTTCAGGATATCCAGTCGTATCTTTATTGAAATAATATCCTGTTGAAGGATCTTCAAGACCGAGATCCCAGCCGTACTTTTCAATAAGCTTGTCAAAGTCTTCTCCGTCCTGAGCTTTTTTCAGAACTTCTTCTGCAAGCTTCTTAGCCTTTTCCTTAGCTTTCTTTACACCGTCATCATCAAGCTTCGCATAAGCTGACTGCTTTGCGCTAGCTTTGTCTGAAAGTGACATACTGTCATAACTGTCAGCGGTACTGTCATCAAGATCTACCTGTGCATAGAAAGGGATCATAACGTGAATCTCACGGCAATACTCGTTTGTATCCTTGACTATTTTTTTAAAGTCCTCTTTTTTAGTTGCATACTTACCGTTATTCTTAAAAAGAGTATCGTTTACTTTAGTATAGATAGTAGCTGTTTCAAGCATTTTCCTGTAAAGATCCTCTGTGAGGTAAGCCGACTTAATGTCATTAAGATAAGCTTCATCTGAATCATAGTTTGCTTTTGCTTTAGCTATCTGGTCATCAATTGTCTTGTTGTCATCGTCTGTAAGCTCAATTCCGTTTTCTTCTGCAAGCTCAGGTGCAACAAGTTCCTGCTTAAGTGCAGTGATAACGTCCTCCATAAGAAGCTCAAAACCACCGTCAGTTGACTTGATAGTGTCAAGGGTTGCTCCGTAAGTGGAAGTGTACTTGCTTATAGTATAATAATAATAGTATCTGAAAGTATCAAAATCAATATCCTTGCCGTCAATGGTGCAAACGATAAAGTCCTTAGTATCAATGGACTTGCCGTCAATTGTAAGGGACGGCTCAGGTGTCTGTTTTTCAGTTGTGCTGTCAACAGCTGAAACAGAAGAATCCACTGTGGAAGATACGGTTGATGAGCTGTCGTTATTTTTGCTGCATGAAGTAAAGCTGCAAATAGCTATTGTGAGAGCTGCTGTAACAGCGGCTAATTTCTTTATCATAATAATTGTCCTTTCCTTTGAGAGAAAATCCTCTGCATAACATAAATTTAATTATATCTTATTATTGTGATGATACTGTGTGATAATTCTTAAACTTTCTGTGAATGAAATATATATTATCCAGCGTGATACAGTTGACAATCTAAGCCTGGGAGAGTATAATATAAATGACTTTAATACGAAAAGAGGTATCCCATATGGATTTTGGTAAATATATTGCTCACAGAGGTCTTCACTCAGAACTTGTTCCTGAAAATTCTCTTACCGCATTCAGGCTTGCGGTTGAAAAATGTCTTTCTATCGAGCTTGATGTACGTCTAACAAAGGATTGCCGCATTGTGGTTTTCCATGACAATGACCTTATGAGAATGTGCGGCATTGAGGGCAAGGTGTTTGATTACACATATGAACAGCTTTCTGCCTTTAAACTTAAAAACAGTGATGAAAAGATACCACTGCTGTCTGAGGTGCTGAAAATTGTTGACGGCAAAGTGCCACTTCTTATTGAGCTTAAAGGCGGTGCGCCATTTGGAGAGCTTGAAAGCCGAGTTGACCATATGATGAAGAAATACAAAGGCGAATTTGCAGTGCAGAGCTTTAACCCGTTCTCAGTGATGTGGTTTAGGTTTCATTCACCAAAAGTCACAAGAGGTCAGCTTATCTCAAAATACAGAAAAAATATAGACCTTGAGTATATCGAAAGATTCATCTGCGCCCAGCCATTTATATGGCGTTTTATATCAAAACCGCAGTTCATTGCAGCTGACCTTAGGTCAATAAGCCTTGAAACTGCATTTCAGGCCGTTGATATAGATGCAGACTTGCTCACATGGACGGGAAGAGGCAAAGAGCTTATAGAAACTGCTTCACAGTTTTCAAAGACAGTTATAGCAGAGCAGTTTCCAGATGATTTTGATTTTTCTGACAATTGGGAGGAAAGCTGTGAATAAGATGCAAGACCTTCCATTGTGCGACCTTAACGAAGTCAAACGTACTGCAAAACGCACTGACAGCGATATTTCAGGCTGTAAATTTAGCGGAGAATATCTTGAAAGCGAAGATCTCTCCTGCCTGTCATTTATAAACTGTATGTTTGAAAACTGCACCTTTACCGATTGCGATTTTGAGCGTTCCTCATTCGTTGATGTGACGTTCATATCCTGCGATCTGTCAAATTCATCACTGGACTCATCCTACCTCAGCAGATGTGAGTTCCGCTCCTGCAAGCTCGTTGGCGCAGAGTTCAAGGATTGTTCCATTCAAGGTGTAACCTTTGAATCCTCAAACTGCGGATATGCCATATTTGATAAGTGCAAGCTGTCTGAAACCCAGGTGAAAAACAGTGATATGTCCTCCGCTGAGCTTGTTTCCTGCAATTTAAAAGCGTTTAAGACAAGCGGAACTAAATATCTCGGCACATCATTTTTCAGAACGGCTCTCGGCGGCGTTGATTTTTCTACCTGTCTTGTAAGTGGACTTCGCGTTTCTGATACATTCAGAGAACTCCGAAACGCTGTTTTTTCAGCCAATCAAGCTGTGGAGCTTTCAATGCTTCTTGGAATAAGAATAAAATAATTTTAGCCGCTATGACAATAAACGTCACAGCGGCTTTTTTATCACTTTTTATCCTGTTCTATCAGTATTTTCACAGCGTTCACCGCACAGTGGATACCTCTTGTGGTGTCGTCGCTCACATTGTCTTCAAGGTCTGCCTTTGAACGCTCCACGTTCCATATAGCTGTTATAACAGCTCCACAGCGGACGTGTCTTGTGATACCTACTGAGAAAACTGCGGCACATTCCATTTCGGAAGTCATACAGCCGCATCTTAAATATGCGTCCCAGCGGTAATTTATATCGCCGCTCACAGGCATTGAGTCAGGCTCTACTTCTCCATAAAAGCTGTCCTTGCTGTGGACAACGCCCACATGATAACGCTTGCCAAGCTTATCTTCTGACAGTTCAGCCGCAGCTTTTGCAAGGGCAGTTGTTACAGTGAAATCTGCTACAGCAGGGTAGCCCTCGGGGAGATATTCTTTTGACGTACCTTCGCCACGGACAGCCGCCGAAGCTATAACAAGGTCGCCACCGCTAACGGAAAGATCCATTCCTCCGCTTGTGCCAATACGAATAAATGTGTCTGCGCCGCACTTTACCAGTTCCTCCACTGCAATTGCCGCAGATGGCCCACCGATACCGGTCGAGCACACAGTTACCTTTTCACCGTAAAGATAGCCTGTATAAACATTGTATTCTCTGTTTTGAGCCACCTGCTTTGCGTCATCAAGAAGTGCCGCTATTTTCGGCACTCTTCCAGGGTCGCCCGGCATAATAACATATCTGCCCACTTCATCAGGGATAGTTCTGATGTGAAATTGTCTTTCACCGTCCATAATGCTTGCCATAAAAATTCCTCCTCTCAGAATTATTCGTCGTATGGATAATTATTTTCTTCGTATAATTCATTTTCTGCAAAATTTTTTCCGGATTTCTGCTTTTTCTTTATATGTATAAGCACTATGATAAGCACTATTGCTATAATCGCAAACAGCCCGCCTAATCCGCAGAAAACAACTGTTAATATGGTATTGGTTGTATCATTTGGTGCATAAAACGTTTCAGGGTCGTCAGGGTCACAGAATATCTGGATCGTTTGTCCTCTTCTGTATCTGATGTTGCTGGAATATGTATTGCTGTGAGTGGTGTAGAGCTGTCCGTCAACGTTATATGAATACACTGGTGTGTAAACTGTGCTATATGATACGTGTCCGTCATCGTCCTCATGTCGTTCATCTTTACTGAGAATGTCTGATATTATAGCATTGACTTCAAGAGTACATCTGTTTTTGAGCTGAGTTTGGTGTATTGCAAAACCTATTCCAACTGCAAGAAATGTCACGCCAACCAACATGAAAACTAACGCTATTATTTTCATTGCTGATTTGCTGTAATGCACATGAGATCTTTTGTAATAACGCATATTTTTCCCCCATTTAAGCATAAAAGCCAACACCTTAATATGGCGTTGGCTTTTGTTTTATCTTACTTTTCCATTTTCATTGAAATGTCAAACGCCTTGACTGAGTGTGTGATAGCACCGATAGAAATGATATCAACGCCCGTTTCAGCTATTGCACGGATTGTTTCAGAGGTCACGTTTCCTGAAGCTTCTAAAAGTGCTTTGCCATTTGTCATTTCAACAGCCTTTGCCATATCTTCATTTGTCATATTGTCAAGCATTATTATCTCAACGCCAAGTGTAAGAGCTTCTTTGAGTTCTTCAAGGTTTCCGACTTCAACTTCTATCTTGACAGTATGTCCCATTTTTTCTCTGAGAGCGTTTACTGCGCCTGTCATGCTGCCATATGCGTCAAGGTGAGTGTCTTTTAGCATTGCGCAATCTGAAAGATTGTATCTGTGGTTTTTTCCACCGCCTACTGTAACTGCATATTTCTGCAAAACTCTAAGACCTGGGAGCGTTTTTCTTGTATCAGCAACAGACGCCTTTGTACCCTTTACAAGCTCAACGCATCTGTTTGTTGCAGTTGCAACGCCTGACATATGCTGAACGATATTCAGTGCCGTTCTTTCGCCTTTGAGCAAGGCTCTTGTTGAGCCTGTTATTCTTGCGATAATGTCACCTTTCTTGACCTTTTCACCATCATGGATAAATATCTCACATTTAACATTGCTGTCAAGAAGCTGAAAAACTCTCATTGCAACATCAATTCCACAAAGAACGCCTTCGTCCTTTGAAACATACTTTGCTGTTGAAACTGAATTTTCGTCAACAAGATAATCCGTTGTAACGTCTATATAGTTGATATCCTCCAGCAGAGCTGTTTTAATGATATCGTCGATCTGAAACTGCATTAATCTCATTTGTTTTCCTCCATTTTTTCTTTGGATTTGAGCTTTTCGATAGCGTCCTTTAATACGATATAAGCGACAGTTGTAAGAGACCTTGCTTCAACATAATCTCTGTCTATTTTGAAATTACCGTCACAAAGGAAATTTTTTAGCTTTGTGACTTCTTCAAGATCAGGCGGCAAAGCCTCCTTATCAGGGATAACGAAATATGCACGCTGCATTATATCTCTTATCTCTGTTCTTATGCCCTGAGGAATGTGCGGGGCTTCATTGTCTATCTTGAAATCGTATGTTTCAAGGTCACCACTGTCAGAGTTTATCTTCTCATTGATGTCAGCCGCAGCACGTCTTGAAAATACCAAAGCTTCAAGTAGGGAATTGCTTGCAAGTCTGTTATTGCCGTGAACACCTGTATGTGAACATTCGCCGCAGGCATAAAGCCTATCAATGTTAGTTCTTGCATATGTATCAACATTTATGCCGCCCATAAGGTAATGATGACAAGGGAAAATAGGTATCATATCCTTGGTCATGTCATAACCTGCTTCGAGAAGCTTTTCATTTATCATAGGAAATCTGTTTCTGACAAACTCAGGGTCTTTGTGAGTGATATCAAGATAGAATTTGTCAGAGCCTGTTTTCTTGGCTTCAGCCATGATCGCATGAGAAACAACATCTCTTGGCGCAAGCTCCAGACGGTCGTCATAATTTTGCATAAATCTTTCGCCGTTGCAGTTTTTAAGATAAGCTCCCTCGCCTCTGACAGATTCAGATATAAGGAAAGTTTCACGAGTGTGCTTGTTGTTAAAGCCTGTTGGGTGGAACTGGATATAGCTGAGATTTTTTATCTCTGCTCCAAGCTCATGAGCAATAGTTATGCCGTCGCCTGTTGCGATAGCGGAGTTTGTAGTGTATTCGTAAACTCTGCCTATTCCACCAGTTGCAAAAATGGCGTATCTGCAATTATATGTCGTATATTCGTTGTCATTAGTCAGCACAAGAATGGAAAAACCTGTTTCGGTTTTCTTTGCGTTGCACATAACGGCATTTTCGAGTATCTCAACATTATCTAGCTGTTGAACATTTCTTAGTAGAGTTGTTTCGATCTCCAGACCTGTGGTATCAGCATGATGAAAAATCCTGTTCATACCGTGTCCACCTTCGAGAGTGCGGTGATAAGATCCATCAGGACACTTATCAAAGTCAGCACCAAGCTCTATGAGTTTTCCAATGTCAATATAGGCTTCGTCAACAAGGACCTGAGTGGACTCAGGATCATTTTCAAATCCACCTGCTACAAATGTATCATGTTTGTGATATTCAGGCGAGTCCTTTGGATTGTCATAAACGCCTGCAATTCCACCCTGCGCAAGGGAAGAGTTACACAAGGTCAGCTCTCTTTTGGAAAGCACAAGTACATTTAAATCACGGGAAAGGTTAAGTGCTGCATATAGACCTGCCGCACCGCAGCCAGCGATAATAACGTCATAATTTTTGTTGTTCATATTTGTAACCTCTTTGTATGGCGGAGTGTCGCCAAGTGTTATGTAAAAATCACATCAGATATTGCTCTGAAATAATTTATACTTATTTCATTATACCATATATTTTTTCCTTTTTCAACTGTTATTTGAATATATAATACACATACCTTACATTATTATTTTAAGTGCAAATTAACAAAAAAATGACTGCCTGCTCCCTAAAGGGAACAAGCAGTCGGAGGTTTATTATAGATCAACTAATAATCAAATATTAGTCACTCTGCAAATTGCTTTGTCAGCAAAGATTATTTGCCGTAGTAAGCCTTGAGGTACATTTCCTTCAGCTCGCTCATCAGTGGGTATCTTGGGTTAGCACCTGTGCACTGGTCATCAAATGCGTCCTCAACCATGTTGTCGAGAGTGTCAAGGAAGTGCTTCTCGTCTACGCCGTAATCAGCGATAGTCTTCTTGATACCAACTCTTTCCTTGAGTGCCTCGATAGCGTCGATGAACTTGTTGAGTGTATCCTCATCGTTCTTACCAACGATACCAAGTGAATGTGCACACTCGCAGTATCTCTCAAGAGTATGTGGATACTGATACTGTGAGAAAGTACCCATCTTTCTAGGTGTTGGGTCAGCGTTGTATCTCATTACCATTGTGATAAGGAGAGCGTTAGCAACGCCGTGTGGCAGGTGATGATAAGCACCGAGCTTATGAGCCATTGAGTGGCAAACACCGAGGAATGCGTTAGCAAATGCCATACCAGCCATTGTAGATGCTGTAGCCATTTCCTCACGAGCCTTAACGTCTGTCTGACCGTTGTCATATGCACCTGGCAGATACTTGAAGATAAGCTTCATAGCTCTAAGTGCAAGACCGTCAGTGTAATCTGTAGCCATTACAGATGCATAAGCCTCAAGAGCGTGTGTCAGAGCGTCGATACCTGATGCAGAAGTCAGACCTCTTGGAGCAGACATCATCATATCTGTATCAACGATAGCCATGTTAGGCATGAGCTGGTAGTCAGCCAGAGGATACTTAGTACCTGTCTTTTCATCAGTGATAACTGCGAAAGGTGTAACCTCAGAACCTGTACCAGAAGATGTTGGGATAGCAATGAAGTATGCCTTCTCACCCATCTTAGGGAATGTGTAAACTCTCTTACGGATATCGATATATCTCATAGCCATATCGAAGAAGTCAGCGTCTGGATGCTCGTAAAGAACCCACATGATCTTACCAGCGTCCATTGCAGAACCACCGCCGATAGCGATAATTGTGTCAGGCTCGAAAGCTCTCAACTGAGCAACACCTTCAAGTGCACAAGCAAGTGTTGGGTCTGGAGCAACATCGAAGAATGTTTCGTGGAGAATACCCATTTCATCGAGTTTATCTGTGATAGCCTTTGTATAACCATTCTTATAAAGGAACTGGTCTGTTACGATGAATGCCTTTTTCTTGCCCATAACAGTCTTCAACTCGTCAAGAGCAACAGGGAGACAACCCTTCTTGAAGTATACCTTTTCAGGTGCTCTGAACCAAAGCATATTCTCTCTCCTCTCAACGACTGTCTTAATGTTCAGCAGGTGCTTAACGCCAACGTTCTCAGAAACTGAGTTGCCGCCCCATGAACCGCAGCCGAGTGTGAGGGAAGGAGCAAAGTCAAAGTTGTAGAGGTCACCGATACCGCCGAGTGAAGAAGGTGTGTTTACGATAAGACGGCAAGTCTTCATTCTTGCAGCGAACTTATTGAGCTTTTCTCTCTCGTTTATGTTATCTACCCAAAGAACTGAAGTATGACCAAGACCGCCGTTGTTTACGAGAAGTGCCTCTGCGATGTCAAGAGCGTCGTCAAAGTTCTTTGACTTGTACATACCAAGGATAGTTGTGAGCTTTTCGTGACCGAAAGCCTCTTCAGGAGCTGTGCTTGTAGCCTCGCCGATGAGTACCTTTGTATCCTCTGGAACTTCAAAGCCAGCCATCTTAGCGATAGTTACAGGACGCTGACCAACGATCTTAGCATTAAGAGCACCGTTGATGAGCATTGTCTTTCTTATCTTGTCAGCCTCTTCATCATTAAGGAAGTAGCAACCTCTCTTGATGAATTCCTTCTTAACATCGTTGTAAACTGTCTTATCAGCGATAACTGTCTGCTCTGTAGCACAGATCATACCGTTATCAAATGTCTTAGAATGAATGATAGAGTTTACAGCGTTTACGATATCAGCAGAAGAATCGATGATAGCTGATGCGTTACCGGCACCAACACCGAGAGCTGGTGTACCAGATGAATAAGCAGCCTTTACCATTCCAGGACCGCCTGTAGCGAGGATTGTGTCAGACTCTCTCATGATCATGTTTGTGAGTTCAAGAGAAGGAACATCGATCCAACCGATGATACCCTTTGGAGCACCTGCTGCAACAGCTGCATCATAAACGATCTTAGCAGCAGCGATAGTTGACTTCTTTGCTCTTGGGTGTGGTGAGATTATGATACCATTTCTTGTCTTAAGACAGATAAGTGTCTTGAATATAGCAGTAGAAGTTGGGTTTGTTGTTGGGATAACAGCAGCGATAAGACCGATAGGCTCGTAAATTCTCATTGTGCCGTAAGCCTTATTTTCCTCAAAAACACCACAAGTCTGAACATTCTTGTACTTATTGTAGATGTGCTCAGCAGCATAGTTGTTCTTGATAACCTTGTCTTCAACGATACCCATGCCTGTTTCCTCAACAGCCATCTTTGCAAGTGGGATTCTTGCCTTGTTAGCAGCGATAGCAGCAGCCTTGAAAATCTTATCTACCTGCTCCTGTGTGTAGGTAGCGAAGATTGCCTGCGCAGCTCTTACTTCAGCGATCTTAGCAGTCAGAGCTTCCTCTGTATCGACGATGCCGACTGTTTTAGCTTCACTCTTTGCCATAAAATAAACCTCCAATAAATTAATTATTGTTTTTTACTCTTGATAACCCCCGCTCGGGTTTTATCTTATTTATATTATATACGATTGTTATTTTTTTGTCAATCTTATAAAGTTACAGCTTTTTTGATATTTTACGTCGCTTTATTATGCAATATACATAAATATTGAACATTGTTTTATGATAGATTAACAATTCATGACCGTCAAATTGCACAATAAAAATTAGATTGATAAAAATTTATCATATATGCTGCCTGAAAAAAGATTAATAAATATAAGATAAAAACTAAACAAAAATAAAACAGTTGTGAAAATAACGAAAAAGTGCTTGACATTTAGAAAATCTGTAGTATAATATAGACATAACAGAGATACATAGAAAGCACGGAGATGTAAAGGTAATTTTACACAATAAAGCTGTTGAAAAATCGATGTATACTCTGAAGCTCGACTTAATACCATATTTTAAAATAAAAGGAGATATGACTTATGAAACTTGATAACTTTGTAGCATCCAGCGACATCTATGATGTTTATGAAACTGATGGAATGGCAGTCAGGATCTATAAGAAGCCTGAATACAAGGAAAAGTGTCTGTATGCGGCTCTTACACACGCAAGAGTTGAAACAACACTTGGCAATTCCTTTATAAAGATGCCTGTTCTTCACGAGGTTTCCGTTATCGACGGCAAATGGGCTATTACAATGGACTTTATAAAGGGTAAGACTCTTCAGCAGCTTATGGACGAAAATCCAGACAAGAAAGACACGTATCTTAACCAGTTTATCGACATTCAGTGCGAGATACACGCTCAGTATATGCCACTTCTTTCAAAGCTGAAAGATAAGATGGCAAGACAGATCAAGACTCTTGGTCAGATCGACGAGATAAAGAAGTATGAGCTTCTCACAAGACTTGATTCAATGCCAAAGCACATCAAGCTTTGCCATGGTAACTTTGAGCCAAAGAACGTTATCATCAATGACGAAGGTACTTATGTTATCAATTGGGGTTCTGCTAGACAAGGCAATGCTTCTGCTGACGTTGCAAGAACATACCTGCTGTTCTGCCTTAACAATCCTGATCTTGCTGAGGCTTATCTTGATAAATATTGCGTAAAGAGCGGAACATCTAAGCAGTATGTACAGGCTTGGTTGCCGATCGTTGCAGCAGCACAGCTCATTAAGGGCAAACCAGAGGAGAAGGATTTGCTCATGAAGTGGATCGACGTTGTAGATTACGATTAGTCTTTTCGTCAGGTTGTAACAAATTTGTAACCTCTTATTGTGCAAATAGCTAAAAAATGATTTATCCCGATTATGAGTTTCGTCATAATCGGGATATTTTGTTACAATTCTTTATAATCCCTTTACAGAGTAATTTTCATGTGATATAATGTGAAACTGTTGAAATATGACATAATGATTTAGGACTACAGAGGTTATTCGGAGGATCAATATGAAAAAGCTAATGATAGCTGTTGCTATAGTTTGCACTATGTTTGCTTTCCCGGCTTGTGGAAAAAATGCCGATAATAAAACAGAAAATAATGTTAATCTTACAAATAATGACGTAACGACAGCTCAGACAGAGGTTTCTGATGAAGTGCCAGACGAAACTACTTCACTCCCTGACAGAAGCACTCTTGAAAAGATACCAGATGAGGCTGTAGATTCGTTTAATCAGGTCGTAGATGTCTGCAAGGAGATATACCCTTTGGCTGAAAAAACAAAAAGGCTTTATGGCTATACAGGCACTAAGACTGTGAACAAAAAGAATTGTTACATTTTTGTTATATATGATAAAAATGATGATGTGTTGACAAAGGTGGCAACTGTCGCTGCCGAGGTCGCATCAGATAAGCTTTACGTTCTCGATGATGAAACAGGAAGTGCTGAAAAAATCAATACCGAGGATGTTAAAACTCAATCTACAGAGTCATGGGCAGATCAAGTAACTGAGTCTTTTGCTGAATACTATCAGAGCAAAGAGGTTAACGACCATCTTGCTGCAGTTGTTGAAACAGCCGCGGTTAAAACAGTTCGCTAATACTTTATATAAAAAAATCACACCAGACTTCTGGTGTGATTTTTTTTTATTCGATCTCTTCGCTGTTGTCAGTATCAGTGCTTGTGATGATATTTGTTGCATATGTAAGTGTAAGCAGGCTGTCACCCAAATGGACGTTTTCCACAACTATGTTTTCATAGTCGATGCTAAGATCATAATGTGAAAAATTCCAGAACGCTTTCAGACCAAGATTTACAAGCTGGTCTGCAATAGCCTGAGTGTTTGCCTTCGGTATACAAAGCACAGCTACAACAGGGGAGTTTGCTTCGCAAAAGCTTTCTATATCATTAGTGTGACGAATCGGTATGTTTCCTACCACTTCACCAGTGAGCTTAGGGTTTATATCAAATATGCCAATGAGATTGCAACCCCTTGTTTCAAAGTTAATATGTGTGGCGATAGCTTTACCAAGGTTTCCTGCACCGATAAGTATGGTCTTGAAATGCTTGTCTACTCCGAGTATCTTGCCTATTTCCATTCTAAGCTCGTCAACGTGATAGCCATATCCCTGCTGACCGAATCCGCCAAAGCAGTTAAGGTCTTGTCTTATTTGTGAAGCCGTGAGCTTCATTCTCTCTGAAAGCTCCCTTGAAGATATTCTTTCAAGTCCTTCTTTTTGAAGCTCACCTAAAAATCTATAATAACGTGGCAGTCGTTTTATTACTGATGCGGATATCGAACCGTCTTTAGACATATATTTACACTTTCCTTTACTAATAAACATGATTGATAAATAAATAACAATATCACATAATATAATAGCACTAATCTTTTCTTTTGTCAAGGACTTGTAAACTCTCTGCGGTCTTAAAAAAAGCAGCCTCGTTTTACAGAAGCTGCCTTATGTACATTAATTTTATTCTAGATCTTTTTTCTTTACAGAAGCAACACAGAAGTCGATGCGTTCTTCATCATCTTCTTCATTTCCTGAACCTGTGAGAGGAACTCCTTTTGTTGGGTCGATCCCGTCAACGGCTGTAACAAGCCCTGTACCCTCGCCAATAGAAGCACCTGGTACTCTGAACTTTGTAATGTCGATAGGCTCGATAGAGGTCTCAACAGGCTTTTCAAGCTGTGGTATCCATTCATATGGTACACGATAAGCTCTGTAGATCATGTTGCTTTTGAATGTTCCAGCAAAATTCTTAAAATAAGGGTTTACAAATTCCCAAACTATTTCATGGTCAGGTGTGACCTCAAGAAGATGTCCATCTGAACCTTCCGTAATAAGAGTGTTTCCGTTCGGAAGTCGCTGTGCAGAGCTAATGTATGAGCTATAGAACTTAGAAGCGTCAGTAAAAAGCAGATTTCCTGCTTCAAGTGGAGTGTACTGCCATGTTATTTCAAGTGTAACAGGATTGAATTGAAGTACTCTTGAGTAATCTCTGTGTGCATTGTTCACGCCTGTGAGGGAAGCAGGGTTAGGTGTGCCGTAGCCACCCTCGCCACCGTTATCGAATACCAACAGGTCGCCCTCTCCAGGAAGTCCCTTTGGTATCATGTGCAGGTGGTGCTGACCAATTATCCAGCCAAGCTTCTTTGTGGCTTCGTTTTCGTTGAAGTTAGGACCTACACGCCATACTATCTTACCTGTTGATTTCTCGATAATTCCGAGTATGTTTGAGTTTCTTGCGTCAAATATGATATTGTCTGGGTGGAAGCGTTTGTCGCCTGCGTCATACCACTTATTTTCGCCAAGGGTAGAGAAGTTGTTTATGTGCATCCAATCTCCACCTGCCTCACCGTGAAGACCAGGGTTTCTGAACAATGCGTTCTTTGCGGCCTCGTCAAAGCCAAGCTCATCAAAGTGGTCGCTTGCACGCCAGCTCCAAATTATATTGCCTTCCCAATCCACTTCGATGATCTTATCGTCGATAAGTCTTTTGTCTGAAATATCGTGGTTGTAGAGGTTCTCGTGAGTAAGGATAAGTGTATTGCCACTGTCTGTCTTTGGCTCACCATTTGGATAATAGTAACCCACAGTGCTGCCCTCACGCTGAAAATCATGGTGCTGTCTAGCCATATAGACCGGTTCTTTACCCGGGTCTGCAACAAGTTCAGTTTTGTCGAATTTCCATACGATATGACCGTCCCAGTCTACCTGAACAAGATCAAGTTGATCCTGATATGCATATTTACCTCCTCTTGCTCCTGTTGTGCCCATTACATATCCGCCTGGGAGTATTTTGTTAGGAAATCCTCCCAGTCCAGCCCAAAGCTTTACTTCATTGCCATTCATATCTATGAGCAGAGCACCTTTAGCGGACGGGAAGATCGTATAGCCGCTGTAGGCTTTTTCTTTGTTGTATATTGTAACTCCTGTTGGATAAATGCTTGGATAACCCATGTCTGATTCCTCCTTGTTTATTTGTCTGCTTTTGTCAGGTCTGCCGTAACGTTATCTGGAAATGCTTTTTTTGCTGCATCTGGATAATAAAATTCCCTTATGTTGTAACTGTTTGGATATTTACCATTCTCATACGCCCACTTATTTATTTCATCAAGATGAGATGCAGCTTCCTCAGAAAGTCCCAGTTTAATACTGTACTGTTCCCAGTTTGTTTTGAAATCATCTGGTTCGATTCCATATTTCTTTGAAATTTTTTCAGCCGACTCATCTAAGTTGTCATTTATGTATTTAACGCTTTCATCAAGTGCTTTAAGATAGTTCGTAAGAGTTTCAGTATTGTTCTTTGCAAAGTCGCTTGATGTTATAAGATAAGCAGATACGTTTATCCCTATATCTTTTGCAGATGCGACCTGAGTCCAGCCCTCTGCTTCATATTTTTTTATAGCTGAGCCTGTAACGATAGCGGCTGATGCTTCACCGTTATGTGCAACTGCTATCTGAGTTGATATGGAATCTGTGTTGACGTTTTTCTGCTTTGACGGGTCAAGTCCTAAATAAGTCTGAGCCTGCCAGTTGAAGTATTCTGAAACTGTTCCAATAGAAGTTATCCATCCTTCACTTTCATTTAAAGCATCAAGATCATCTTTGTATTTTGGTGCAACAAAAAGGCCACCGTTATATGAAACGCTAGAACTTAGATCTGAAAAAATCACAAGATTTGTGTTATCGAGAGTATTTCCAATTCTGTTTACAGCAGCAAAATCTGCAAGCAGTCCTGTATCTGCTGTGCCTGTTGCAATAGCGTCAACTGTGTTAATGCCGGCAGCGTATTCTGATGTTTCAAGAGATATACCGTATTTCTCAAATATTCCTTGCTCCATACCGATATAGTCGGCATACTGATCTGGCTGACCTGTCATGTTCGCAACTCTCAAAACGCTAAGTTCTTTACCGTCTTTGGTAACCTTCTTTGCGGCTTTTCCGCTTGATGAACTACCGCATGATGCAAGAAGAGTTGCTGTCAATGCTGTCGATGCTATTATTGCGATTATCTTTTTTATGTTCATCTTTAAATCTCTCCTGTTAAATTAATTATTTTACGTCAAAGTGTTTAAGTTTTTTCTTGCCAATAAACTGTAGGATCCTGTCAGCAGCAAAGCCAATCACAGCAAGTGTGACGATTCCTGCAAAAGCCCAGCTTGTTTTGTAATAAAGCTTCGAGCTGTTTATAAGATAACCAAGACCATCACTGCCGACCAGCATTTCAGCTGCCACAACACAGATGATAGCTGAGCTAAGTCCTAGTCTTATTCCAGTGTAGATATTAGATACCGCTGATGGTACAACTACTGTGAAAAAAACTCTTGCTTTTTTTGCCCCCATGCAGGAAGCTGCTTCCACGAGCTGCTTATCCGTTGAAGCCACACCCGCTATAGTGTTTACGAACATAGGGAAGAATGATGCATAGAAAATAAGTGCTACTTTTGATTCTTCGCCTACTCCGAACCACATTAGAAAGAGTGTCGTCAATGCAATAGCAGGCACAAATCTGAAAAAGCTAAGTATAGGTTCAACGAGCCAGCGTACAGGTCTGAAATTTCCTACAATAAGACCCATAGGAACAGCAAAAATTATTGAAAGTAGCCAGCCTTTTATTACTCTTCCGACGCTTGCAACAATGTCACTCCAAAGAGTTCCGTCTTTGATAAGTTCCTTCATGCTGTCAATCGTTTCCTTTGGGCTTGGAAGAAAATATTCATCATATTTCAAAGATCCTATTCCCCAAAGGGCAATTATTGCTACCCATGATATGATGCCACATTTTAGTATCTTCTGTATAGCAGAGGACTTTGTTTTATTATTTTCCATCTTTAATGTCCTCCTTATTAAATATAGTACAGCTCTGAGTCATCAAGAGCTTTGTTTACGAGAATATTTGTAGTGTTTTCATCAATAGTGTAAAGCTTCTTTATGAGTACTTTTACCTTATCGCCTTTTTTTAAGCGGGAAGCATTAAGTGGATATCTTCCCGTTATTGAGATATTGTCGATCAGAGCTCTTACTTCAAAAGAGTTACCTCTGAATGATACATCTTCTACAACTGCGTCTTCCATAGAGCTTTCAAATGGGTGGTATTCACTGTCTTCAAATTTATTTATTTCAATAAATTCCGGTCGGATTATAGCTGAGGCATTATTTTCTGTAACTTCAAAACCCTTTAGTTTGCTGTAATCCTCGATAATAGCGGACTGACCGATAAACTGAGCAACAAAAGGAGTTTTAGGTTCAAGGTATATCTCAACTGGATTGCCTATCTGCTCAACTCTGCCTTTGTTTGTGATAACAATTTCGTCTGCGACCTCTATTGCTTCGTCCTGATCGTGTGTAACGAAAATGCTAGTTATGCCTATTTTATCAATTGTATCACGAAGCCATGTTCTCAGTTCTTTTCTTACCTTTGCGTCGATAGCTGCAAAAGGTTCGTCAAGTAGAAGGAGTTCAGGCTGAGGTGCTAGTGCTCTTGCAAGAGCGATACGCTGCCTTTGACCTCCGCTGAGCTGGTCAGGATAACGCTTGCCAACGTCAGGCAAGCCAACAAGTTCAAGAAGCTCAGCCACACGTTGTTTGATAAACTTCTTATCTTTTTTCTGAACCTTCAGACCATAAGCTATATTATCGTAAACTGTCATAAAAGGGAAGAGCGCATAGCTTTGAAAAACAAATCCGATACCTCTTTCATTTGATGGAAGTTTGTTGACATTTTTACCATCTATAATAATATCGCCGCTATCCTGTTTTTCCAAACCTGCAAGCATACGCAGGATAGTTGTTTTACCGCTGCCGCTCGGTCCAAGCAGACCGATAAGCTTTCCCTTTTCAATACCGAAACTTACGTTATCCGAAGCTTTAAAATCGCCAAAGCTTTTATTAATGTTTTTTAATTCTATATACATAGCTGACAACTCCAATTAAGATATATTACTGTGATAGTTCCAGTGTCAACATCGCTGCATTCGCTTATTAATCTTTGACAATTTAAGCTCCTCACTTTCAATTCATATCAAGTCGATATGATTAGTATGCTTTTATTATACATGATTTTATGGAAATGTCAATAGTTATAAATGATTTTTGTGAAATCATACATATATGATAGGAATACTTTATTATTGTTGTACATTTTATTCATAACTAACATATGTGAGAAATATGATATACAGAAATGTTTGATAATACTCTTGACAAAGTACGTAAATAGTGATATAATCACTATATTCATAGTAAAACTATATGAATAATATAATATATATTGGAGGAAATAAAAAAATGCTTACAGAACTGACAAACCAGAATTACAACGAGCTGATATCAGCAGACAAACCGCTTGTTATAGAATTTTACTCACCTACCTGTGTTCACTGTAAAAGAACAGAGGCAGGGCTTAACGAAGCTGCAGAAGAGCTTGGAGAAACCGCTATCATAGCTAAGTGTGATATCACGTCTCAGCCAGATCTTGCGAAGAGATATGATGTTACAGCACTGCCAACACTCCTTTTTATAAAGAACGGTGATATCAAAAACAAGCTTGAGGGTTTTACACACAAGCTGATAATTCTTGACAATATTAAGAGATTATAAAAAAATTAGTCCGATGTTTTGAGCATCGGGCATTTTTTGAGCAAAAGGTCTTGACAAAGTAGGGAGTTTATGATAAAATAATAATGTTGTTTTGTATGCGGGTGTGGCGGAATTGGCAGACGCGATAGATTTAGGTTCTATTGGCAACACCGTGCAGGTTCAAGTCCTGTCACCCGCACCATACTTGTGCAATAAAATAGATGCACACCTTGAAAAGCTCGTGTTTACGAGCTTTTTTTGCGTTTTGAGGGTAAAAATTTCAGGTGTATAACCGTAGATGATTTTCGCTAGTTTTCACCAAAAAAAAGAAAGTCGAACCCTACACAACAAAAATATCGAACATAACGCAGACTTTGAGCAGATTTTGCTCTGAGCCTGCCGATTTGTTATGAAAAAATATTCACAAAGTTTTAAAGGCTGTTTTGTCTATTGTCACGAATTTAAGTGACGATGATAAAACAGCCTTTTTTCATTTGTAGAAAAAGGAGGGATGTGTAATGTATTACGATTAATCCTGTATAATAAAACTTGACACATACAAAACAATCAAAGAATACTAAAAACAAAGGAGTGTGTCATCAATGGGAACAGGAAAACAATATGATGAAGAGTTTAAAAAGCAGGCAATAAAGCTCGCAAGCTTCATGCAGCAAACAAGTGGATCAAAGAGCTCGAAAAGAAAAACCGTGAGCTTGAAGAGCTTAATGAATTTCTGGAGGAAGCATCTGCTTTTTTCGCCGCGAACCGTCGGAAGTCAGGAAAGAAGAACGGTTAAAGTTCATTTCCCAAAAGACTGATGATGGTAGGATCACAGGAAGGATCAGTTTTTACTGCAAGGCTTTGGAGGTTACAAGACAAGCATTTTACGATTATCTCAGCCATAAAAACACCCCCTGGAAGTATCAGACGCTTGCAGATGAAATGATGAAGATCCACGAAGAAGACCAATATAATGACTGCTACGGCAGGGAGCGTATGTATATTGCATTGCAGCAAAGAAAGAATGCCAGGATGCTGCTGTAAAGAAATATGGGATCATTCAAAGCATGAACAGTGCCGGCGGAAGATGTCATGATAATGCACGCTGTGAAAGTATGTGGGCAAAAATGAAAGAAGAGCTGTTCTACAGCCGTGAGGACAAGTCGGAGAACTACACTATGAGAGAGTTGAAGACTATGATCTGGAGATATTATATGAGTTACTGGGCTAACAGAAGAATCTGCACCTCCAACGGTGGGCTGCCTCCGGCAGTACGAAGAAAGCTCTACTATGATCATATCTTTCTCGCTGCATAATTCTTGTTCGAATAAAATGTGTCAAGTGATATTGACAAAACCATATCGGCATAGGCTGTCAGACTTGATGAACCTATCAACATAATGCTTGCTGCAATGGGAATTATTTTTTTAAATCATTTTGAAAAACTCCTTTCATGTTTTAGTATTGGGTACAATACTATTGTATATCATTGCACTTGTTTTTTCAAGCCGCAATGCGCACAAAGTTCTTTGAAAAAAATCCGGACAATTTTTATATGATGAATTGACAAAAAGCTTCTGAGAGAGTATAATTATAGTAATGGGTACAATACGAAAGGATTGATTTCTATGTACTATAATGAAAAACGAAAAGCGATTACGGCAAAGTATGTGAAAACACACCTTGATGACATCAAGATTCGTGTTCCAAAGGGACAGCGTGAAAAACTGAAAGCTATTGCTTCTGAAATGGGCATGAGTATGAATCAGATGTTTATCAAGACTGTAGAGGAATATATTGAAAAGAACTATAAGCCGGAAACGGAAAGTGAAACAGATTGACAAATCAAAATTTGTACAGAATATTTTTTGAAAAAGCTCTTGACAACAAAGCTTCTATATAGTATAATCTAATAAACTACTATATAGGAGCTTTTGTATGGAAATGAATGGAGGATTTCTTGTCACCAAAATAAAACAACTTGGAGACCGGATTTTTGAGAAGATTCTCAGCGAAAAGAATATTGATGCGTTCAATGGAGCCCAGGGGCGCATTCTTTATGTGCTGTGGCAGGAGGATGGTATCTCAATCAGGTCACTCTCGACTAAATGCGGATTAGCGATAACATCTCTTACGACGATGCTGGAAAGAATGGAAAATCAAGGGCTGATAAGCCGTGTTCAGTCTGAAACGGACAAAAGGAAAACCCTCCTGTTTCTGACCGAGAAAGCACATGCCTTAAAGGGCGAGTACGATTCTGTATCTGATGAGATGGGCAGCATTTACTACAATGGTTTTTCAGAGGAAGAAATTACCCGGTTTGAGGAATGCCTCGACCGCATCAGAAAGAATCTTGAGGAGTGGCAGAAGTCATGAATATTTGTATCAAAGATCAGATTCAGAACATGAATATCGTCATTGGCTGCACAGTGGGGTGTACATATTGCTATGCCCGCAACAACGTGAAACGCTGGCATATGATCGATGACTTTGCTGACCCTGAATTCTTTCCGGGTAAGCTCAAGATGATGGAAAAGAAACGTCCGCAGAACTTTCTTCTTACCGGCATGAGCGATCTCTCCGGATGGAAGTCGGAATGGAGAGACGAGGTATTTGCAAAGATCCGTGAAAATCCACAGCATCAGTTTCTGTTTCTGACCAAACGACCTGATCTGCTGGATTTTGATACCGATCTGGAAAACGCATGGTTTGGCGTTACGGTGACGAGGAAAGCCGAACTGTGGCGTATCGACGCCCTTCGGAAAAACGTCAGAGCAAAACATTACCATGTTACCTTTGAGCCGTTATTCGACGATCCCGGCACAGTTGACCTCTCCGGAATCAACTGGATCGTTGTCGGCACTATGACCGGGGCTCAGAGCAGGAAGATTCATACGGAGCCGGAATGGACATGGTCTCTGACGGATCAGGCACACGCACTTGGCATTCCGGTGTTTATGAAGGAAGACCTTGTCCCTATCATAGGGAATGAAAATATGATTCAGGAAATGCCGGAGGAATTCAACAAAGTGTTGGAGGTGCAGAGATCATGGCAGAAGTAATCGATGGCATCCTCATTCGTGAGGTGGAAACAAAGAACATCATGACCAAGTCCAGTCTGCCGGTAGGCGGTTACTCGGTCAATCCTTATGTAGGCTGTACACATGCCTGCAAGTATTGCTATGCTTCTTTTATGAAGCGCTTTACCGGACACACGGAGGAATGGGGCACTTTCCTTGATGTGAAGCATTGGCCGGAAATTAAAAATCCGAAGAAATATGCCGGACAGCGTGTGGTTATCGGTTCTGTGACAGATGGCTACAATCCACAGGAGGAGCAATTCAGGAATACCAGAAAACTTCTGGAGCAGCTGATCGGCAGTGACGCAGATATTTTGATCTGCACAAAGTCTGATCTTGTGGTACGGGATATTGATCTGCTGAAGGACCTTGGACGAGTAACCGTTTCATGGTCGATCAACACACTGGATGAAAATTTCAAGAACGATATGGACTCTGCTTCGAGCATTGAGCGGCGTATCGCTGCTATGAAGCAGGTATATGAAGCAGGTATTCGTACAGTCTGTTTCGTATCTCCGGTATTTCCCGGTATCACGGACTTTGAAGCCATTTTTGAGCGGGTAAAGGATCAGTGCGATCTGTTCTGGCTCGAAAATCTCAATCTTCGGGGCGGCTTCAAAAAGACGATCATGGATTATATCGCTGGAAAACATCCTGATCTTGTACCGCTTTACGATGAGATCTATAACAAGCATAACCGCAGCTACTTTGAAGCAATTGAAGTAAAAGCTGAGGAAATGGCTAAGAAATATGATTGTCCCTTTGTGGATAATGAAATGCCTTACGGAAGAGTTCCGCAGGGGCATCCGGTGATCGTGGATTATTTCTATCATGAGGAAATCCGAGGGACAGAAAATACAGGAAAAAGAAATCGTTAAACAGAAATTTTACAGGAACATCACTATATAATGAATGGGAGTATTAAAAATAAATATGGGTATAAAAAATTATTCTCGGAAGGAGATTTTTGGTATGCAACCTACTAACTATGAATTCCTAGATAAAATTGCAGATGTATTTTTATCTCAAAGAGCATGTGGCAATAACAATGAATTAATAGATACAGTTTCTTTTTATGACAATAAAATGTCTTCTATCGTTTATGATTATTATCCATTTGAGGTTGAAATTAGAGATAACAACTTATATTTTTTTATCATAACAAATCGCAGTGAAAAGAAAATGCTATTTTCGTCATCGCTTAATACCGACTTTGATAAGCTTTGTGACAGTTTGATAAAATGTATAACGACAGATGTAAAAAAGCAAATTCCCAAGAAATTTTTAAAAGCAAAGGGGTTTTTATAATGAATGAAAATCGAGCAGAAATAAAAGCCAAAATAGTGGAAACTGAAATGAAAAAATATTTTGGTAGTTTAGTTTCGAATTTTAATTTGATAGACGCTTTTTACGGCAATGGACATGAAGAATTTAGTTTGGGATTCAAGTATTGTGACTATTTTGATATGCGCTTTAATTATGGTCAAGGTGCTTGCGGATGCTGCATATGTTATGATTGGGGTGATAATAATGAGGCTATACTTATTAAAACCTCAATTGATGGTTGGTGGGAAAAAATTTCAATTCAATGGAAAAAATATTTTCATGAACTTAAAAAAGAACTGGATTTGCGTATTCCCGATGATTATTTAAAAGAATTTTTTTATAAATCCTAATACCGAAACAAATGTAGTGTGAACTAATGCGAATGCTACGGAACATATGGGGGAATATGTTGGTCGATTTGGTGAAACAAGTTTTTCAATTGATTTAAGAAGTCAATTGATGTTAGAAAGTTATGTATCTGCTTTAGATCAAGCAATGGGAGAACTTGCAAGCAAACCTTTAGGCAGATATGAAGATCTTAACTTTGGCGGTTGGGTGTTCGGAATTGACACTAAAGAAGGAGTAGTTTTCCATGCATTTTATGAAGGATAGGTGATCATATGAAAATTAAATATATTTCAGATGATTATGAATTATATCTTATACAACAACGATATAGTTTTCAATATGATTTGATTATTGACTGTATAAGTAAAAAAGATAATTTCACAATGTATAAAGTTCAGAAAACATGTCGAAGTGATCCTAGTGATATTATTTATCATGCCTTTTACTATGATCATCAAAGAAAGCATACACCATTAGATATAGCAGTAAACAGTAGAACTAATATTATTGAATATATATCATTTTTTGTTTCTGATTCAATGAAGATAAACAGTAATCAGTTTGATTCATTATTTATTGATAAAAATGAATACTGCTTATTTAGTATGATTGAATGCAATGATACTCATAGGTATTTTAAAATTGAAAATGAAAAGGATAATTTTGTTTATTTTTATGAAAATAATTCTATTTTCTACCTAAACAATAGACATCCTTGTAGCCTGAATATGTATTGCATTTGTGATTTTTGTTGGCTGTTGATCGGTGAAGATGATGAAATTTATGGAGTTAAAGTGAAACTGTAAATTTTTGCTCTCACAACTTCGATAATTTATCATGCTGTTGATTTTTGGCTGGATAGTTTAAAGTTATACAGATTAGCGATGGACGGCAACACTGCTGCGGCAGAACAACTTGCTGCACGAACTAAAATTGACTGCATAACGCATACAATTTTTCTTGCTGACGGAGCATTTTTAGAGCCGATAGCTAACGTATTCATGTGAATTATATCAGAGATATCTCTTAAAGCAATACGCTAAAGAAGAGGTTGCAAAGGTATGCGGATACGAGGTTTCCAAAAAGATATCTCCTGAGTTGCTTGACTCAATATTCAAATCCGGTCAAGCTTCTGATATTGTTGCTATTCTTTCTAAGTATGATGATGAAGAAATTGTTGCGATAAATAAGATTTTGGATAAAGACGCTGTTGCAGCTTTGATAAGAGACTGTGGTGATGATGGCGTTAAAGTTGCTGTTAGGGGCGGCGACAATCTTGTCAAGCTAATTAATAACCTTGACGATGGCGCAGCGGAATTGTTTGTAAAAACTGCTTCTAAACAGAAAGATAGCTTTTATGATTATTTAAAATCTTTAGATGAAAGCTATTTAAACGAGCTTGTTGCAAGTTCTAAGGCTGACATAGATAAAATCAGCAAATGGGATTATCAGCCTGATTACGAATTGTATGTAAGGCATAAATCTGTTTATGATAATCCGAAATATTTTGAACAAGAAAAAGGTATTACTATTTATCCGGGAACAAACGGAGATACAAATATTAATGGCTTTGTTGACGGAATATTTGAAACGAAAACATTAGAGCCTGGTATGATTATAGACAGATATGGCATCAATATGGAACTGGTAAATACTTTTCACCGTTGGGAACACCATATAGTGAAAGAGCATTGCCTCCATATATGAAAAATGAACCATATACAAAGTATAAGGTTTTAGTATCTTTTGAAGTGAAATCTGGAGAAATAGTGCCATGGTTTGACGAAGTTGGTGGAGGAACACAATATCTATCAACTTATTCAGTTGATGAACTTAAAAAGTTTGGCTATATCGTTGAAGTTGAATAAAGAATAGGATTAAATGATGAATATTAATGAAGTTAGAAAGCTTATTTATAAGCACGGAGAGAAGATTGGTTTGCCCTATGATTCCAAATTGTATCCGGTTTTCTCTTCGACGGGGAATGTTTTTAGCGATGGGGGGACAATATATATTTCAAATAATGAATATCATTATGTTATAATGGAGAGGGGCAAAGAAAATAAGCATTATCGAAGCTTGGATATTAATGATATATTATATCCATTATTTGAAGGTATAACATTTTCATTAGCGTCGAAATATGAATTAAAGAACAGAAGTGAAAAGGAAGATCCTAGAAAATTGCTGTGGAGTAAGCAACTTGAGTTATTAGGAAAAATTGATCCGCTTTTTAAAGAAAGGTGTCAAAAAGAAATCGACAGCATTTTGATAATTGCACCTTATAAAAAGTGTAATTGACAAAAAATAGATGTATACGGGGGTAATTGTCAATATAATTCAAATCCTATATTATTATCAGAAAACGGAAATATGCTACTTGTAAGTTGTGGTGATGTTAAACCTTTGGGCAGAACAGTTATGGAAGGATTCAATGCAATCTTAGGAGACGTATAGTGTTCAATCACCATACTGGGTGAGCTTTTTTCGCTCTGTATTCTTGGATTTGCGTATATAGTAGCGACGCAATCTATTATATGCTTAGAAATTCGAGGTGCGTAAACAAATATCCAAAAAAAGTACTGAAATGTATTTCAAAGCTAGATAAAGAATTGCAATATGCAGTAATAGACGGTCTTGAAAAGGGCGGCGATTATCTTGTCAAGGCAATTAATAACCTTGACGATGATGCAGCGGAATTGTTTGTAAAAACTGCTTCAAAGCAGAGTGATGAATTTTTTGTTTTGATGTCAAAATATGATGATATTCCTTCTTGGGCATGCTCTGATGTAATTGATTTTAATTCAGCTGAAAACGTAAATGAAATTTTAAAACAAAATGGATATACAAATCCCTCTTATAAGCCGGGAACTAATGTAACAACTATCGAATTAACTGAAGATACCACGTTTGTTAGAGTGTATACTGAAAACATAACAAGTGCAAAGGGCCAGTGGGTAATGAACTATGAAGAGATTCAAGGATTGTCTTCAAAGCAAATTAAAGATAAGTTTGCATTACCATATGAACCAACACATATTTGTGATGTAGAACTACCGGCTGGTACAGAGGTACGTTTTGGTATAGCAAATGAAGTTTCAGAATGGGGTTTGGGAGGGGGATTACAATTTGATTTAATGGGTCAATATTTTAATTCATTTGGCAATTTCAGACCACTATAAAAGGAGAAGATTTTATGTTACCGATAGTTGAAACGAATGGAAAAACTCTTTACATTAATTCTAATAAAGTAACTTTTCCGTACAAAATTGAACAAGTTTTAATTTTAAAATCTCAAATATTGATCTTACTGGATAGTTGCATAAAAAATGAATGTGATAACGTCTATTCGGTAAACTTTGACGGAACAATAGGTTGGCGTGTTCAAAGCAGAAAATACTTATCAAGGGAATATGAAAATAAAAAATTAACCTCATATGTTGGTATGTATGTCAGGAAAGAAACTAATCTGCTTCAGTTAAATGATTGGTGGGGCGGAAGATACATTTTTGATCTTAATGACGGGCATATAGTGGGAAGAGATGAAAGTGGGCGTGATTGGTAATAGTTCCAATAAGAATAGAGGAATTTTATAATTAAAGATCGCTATCATGATGAGGAATATAGTATGGTATTAAGAATGATAATATCTGAAAAATGGATTCATATAAATAGTTATGATGTTTGCTTTGATTATAATGTTAAGTCTGTAATAATTTTAAAACAAAAGATAATTGTACAGCTAGAAATCGGAGATTTATATGCTGTTGATATGGCAGGTAACATTATTGAAAAAAATAATAAGCCTTTTCAAAGATCAGACTTAGATAAAGATTTTATAGTAGAAATTAATCAGAATAATCTATATTTTAATAACTCTGCCATTTATTTTGAACATAACATTTATTCTTTTGTTTTATTTGATGATAGAATAATTGTACAATTAAATGAACTGGATGCGTCTGCAAAATCTGATGAAATCGACAACGTATATGCTGTTGATATGGAAGGAAATATTATCTGGCGAATTCAGAATAAAGAAAGGGTATGTCCGGAATATAAGTTTATTTCGCCGTATGTAATGATTAATTATATTGATGGTGAATTAATTGTAAATGATTTCAACGGATTCAGATTTGTGTTTTCACCTGACGACGGAACTTTTGTTAAACGAATTCAAAGTTTAAGACCTTGGTAATCAATTTGTAATTCAGATCTTTAGGGCGACACCGCACAACTACCGCCTAACGGCTTTGTGTACGTCTAACTTGCCAATTTTTCGTTACCTTGCACAGAAACTCCTTGAAGGACGCAAGTATTCCTGCGTCGTTTCTATACAATTGGTAATTTCAGACCAATGAATCTGGAGCAAATTCTTTTTGAATTCCCGGTGGTTACACTTCCGGTGGTGTTCCTGAAGCAATTTCGGATACCGTTAAATTGTCTGAAACGAAAGTCACGCGTTTAAATTGAGAGGAGAACTTCTTCTGCCTTTGTACGAGTTGTATTTACGGCTTTTACGGGTAAATGATGTAACCTGAAAGCCTAATTTTTGCATTATTTTTTTTGAAAATGAAAAAAAATATCCCCTCCAAAGCATTTGCCTTGAAGGGGATTAACTATATGCGTTTTACTGTGGCTTCTTAACGTCTGTCATAACTTCTTTAAGTCCTGTTGCAAGACCTGCAATACCCTGTATCTCACTTGGTATAATGATCTTTGTAGCCTTGCCGTCTGCTGCCTTAGCAAATGCTTCAAGGCTCTTGAGCTGGATTACCTGCTCGTTAGGGTTAGCAGCATTCAGCTTGACGATACTCTCGGCAATCGCCTTCTGTACCATGTCGATAGCCTGCGCTTCACCTTCTGCCTCAAGTATCTTCTGCTCCTTTACAGCGTCTGCACGAAGTATCATAGACTGCTTCTCAGCTTCGGCTGCAAGTATCTGTGACTCCTTGTCTGCCTGTGCTCTGAGTATCTTAGATTCTTTCTCACCCTCTGAAACAAGCACCTGAGATTTCTTCTCAGCCTCTGCCTGAATGACCTTTTCACGTCTTTCACGGTCAGCTTTCATCTGCTTTTCCATTGCGTCCTGAATTTCTCTTGGCGGAAGAATATTCTTAAGCTCAACTCTCTGCACCTTGATTCCCCACCTATCTGTGGCTTCATCAAGAATTGCTGTGATCCTTGTGTTGATAATGTCACGGGAAGTGAGCGTAGCCTCAAGATCAAGATCACCAACAATGTTTCTGAGTGTTGTTGCCGTCAGATTTTCAATAGCTGAGATAGGTCTCTCAACGCCGTATGTGAACTGCATTGCGTTTGTTATCTGGAAGAACACAACAGTGTCTATTTGCATTGTTACGTTATCCTTTGTGATAACTGACTGTGGCTTGAAGTCAACTACCTGCTCTTTGATAGATACTCTTTTTGCAACTCGGTCGATAAAAGGTACTTTTACGTGAAGTCCCGTTCCCCATGCCGCATGAAAAGCTCCAAGTCTTTCAACTACAAATACATATGCCTGCGGTACTATCTTGATGTTGCTGATAACAATAATTATAAGCAATACGATGATAGCAAGTACGATATAAATTCCAGGTTCCATTATATGCCTCCTAAAAATAAATTTATGTAAGCTGTTACTTTTCTTCTGAAACTATCAGCTTTGCACCGTCAATACGCACTACCTTCACTGGTGTGCCTTCTGAGATCTTTGAGCCGTCCTCAGTTCTTGCTGCCCAATCTGTGCCCTCAAGAGTGACCCTGCCTTTGTTCACAGAGTTATCTATAGGCTCAATAACTATTGCAGTTTTTCCCACATCAAGCTCGTAATTTGTTGCAACTGTCTTGTTCTGGAGCTTCTTGACCACAGGTCTTGTAAGCAAAAGAAGTATGATCGAACTTACGACGAATACGATGCACTGTGTAAGGAAAGAAAGCTTAGCTATGGCACAAAACATCGCAATAAGCGCTGCTATAGCAAGCCATATAGACACAAGTGCCGTTCCTGTTGCGACCTCGCATACAACAAAGAACACGAAAGCTAAAGCCCAGAAAACTATTTTGAGTGTAGCCATTGTCATATGATCCCCCCTGTTCCTCTCATTTATTTAAGATTTATTATAACATATTATTTTAAAATTTACAATAGCTAAGACACAATATTTTTGCTTTTTTACCTTTAATCTTCAATGATTTTACATTGACCGTAACATATTTTATTAGCTGTACACTAATATATATATGTTGATGCTACTACATAAAGAAAAAAGTATTTCTAAAAGATAGTTATATAAAAAAAATTACAGTAAAAGCGGTAACCCGCTGGAGGTAACCGCTTTTACTATTTGTGTAATTATACGTTGTCACTGAAATAAACATCATACCAAACAAGGAATGAGAACACTGTCCAAATCTTTCTTGAATAGTCATATTTGCCTGCACGGTGATCGTCAAGAAGCTGTACAAGCTTATCTGTATGGAAGAACTGTGCTGACTGAGGAGAAGTAAACTTATCCTTTACTATATTATAATACTTATCTTCTTTCAGCCATACCCTGATAGGAACAGGGAAGCCGAGCTTCTTTTTCTTAGCTGTCTGTGGAGGGCAAGCCTGAAGTGCAGCAAGACGCATTGCATACTTCGTTTCAGTTTCAGTAACTCTGTCCTTTACAGGTATCTGCTCTGCAAGCTCCATTACCTTTCTGTCAAGGAACGGTACGCGAAGCTCTAGGGAGTGAGCCATGCTCATTTTATCCGCCTTAAGAAGAATATCACCTGTCATCCAAAGGTGCAGGTCAATGTACTGCATCTGTGTTACCTGATCCTGATCTCTTACCTTGTCATAGAACGGCTTTGTGATAGCCATAGCGTCAGGAGCGTTTGTTTTTATGCTCAGAATGTCCTTGCGCTCTTTCTCAGAGAAGATGTATGCGTTACCAATAAATCTCTCGTCAAGGTCCTTAGAACCTCTTATAAGATAGTTTATGCCGTGCTTGTGAGGCAGTTTCTCAGCAACTGCACCAACAGCTTTTCTGATAGGTCTTGGTATCTTGAAGTAGCTTGCCATATCAGCAGGGTTGTGATAGATGTTGTATCCACCGAATATTTCGTCTGCACCCTCGCCTGAAAGCACTGCCTTGACCTTTTCTGAGGCAATCTGACATACAAAGAACAGTGCCACAGCAGCAGGGTCAGCAAGAGGTTCGTCCATGTGATACTGTATCTTTGAAAGGCTGTTCCAGTATTCCTCAGGAGAAATGACCTTGGAGAAGTTCTCCTTATTGATATACTTTGAAAATTCCTTAGCATAGCCTATCTCGTTGTACTTTTCGTCCTCGCCAAAGCCTACAGTAAAGGTCTTGTCAACGTTGGCAACAGCGGCAACATAGCTTGAGTCAACACCGCTTGAAAGGAAAGAACCTACCTCAACGTCGGCAAACTTGTGTACTTCAACAGAGTTCTTGAAAGTGTCGGATATCCTATTCACCCAATCTTCAAGAGCAGGACCATTGTCAGCGTGGAATTTAACTTCCCAATATCTTCTTACGTTCATCTCGCCGTTCTTGTATGTAAAGCAGTGAGCGGCAGGGAGCTTGTAAACATTTTTGAAGAAAGTTTCTGTTGTAGGAGAATACTGGAATGTGAGATAAGTTTCAAGAACGTCTGTGTTAAGCTCCTTCTTAAAATGAGGGTGGTCAAGAAAACTCTTTATCTCAGAACCCCACATAAGAGTTTCGCCCATTTTTGCGTAGTAAAGAGGCTTGATACCGAAGAAATCTCTTGCACCGAAAACCTCATTTGTATTCTTGTTGAAGATAACGAATG
The DNA here is from genome assembly GCF_025567495.1 of Hominimerdicola aceti. NCBI lineage: Bacteria > Bacillati > Bacillota > Clostridia > Eubacteriales > Oscillospiraceae > Hominimerdicola > Hominimerdicola aceti. The sequence continues at coordinate 170,692 of NZ_JAOQJZ010000002.1, read as the reverse complement.
CAAACATACCTCTCAGCTTGTCGAGCATATCCTCGCCCCACTGCTCATAGCCGTGGATAAGCACCTCTGAGTCGGTCTGTGTATAGAACTTGTGACCAGCAGCGATAAGCTCCTCACGGAGATCCTTGTAGTTGTATATCTCACCGTTGAATGTAAGTACCAACGACTTATCTTCATTGAAGATAGGCTGGCTACCTTGATCTGAAAGGTCAATGATCGAAAGTCGGCGGAAACCCATTGCGATCTGCTCGTCAACATATTTTCCGTCAGAGTCAGGACCTCTATGTTTTATTCTATCCATCATTTTTCCAAGAACTATGGAAGCGTCATTGATTTTATTTGTAAATCCAACAAAACCGCACATATAAAAGCCTCATTTCTGTTAAATCAAATTGCCTGTATCTTAGTTAATACGGCCGCTTGTCGCCTAGTGAACGTCAAGCAATATAATATTTATTATACACTATATGCGGCTTTTTTGCAAGGGGTAAAAACAAAAATTAAACAATAAAAGAAATTGTCTTTTGTGCATCTATCACATGGCAGTGTGTATGGTATAAAAATATCTGCGATTTTGTCATTTTGGCTTGAAAAAGGCAGATGGATATAGTATAATGGTATTAAAATCATATTTTGGAGAAGATCTTATGAACGATAACAAAAAGAAGAAAAAAGGTTATAGATTGGATATTGTGTTGATAGTGAGTTTTTTTGTAATGCTGATATCTTTCTGTGCCTACATGATGAATACTACTCTCGAAGAGGTACTTGAAAATGAAACAGGCAGCTCTGTAGTCACACATGATTACACTTACGAGAGTGCTGAGAGCAGTTCAGCAGCATAGTGCAAAATTCAAATGTTCGACAAGTTAAAATGCTTTACATGCTTGCTGAATTCGCCTATTTACGACATTTCAGAGGCATGGAACAGCATTTGAAGACGCATAAGACGACAAGTTAGCTCACTTTACAGCATTAAGAACTAAACTATATTGCATTATACACCGTAAAGTTCGAATACATTACAGCTAAAAGCATTTTACTTGACACCTAAAATCAATATCTGACGAAAATGTGGCTTTGTGCATTTAATACAAATAACAAAGTCACATTTTGTTGTATAACGCCTTGACTTTACGTCACTTATACTATATACTTGTATTAAGCACTGCTTTTTATACAATATGTTGTGATTTGCGGTGCGAGTTGTGAGAATAAAAAAATATAAGGATAAATCGGGAAAATCGGAGGCGGTATTGTGATAATCAAGATAAAAAAACGTGACGGACGTACTGTAACTTTCAATATTGAGAAAATAGCTGGCGCTATATACAAGGCGGCTCAGTCTGTGGGCAAGGATAACTATGAGGAAGCTTTGGAGCTTTCGGGTAAAGTTGTTGATAAGCTTATGGAAAAACACCTTGATATGCCTACTGTTGAAGAGATTCAGGATTGCGTTGAGCGTGTACTTATCGAGGAGGGCATGGCTGATACTGCAAAAAGTTATATACTCTACCGCTCAAACAGAACTCGTGCAAGGGAAATGAATACCCGTCTTATGAAAGTTTATGAGGATCTTACTTTCCAATCAGCGAAAGATAACGATTTGAAGCGTGAGAATGCTAATATAGACGGCGATACCGCAATGGGTACAATGCTCAAGTATGGTTCTGTGGGTGCGAAGGAGTTCAACGAGATGTATGTTCTTGCTCCTGAGCATTCAAAGGCTCATCAGGAGGGGGATATCCACATTCATGATCTTGATTTTTATACACTGACTACCACTTGCACTCAGATAGACCTTACAAAGCTTTTTGATAAGGGTTTTTCTACAGGTCATGGCTTTTTGCGTACACCAAATGATATACAAAGCTATGCGGCGCTTGCCTGCATTGCGATACAATCCAATCAGAACGACCAGCATGGTGGTCAATCTCTTCCAAAGTTCGATTATGATATGGCTGAGGGCGTAAGAAAGACATTCAGACACCGCTATCGTGACAATATCGGCAGGGGTCTTGCTCTCCTTGGTGAAGTTTCTGATGCTCAGAGCATTGCAAAGAAAATAACTGAAATGCTTGATGAGCAGGGTTTAAAGATCACTCTCGCCAATGATAACGGCTATCAAGAGGCTGAAGCACAGTTTCTTGTGAATTTTGTTGACGCACCTATAGTGAAGAAGATACAGAGTTTTGCATATAAAAACTCTTTGAAAGAAACTGACAGAGCCACATATCAGGCAATGGAAGCGCTTATCCATAATCTTAATACCATGAACTCCCGTGCAGGCGCTCAAACGCCTTTTAGCTCCATAAATTATGGTACTGATACTTCTATCGAGGGCAGACTTGTTATAAAGAATATTCTTCTTGCAGAGGAAGCAGGACTTGGCAATGGTGAAACGCCTATTTTCCCTATACATATTTTCAAGATAAAAGAGGGCGTGAACTTTGATCCTGATGATCCGAACTATGACCTTTTCAAGCTCGCCTGCCGTGTATCAGCGAAGCGTCTTTTCCCGAATTTTTCATTTATCGACGCTCCTTTCAATCTACAGTATTATAAAGAGGGCAATCCTGACACTGAGATAGCTTACATGGGTTGCCGCACAAGAGTTATCGGTAACGCATATGACCCTACTCGTGAGATAGTGACAGGAAGAGGAAATCTCTCTTTTACTACCATTAATCTCCCTAGACTTGGCATAAAAGCACAGCGTAATATCGGTGCTTTCTTTGACAGCCTTGATGAGCTTATGGATCTTTGTATCGACCAGCTTATGCACAGATTTAAGATACAGTGTTCAAAGCGTGTGAGAAATTATCCGTTCCTCATGGGTCAGGGCATATGGCTCGATTCAGAGAAGCTTACGGCTGACGATACACTTGAAGAAGTGCTAAAGCATGGCACGCTTTCAGTGGGCTTTATCGGTCTTGCTGAGTGTCTTAAAGTGCTTACTGGCAAGCACCATGGTGAAAGTGAAGAAGCAAGAGAGCTTGGCTTGGAGATAATCTCACGTATGAGAGCAAGAATGGACGAGGAAACAAAGCGTACTGGTCTTAACTTCTCGTTGCTTGCAACGCCTGCTGAGGGACTTTCTGGCAGATTTGTTAAAATGGATAGAGAACGTTATGGTGAGATAGCAGGGGTTACGGACAGAGAATATTACACCAATTCTTTCCATGTACCTGTTTACTATCCGATAACAGCGTTTGAGAAACTTAAAATAGAAGCTCCTTACCATGCTCTTACAAATGCAGGCCATATAAGCTATATCGAGCTTGACGGCGATCCGCTGAACAATCTTTCTGCATTCGAGAAAGTCGTAAGATATATGAAAGAAGTTGGCATAGGCTACGGCTCAATAAACCATCCTGTTGACCGTGATCCTGTTTGCGGATATACTGGAATAATAGGTGACAAATGCCCGAAGTGTGGACGTTCTGAGGCTGAACACAGCAAGGTGATACATGAGAGGATACCTCGTGCAAAAGCCTGCTGTGAGGGTGACAATTAGCCATGGAGCTTAGGATAGCAGGCACTGTTGGTGAATCTATCGTAGACGGACCGGGTTTTAGGTTCACTATTTTTACGCAGGGCTGTCCACACGGCTGTGAGGGTTGTCACAATCCGCAGACACATGATTTTAACGGTGGCATTGTCGTTGACACAGACCAGCTTTACAATGAGATAATAAAAGACCCGCTTCTTGACGGCGTGACGTTCAGTGGCGGTGAGCCTTTCTGTCAGTGCAAACCGTTAGCAGAACTTGCAGGAAGGATAAAAGCCTTTAATAGATTTCCGCTGAATGTCATATCTTTCACTGGATATACTTATGAATATCTTATAGCCAATGCTGATGATAATAACGGCTATCTTGAGCTGCTGCAACAGCTTGATTATCTTGTGGACGGCCCTTTTATACTGTCACAACGAAGTCTTGAGCTTAAATTCATGGGCAGCAAAAATCAGCGTTTTATTGATGTACAAAGGTCCTTGAAAGAGGGCAGAGCAGTAGTCGTTGAACCATATTGAACATAAAAAAGCGAGTTTCATGATGTTGAAACTCGCTTTTATTTATACCAAAAGACCTCCGCAATCGTTAAACTACGGAGGTCAAATTAATTATTTCTCAGGTTCTATTACCTCAACATCTTTTGGGTCGAGAGTTTCTGCATTATCAGCTTCGGCTGCTCTCTTTACTGCTTCTTCCTGTGACTTTTTCAAAGCTTCCTGTATGTCCTCGCCAAGAAAATCAGGGAGTGACATTCCTGCTTGCTTGAACAGATCGTTCAGCGGAGGAACTGACTGCATAAGTCCGCTTAGAAAGTTTGCTGTCGAGCCTTTTCCGTCTGCACCTGCGCCTGTATCCCACACGGTTATCTTGTCTATCTTAATGTTCTTGATAGCTTCTACCTGAATAGAGATAAGTTCTTCAAGCTTGTCAGCAACTATGAGTCTGACGGCTGCATTAGCATCTCCGCCTGCTGCTTCAACAAGCTTTCTCATACCCTCTGCCTGCTTTGTGAGTATTTCCTGATTACCCTTTGCTTCAGCTTCCATTTTTGCAAAGATAGCATCGGCCTCACCCTTTGCTTTACGTCTTACTACCTCAGCCTGTGCTTCAGCTTCGATCTCGGCCTGCTGCTTTGAGATCTGAGCCTTTACGATAACATCGGCGGTCTGTGTAGCCTTTTCAAGTTCGGCTCTCGTCTGCTCGGCGGATTGCTGAGCTATGTAAGCTTCCTGCTTTGCCTTTGCTGCCTGAACAGCTTCAGCGGCTGTAGCCTGTCTGAGAGCTTCCGCTTCACGCTCACGTCTGAGGGCTTCTGACTGTGCAACCTCTATCTTGGCTTGGTTCTCACCGTCGATAGCAGAAGCGTTTGCAGCAGCAACTTGGATACGCTGGTCTTTCTGAGCGTTTGCCTGACCGATCTCACCGTCTCTGTGTTTTTCGGCAACTGACTTCTTAGCGTCGTTGATAGCCTTTGCAGCAGCTTCTTTACCGAGAGCTTCCAGATATCCAGACTCATCTGTAATATCCGTTACGTTTACGTTGATAAGCTTAAGACCTATCTTTTTAAGCTCTATCTCAACATTGTTTGATACCGCGAGCAGAAATTTATCTCTGTCCGAGTTTATTTCCTCGATATCCATTGTTGCGATAATAAGTCTCAACTGACCGAAAATAATATCCTTAGCAAGCTCCTGTATCTCAATGAGTTTAAGACCGAGAAGTCTTTCAGCAGCGTTCTGCATAACGCCTGGTTCTGTCGAGATACCAACAGTAAATCTTGACGGAACATCAATTCTGATGTTCTGCTTTGAAAGAGCGTTTTTTAGATCCACATTTATGGATATAGGAGTAAGATCCATATACTCATAAGATTGGATTATTGGCACGATAAATGCCGCACCGCCGTGGATACATCTTGCGCTTCTTGCTTGACCGTTCTTGTCTGTTCCTACTTTACCATAGATAACAAGCACCTTATCAGACGGACATTTTCTGTAGCGTGACAGTATCGCCATAATTGCCGCAAAAAGCACAACGACTATCACGCAGATGATGATTACTGGTTCCATAATTTTTCCTCCCACACAAATAATATTATAATAACCTCAAGACGGGTCATTTCACAGAATCGTTATGTTTAGCACCCCTTTGTTCTATCAATTCTTTTATTTTTCTATTACGACAGTATCTCCTTGCAAATCGATAATACGAACCTGAGTTCCTGTCTTTATAAGCTCATCACCATTGTTTATTGCAGTGACTTCTCTTAACTGTCCGTTTATCATAACATTCACTTTACCAAGCCCATGGTCTTTAGGTGGGCAGGGGATATAAACAGTAGCAGTTTCTCCTATAGCATTTTTATAATCAGCCGTACCGTTTTCAGCAAGTCTTGCAGAAAGTTGAACTATCTTTGCTACAAGAAGCATGGTCGCCAGACCCAGAACAAAACCGATAACTGTAGACAGTGCTGGATAAACACCTGAGCTTACAAGAACGATAGATGACCAGCTAAACACAGTGAAAAAAGCAACTATGGTCTGAAGCGTGAACATTCTCATAGAAGCAAAATCCGCAGGGTTTCCGCCGTCTACGTTGTGGTCACAGCCGATATCATGTGTACAGTGACCAATATCCACATCTCCGTGACCGCTGATGTTGGTATCAACATCAAGATCAAGACCTGACGTGTCGCTGAAATCGTGACCACTTCCACCATCATGAAAACCGAACATAGAAAGCAAAGTCTGCACAAGCAGTATAAGCGTTGACGGAAACGCTATACAATACAGCACTTTAAGTAAAAGCGACAAACCGTCCCACCATTCATTCATATAGCTTACACCTCCAATGTAAATATTATTTACGTTTATTATATACTCATTTATCTTATTTGTCAATAGATTTTCGACAATAATTAAAATTATTTTTTAGATATGGCTTAGCACAAAAAAAATTGTAAATTTTCCGTTAAACACTTGAAATCTGTTTTACTATCTGCTATCATATAAGTAAATGAAATTTACAGTAAATAAAGTGAGGCGATATAATGGAGAAAAATACTCTCGGCAAGAGGATAAAAGAGGCAAGGCTTGCAAAGAAAATGACTCAAAGCGAGGTAGTAGGTGATTTTATAACCCGCAATATGCTTAGTCAGATAGAGAGTGGCTCAGCAACGCCGTCGGTAAAGACCCTTGAATACCTCTGCAAGGTGTTGGAGATAGAGCCTAATGCCCTTCTGCCTGATGAAAACGACTCCAAAAACGCCCCTGACGCAGAGGGCTATATCAGTATACGGAAAGAATTTATAAACAAGAACTATAAGGCTGTTATAGAGTATGACGCTGATGACGAATTTTCAGATGAGATATGTGCGCTTAAGGCGAAAGCTTGCCTTATGGTGGCTAGGGAGTATTCAGGCTCTGACAGTGCCACGGATCTTCAAAAGGCGATAGACCTTGCCAAGCAGGCTTCTGAACTTTCAAAGCGTGGTATTTTTGCAGATGAAAGCGTTAAAAGCAAGGCTGACGAGCTTTTGAAAGCTAACGCTAAGCGTCTTAGCGACTATTACAGAAGTCTTTTGTAGGGTACAGTCATGGAATTTGTTATCATAGCCACAGTTGTTCTTGTGCTTGCCATGTGTCTTGGCGCAGACTTTGTTATAGTTTCTATAATGCTCATTGTTTTTCTTGTCGTCCTGCTACTGGTTATTTTTAGTTTCTTTGTATACTCTGCTGTAAAACTTACTGGAACGAAAAGCGTGAAAGGAAAGTTTGTGCGTTTCGGCAGGGCAGAGGGCAAGAAATTTGATACAGCGTTTTACAAGGTTAGTGATAGTGAGTATCCAAACGTATTCCCATGTGAGGTAGTAATGCGCTCAAAGATATACATACCCGATAAGGTCTGTAGGCTCAGATATGACGGCAAAAGAAATGAAGTTTTTGACCTGAATGCAGTTTGCTGTGTGATATTTGGACTTGTTCTTAGCATCGTATCGGCGGTGATGATGATATTTTTTCTACTAACAGTGATAGGCGTGAATTGAATGATTTTAGGCAGTAGGTTAGCTTGCTGCCTTTTTTGTGCATTTAAAAAGGCAATAGTGGGTGATTTAAAAGGCTATTTCAACTTCCGTGTTGATAAATGTAAACTTTTTCAGAAAACATGTTGTAATATATGACAATTTGGGATAAGGCTGTAGACAAATGGGGCGATTGGCAAGCTGCACAGCATATAGCTAAGAAATATGATGATGACGGATATCTTCGCAAGAAGGAATAGCACAAACAAAAATAAGCTGCTACAGAAAATCTGTGGCAGCTTATCCTATTTAGAACAGTCCTAATTTTAACCTATCAATATCGGCTCCTGATATCTGTTTGTACGAATCAATACTTATTCAGTCTATGTCACCTTACCTCCTCAATAACACCCTTATCCATTTCATGCACAGTATCGCACAGCACAGAAATGTCCTCCGCTGAGTGAGAGCAAATAAGGATAGTCTTGCCCTGCTCCTTGTATGAAAGTAGGTACTCACGCATTTCTTTTACACCGTCCTTATCAAGACCGTTAAACGGCTCGTCGAGAATGAGTATCTTTGGGTTTTCCATAATGGCTTGTGCAAGTCCCAAACGCTGCCGCATACCTAGACTATATTTGCGGACGTGTCGCTTTAGTTCGGGATCAAGTCCCACCTGTTTCATACTGCTTTTTATCTCATCTTTGCCAATCTTGTTGTTCAGCCCCGCAAGAAGTTTGAGATTTTTGTATCCACTGTAATATGGTATAAACCCAGGTGTTTCAATAATGATACCCATATCTTTCGGGAAGTCAACGTCCTTGCCCACCTGCTTGCCGTCAACGATAATCTCACCGCTCGTGGGCTTGATAAAACCACATATGCACTTCATAAGCATTGTCTTTCCGCTGCCGTTTCTGCCGATAAGTCCGTGTATCTTGCCCTCCTCAAAGGACACATTTATGTGCTTTAGTATCTCCGTTTTGCCAAGCGTAAGGCATACGTCATTTACATTGATGATATCCATTTTGTCCCCCTAATCCCTAACTTGCTATCTCTGCAACATTGTCGTAATTGAATTTTCTTATGGCGATAAAGCAGAACGCCAGCAGTACCGCTATAAATATGGCAAGATAGCTGACCGAAAAACTCATTGACATAACAGGCTCACGGAAATATTTTGTGTAGTGCAGCCATATTATGCTGTTCGCCATTGGCATTGTCCACATAAGCGTTGTCTTTATGGAGCAGAACGCTGTGCCTAAAGATATCACTGCTCCGCAAAGGACAAAGCCTACAGTCTTGTGTTTCACAAGTGAAAAGCTCAGCAGGATAAGCCCAATTATCATAAGGTATGCGAACACCAGCAGGTAGCTTTGCACTGCGGCTGAAAATACTGTGAGCTGATTGTAGAGATTTTCAGGGAGAAGCTGCACGCCGAAATTGCCCGAATGTTCAGGAAAGCGTGAAGCGAACTTTGTCGCCACGTTGCTCCAGCCGTTGTACCAAAAACCGTCTGAAAGCATTGGAAGCACTGCGCCCAAGAATATCACTGCAAGATAAGATAACGCCATAAAAATGAGCTTCAAAAGCTGTCCGAACAGCCAGTTCAGCCTGCCTACACGCATTATGTAGAAAACTGTGTTGGTGTCTATCTTGGGAAAATCTGCAATAAGTGTGAGAAAAACAAGTGGTATGATAAGAAGTATCGCACCTGAATTTGCTATGGCGATAAAAGGCTCAAGGATATTCAGCGGCTCGCCCATAAGCTCTGCGTTTGATTTAAGAGGCTCGATAGCAAAGCTGTAAATGAAGATAAGAAGCACTCCTAGGATTATCATTCGTGCGTCGCATATCCACTTTATGAACTCCGCCCTTGCACAGAAAAAGCTTTGCTTAAGGCTGAAATTTTTCATCATAGCTGACCTACACCCCCTTGTCCTTGCGCAAATTCATCACGATAATAAATCCTAGCAGGGCAACGATCGCCCCCGAACAGTTCACCGCAGTTATCCACTTTGCACTTCTGTCAAAGCTTTGTATATACAGAAAATTCGTCACAGAGCTTGGATAAAAGGCGTTTGCTCTATCAAAATCAAAGTTATCGTTGAAAAGATTTGCGTCTATTATCCTATTGAGCATTGTTGTGAGGACATAGTTGAGCATAAAGGGCAGGCAGGTTATGATATACGGATTTTTGCAGAAAGAGCTTAGGAAAAACGCAGGCAGAGTGGAAACTGCACCATATGCGAAAGCTACTGCAAGCATTTTGATTATGGTTTTACCTGTGCTGTCTTGCATTATGTATTTAAGCTGGTCGGCTGATACGTCAAACTCCGAAAGTGGTTGAAAAAGCACTGCACAGGCTATGCCGTAAACAGCTATACCTAGCATAACGGCAAGTCCGCCTGAGATAAGTGCGGATATGAATTTTGAAAGATAATATCTTAGCTTGCCTGTGCGAGATATGGTGAAACGCATCAGTCCGTTATTTCGCTCTGCACAGAAAGACACCATGAATGGAAATGCCACGACAATAGGCAAAAACATTGTGATATATCCCGAAAGTCCGTTTCTGAAAACCAGCACTGAGGACAGCATTGGGTCGGTGCGGAGGATATTTTTATCGAGAGTGAAAAGTGACTCGAACACCGAATATGATTTATCGGTGGCAAGGTCTGTATAGGCTGAGGAGGTGAAAGCAAGCACTGTTGTAAGCAGCACCGCACCTGCAAAGCCTATGTTTATTATGCTTTTGTTCAGGTCACATTTTATTGTGTTTAGAAGTTTTAGTTTCATTTCTCTATATCTCCGATCTCGGTGTAGATAAACCTACCAAGATTATTGCTGTCAGCTTTGACGTAGGCGAGATTTCCAAACTCATGCCCTGAGGGGTCATACTCCGCAGGGTCGGTGCAGATAACGGCATAATCAAAACTCTCCGACTTTCCGCTCCCAAAAAGATCTGTGGAGCAGTCAAGTATCACCATAACTTCAAGCCCCTCGCTAAGCTCCCCGTCGCAATAATATGTAGGCACTGTGCAAACTGTCTTGCCGTCTGTGAGCTTAATTTCGGCCGTGTTGTCGCCTATGGTCTGTACTGTGCCGAAAAAGCTGGGGAGGTCACGGTTTAGCTGTTCTTCATAGTTTTTCTCTCCATTTTCGTCATATTCGGCAACATACAGTTGATTAAGGATAAAATTATTGTCCTTGAAAAGATACCCCACATATACAACATCATCGACTTCATCGGGATAGTTTATTTTCTGATATACTATAAGATCGTTCAGGTCGGCTTTTAATGTTCTTTGTGGATCTGTAAATTCACAGGCAGATCCGCCCGTTCTTGTCATAGTACAAATGCCGCCGCTGTTTGAAAAAACTTTGCCGTTTTGACCTATAACATCACACAGCTTGATTTTAGTTATTCCATCATCAACGGTAAGAACAGCAGTGACCTTTTCACCAAGCTTATTGTTTATGATCTGTTCTGAGTGGAGCTTTGATCCAGGATAATAAACTATATCGTCTTTAAAGTTATCTCTTGAAAGCGGCAATGTATAGCTTTTGCCCTCATATGTGAATGTAAGCTGTTCATTCTCATATTTTTCTGTTTCCACAGTTATGTTCTCAAATTCCGAACTTGGCTTTGACACGGTGCTCTCCGGCATATTTGACACGCTGTCAACAGCAGAGAGATCCGACTGTGGTTTATTTTCCCCACAGGAAGTCAGAAAAATAACAGCAGAAAACACGATACACGAAAACGTCATAAACTTCTTTTGTTTCATGATCTACCTCACTGCATAAGCATATTTATATCAAACTCATAATCAAGATCGCCACTTTCAGCGTCAAGATAAATAAATCGCTGAATATTGCCTGCCGATGAATATTCATCACCTACTGGCATTTCATTTTCGGGAACATCCATAACAAACTCCCAGACCAAATGACTGTCAAATTTTATGCCTGCATCGTAGCAGCTTTGACCGTTTTTATTATCGTTAAGAGGGGTGAGTGTGTATTTAAGGTCAATGGCACTTATCTCCATTTTCTCATTAAAATCTGTAAAAGTATTTTCAATAAACCCCATTGCACTTGACAGGGAAATTATCTTATCAACAGATCTTTCTTTTTTTGGTATCAAGATACCGTTGCCGTTAGTAAGGCTGCCTATCTCGTCGCTTTTAAACATCTGCATATATATGCCCTGCGTGATATATTTCATTTTCGACATACTTTCATCAGACGTATCTGTCATTTGCACAAGATCGTCAAGCAATACGCCGTTGTATTTTTTAGACGCATGGATATCAAAAGAGTAAATGCCCTGATCGCTTTGTCTTACAATTATAGTTTTAACGGCTATCTCCAAGTCAGGTTCAAGATCGGCATAGTTCTTATCGAGCCAGTCCTGAGCAAAATCAGCTGCCTGCTTGATCGTGACTGAAGTTCCGTCCAGTTCATAGCTGTCTGAAAGATCGTCATCTCTGTCAATATGATAGATCTTGACTCTGTTTCCGCCGTTAAAGAGATCATCAAAAGCTGAGGGCTTGGCAAAACAGATAAAGCCGTTATTTCCAACGCAGCCATACATTTTCTCGTCATCGTCGCTAAGGCTGTAACTTACCATGCCGTCGCCGGTTTCATCATGAACTGTATTCTCACGGTCGAGAACATCCTTGCCAAAAATCCGGGTCATTATCTTTTCGTAATTTTCCTCATAATCCGATATCTGAGTAAAATCGACTTCACAGTAATCTTCGGGCAATTTTACACTGATATTTTCTCTCAGATCAAATTGAGTATAGCTTTTATCAAGAGCATTGTCTATGTCATCACTGAGTTTGTTGGAAGATATGTACTGTATAGCTGTGATCTCATTTCTCTCTTTACTGTCTTTCTCGGCAGAGAATCTTACGCTGTCAGGTGTCTGCGCACAGCCTGCAAGAACGACAGCCACCGCTGCGGCAAGTAATTTTAGATTTTTCATGTTTTTATCTCCCAGTCTAAAGTTATATGAAAAATATACAGATGCTAAGATAATACTGCACAGTTATATATACTGTGCAGTACATATATTAGCATTTATTCAGCGCTATTGCCCGAATTTATTAGCCTTTTATTGAACCATATGCAGAATATCCACCTGAACCGTAGTTTTTCAATGTTGCTGAAACAGTTATCTTAACACCAGTTTTTACATTTGCCTTTGTTTTCGTTGTAACACTTGAGACATTTGAGTTTATTCCCATGGGGTTGAACAAATTCACATAAGCAGAACCATTTCCTCTAGTGAACGATGTGATTTTCATCGTTTGTGTTGGCGTAGATGTATATACCGTCCAAGAATTCTTTGTAGTATTATCAGATGATGGTGCTCCGCTTGTATAATGGAGATTAATTGAACCAGAATATGCACTTGCACCGATTGCCATAGAACTCATCATCATAACAGCAGCACCCATAGCTGCGATTCTCTTAACGATATTTTTCATATTAAACGTTTTTTCATAATATAAGTGTGATTTTCTTCAAGTTTTGTTGCAAATTAATTTAACTTCATCATATCACACAATTATTGCAATGAATAATTGTGCATAATAAATATTTATATCTTCATTGGACTCAGCACATTTCTTTTTTTGCAATAGACTTTTTTATCTATGTACACATTATTTTAACACATATAACACCAAAAGTCACTATATTCTGCATATTTCTCTCATATGCACAAGAGCTTTGTATAGCTGAACAAATATTGCGTTCTAAATTATTTCATTTTACATAAGTTGATTGTGAAATATTTGTTAACATCAACACGGAAGTTGAAATAGCCATTTAAAATAAAATGTTGACTTGTAGGCTTTTTAATGGTATAATATAAAAAATATGTGGAAAGGATCATATATGATGAGAGTTGAGCTTATTACCCATACACCTGAGCCTGAAAAGGTGGTTGCTACTGCTGCAAAACTTTGCTATTCAAGCAGTGATATCGCCTCGCTTAGAGAGGGCCTTACGGAAGAAAAAACAAAGAGCTTTATTGAAAGGCTCGTATCTATTGGTCACGAAAGCCCTATGGAACACGTTTCTTTTACTTTTGGCATAGAGGGGATATCCCGTGCCTGCTCTCATCAGTTGGTAAGACACAGAATTGCGTCTTATTCTCAAAAAAGCCAGCGTTATGTAAATGAAAGCGGCTTTGAGTTTATCACGCCACCATCAATAGAGGCTGTGCCAGAAGCAAAGGCTGAATTTGACAAGCAAATGGATCAGCTACTTGAGTGTTATAATAAGATTGCCGACATACTTACAAATACACATGAAAAGGCGTTTTTAGAGCAGGGTATGTCTGAAAAGGACGCACTTAACAAGGCTAAGAAAAAAGCCTATGAGGACGCAAGATTTGTTCTTCCTAACGCTTGTGAAACAAAGATAGTTGTGACAATGAACGTCAGAACACTGTTTAATTTCTTCCAGCATAGATGCTGTAACAGAGCACAATGGGAGATAAAGGCTGTGGCTGATGAAATGCTCAGACTTTGCAAGCAGGCCGCTCCTGAGCTTTTCAAGAACGCAGGTCCGTCATGTGTAATGAAAGGCAAGTGTCCAGAGGGCGCAATGAGCTGTGGAAAAATGGCTGAAGTAAAGAAAATTTACGGAGAAATGAATAATGTTGAATAGATCTGGACTTATAGTTCTTGAAGGACTTGATGGAAGTGGAAAATCAACTCAGTTTGAAAGGCTTTCTGCTTATTTCAGTGAAAATGACATAAAGCATAAGGCTATAAGCTTTCCTGACTATGATAATCCGTCGTCTGCGTTGGTAAAGATGTATCTTAATGGTGAGATAGGCAAAACGCCTGCTGACGTGAATGCCTACGCAGCTTCAAGCTTTTACGCTGTTGACAGATACGCTTGCTACAAACAATTTTGGGAGCATGACTATAAAGAGGGAAGTCTTGTACTTGCAGCGAGATATGTTACGTCAAACTGCATTTACCAGATGACAAAACTGCCGAAAGAGCAGTGGCAAGATTTTATAGGCTGGCTTGAAGATTACGAGTATGACAAGCTTGGGCTTCCAAGACCTGACAAGGTGATATTCTTGGATATGCCAATAGAGATATCTCAAAAGCTGATGTCGGGAAGATACGGCGGAGATGAAAGCAAAAAGGATATCCATGAAGCAAATGTGGAGTATCTGAAAAAATGCCGTGAAGCCGCTTTGTTTACCGCTGAGAAACAGGATTGGGATATTATTCCTTGCAGCGACGGAAGCGAGCCTTATACAAAAGATAAAATTTTCGGAGATATTCTGGGGTTAATCAATAGAAAGTAATGTGTGTTTAATGTTTGATTTCAGAAAAATAAGTTTTGAGGACAAAGAATGGATAACCAAGTGTCTTGCAGTATCAGATTTCAGAGGAGCAGAATATTGCTTTGCAAATAATATGGCGTGGCAAAGACTTAATGACACTGTAATAACACATCATGGTGATTTTTATATAAGCTGTTCCTTTGAGGACGGTCAGCCGTATTTTACATTTCCTGCGGGCGTTAAAATAGACGTTGAGGGCAAAGAAAAATATATCAGGCTTTTTGATGAGCTTAAAGAATATGTTTCCGCCCATGGAAAGCCGCTTATCGTATCTTCTGTAACAGATGATAACCTAAGCTGGATAAAAGAATATTATGGTGATAAAATCATCTGCGAGTATGATAGGGACAGTTCAGACTATATTTACAATGCTTCCGACCTTATCGAGCTTAAAGGCAAAAAGTATCACGGCAAGCGTAACCACATAAAGCGTTTCATGGACGAGCCTTGGGAATACAGAGAGCTTACTGATAAGGAAATAGACAGCTGTATTGAATTTTCGGCTGAGTTTTATAATAAGAATGACAACGCTGACGATCCTTCGGCGGTGGTTGAGCAATATGCTATTGATCTTTTTCTTACGAATATGGATAGGCTCGGACTTAAAGGCGCTGTGCTTTACAGAAATGATAAAATGACAGGCTTTACGGTTGGTGAACAAATAAATTCGGATACCTTTGTGGTGCATATAGAAAAAGCACTCGCTGACGTTCAGGGGGCATATCCTATGCTGTGTAGTCAGTTTGCGTCGCATAATGCAAAGGGTCTCAGTTTCATCAACAGGGAAGAGGATCTAGGAATAGAGGGCCTTAGAAAGTCAAAGCTTTCTTATAACCCTGCTTTTCTTTTGAATAAAAATGTAATTACTTTCAGATGATCGAAAGGAGTCATTTGTTATGGTTTATGTATTTCTTGCCAATGGTTTTGAGGAAATGGAGGCTCTTGCCCCTGTGGATCTGCTCAGACGAGCAGGCGTTGAAGTTTTTACTGTAGGTGTAGGCTCTGATATGATAGTCAGCTCACACAACATTCCTGTCAAGACCGATACAACAGTGGATAAGATAGTTCTTAATGACGAGCTCGAAATGATAGTTCTCCCAGGTGGTATGCCGGGTACTTTAAATCTTGAAGCAAGCCCTGATGTGCTTGGTGCAGTTGATTACTGTGCTGATAATAACAGATACATTGCCGCAATATGTGCCGCTCCGTCCATAATCGGTCATAAGGGTCTTCTTGACGGCAGATATGCAACTTGTTTTCCAGGCTATGAGAAAGATCTTAAAGGTGCGATACATTCTGCCAGACTTGTGGCTGTTGACGGTAAGTTCATCACTGCAAAGGGCGCAGGCTGCAGCATGAAGTTTGCACTCAAGCTTGTAGAGCTTCTTGTTTCAAAAGAAAAGGCAGAAGCCCTTGAATCAGGTATGCAGAGCAAATGACAGATAAAAAAGCTTTAAGAAAGCATTTCAAAGAGATACGTCTTAGTATGTCTGCGGAAGAAAGAAAACAGGCAGATGTGGCTGTTCAGCAAGCTTTCCTTGACAGCGAGGAGTATAAAAGCTGTACAACTGTGCTTGCATATGTTTCCTCTGATATTGAAGTGTCTACGGCGGAGATAATAAGAAAGGCGCTAAAGAGCAAGATAGTGCTATGCCCGAGATGTGAAAAAAACGGCAATATTATGTATTTTTACAGAATAAACAGCACCTATGATCTCAAAGAGGGTAGGTTTGGCATTTTTGAGCCTGATGAAAGTTGTGAGAAATACTGCGTTTTTGACAATGCATTGTGTATCGTGCCTGCGCTTTCGTATGATAAAGACGGATACAGGCTTGGCTTTGGTATGGGCTTTTATGACAGATTTTTGGCTGATTATAATGGCATGAAGCTAGGTTTATGTTACGATAACTGTATGTCAGAAAGTTTTTGTCATGACGGCTATGATATCTCTGTAGACAAGGTATTTACTGATAAGGATATATATACTATAAACACAAAGGAAAGGAAGTAAATAATGGACGATCTGAATTTTAATGTTGACGATATAATAAATGATGTCAACGCAAAGATAAAGTCTGCCGAGAAAAATGAAGCGGACGAAGAAAGCGTTGAAGCAGAGCCTATCGCTGACACTGAGAACAGTTCCGAAGACTGTGAACAGGCAGATAATACTGACGAGAAACCACAGTCACAGGAAACTCCAGAAGCGACCGATGACAAGCCTGGACCTATCCTAGCTTTTCACGAGGACAAGTCAGAGGAAGACAAAAGCGAGGAAGACGAGGATAAAGGGCCTGAGAAGCCCGAAAAGCAAGAAAAAAAGTCAAAAAGCGGCAAGAAGAAAAAGAAAAAAAGAAAGAAAAGCAAGGTGAATAATTCGGTGTTTGGCGGAATTATACTTGTTATAGTAATTCTTACAGTCTCTTTAGTGCTTGCAGTGGGCGGCATTTCTATTGGCATGGAGTATTATGGTATCGGAAAAACTGACGAGGATATCAGATTTAATATCCCTGCAGGTTCAACAAACAGTGAGATAGCTGATATACTTGTAAATGAGGGAGTTATAAAGAACAAAAAGCTGTTTATGCTTGCTTTGAAATTTGAAAAGCCTGCAGCTATATATCCTGGTGATATCACACTTCAGCCATCAAGCGGATATTCTGAAATAATCGAAAAACTTTCACAAATGAGAGAGTCATACAAGACTGTAAGCATTACATTCACAGAGGGAGAAAATCTTCTTGACATAGCTAAAAAGCTTGAAGATAATGAGGTCTGCACTGCTGACGACTTCCTGTTTGAATTCAATAAAAATCAAGGCTTTGACTTTGAAAATGATGTTGATGATAACGGCGATATGTTCTATCGCATGGAAGGCTATTTCTATCCTGATACATATGAGTTTTATGTGAATGACAGCGCAGGAAACGTTACCAAGAAGCTTAGAGAGCAGTTTGAAAAGAAATACAAAACTGTCAAAGCTAAGATCAAAAATTCCGGTATGTCACTTAACGAAGTTATGACCCTTGCTTCTATCGTTCAGCTTGAAGCCGCTTCTGAGGACGAAATGCCAAAGGTAGCTTCGGTATTCCTGAACAGACTTGACGACCCTGACACCTATCCTATGCTCCAGTCTGATACAACAACAAATTATATTAAGAATGTTATAAAGACCGAGGCTGACAACACAGCTTCTATCGAGCATTATACCGAGTGTTATGATACCTATAAGTGCAAGGGCTTGCCGGCAGGACCAATATGCAACCCTGGTATGGCTGCAATAAACGCTGTTCTTGAGCCTAAGAAGACTGATTACTATTACTTCTGTAATAATCTTAAGACGGGCGAAACATTCTATGCAAAGACACTTGACGAGCATGAGGAAAATCTTGTTAAGGCTGGACTTGCAAAGAAAAAGTAATAAAGGATTGAATTTTTAATGACTGAAAATAATTTGCTTGAAGTTCTTGCTCCTGTGGGAGATATGGAACGTCTGTATGCGGCGCTGGATTTTGGTGCTGATGCAGTTTATCTTGGAGGTACGGCTTTCGGAATGAGAGCCGCCTCTGCAAGCTTTGACGCTGAGCTTCTGAAAAAAGCCTGTGACGAGGCTCACAGCAGGGGTAAGCGTGTGTATCTGACCTGCAATACGCTTCCTCATAATGACGAGATAGTGCATTTAGAGCAGTTTGTGAATGACGCTCTTGCGGCAGGCGTTGACGCTATGATAGCCAATGACATCGGTGTTTTCTCACTGATAAAAAAATATGCACCCGATATGGAGATTCATGTTTCCACACAGGCTGGTATAGTAAATTATGTTACTGCAAATGAATTTTATAACATGGGTGCTAAGAGGGTAGTGCTTGCAAGAGAGCTTTCTCTCGAGGAGATCGCCGAAATAAGAGCAAAGACCCCTAAAGATCTTGAGATTGAGTGCTTTGTACATGGTGCAATGTGCGTAAGTTTTTCAGGCAGATGTTTGCTTTCCCAGTACCTTGTAAACCGTGACGCAAATCGTGGCGAATGCGCACAGCCTTGCCGCTGGGGATACCACCTTATGGAAGAAAAGCGCACCAATGAGTTTTATCCTGTTTTTGAGGACGAAAAAGGAACTTATATCCTCAACGCCAAGGATATGTGTATGCTCAACCACATTGATAAGCTTGCAGAGGCAGGCGTGAACAGCTTTAAGATCGAGGGCAGAGCTAAATCTTCGTATTATGTGTCCGTTATCACAAATGCCTACAGAAAGGCTATGGATATCTATAAGTCTGATCCGAAGCATTTTGAGTTGCCACAGTGGCTTAAGGATGAAGTTTTCAAGGTAAGCCACAGAGCATACTGTACAGGATTTTTCTTTGGTCACCCAAAGGAGAGCCAGTATTACGAAAACGGCGGGTATATTCGTGAATATGATGTTGTGGCTGTGGTTGACGGTTGTAGCGGTGGAAGAATATACTGTACTCAAAAAAACAAATTCAACAAGGGCGACGAGATTGAAGTGCTTTCACCTGTTGGTAGCCCTGTGAAGTTCACCGTGGAGGAAATGTTTGATGAATACGACAACTCCATAGATACTGCAAACCATGCAGCTATGAAGATGTCGATAAGATCAGATCTGACATTCCCAGAACATTCTATAATTCGTATGAAAAAATAGCAAAAAAGCCATGTGATTTTCCTCACATGGCTTTTGTTTACTTCTTTTTCTTTTCAATTTCTTCAGACAATGGATTCGACTCCATGGCCTTTTTGATGTTTTCATCAGATAAATGGGTGTATATCTCAGTGGTCGCAATGCTTTTGTGACCGAGTATATCTTTCAGTACAAGAGTATCTACACCGCCGTGTTGGTACATTAGGGTTGCGGCTGTATGCCTGAGCTTGTGGGTGGTAATACCCAAATTGCTAAGTCCTGCACGCTGGAGCTGTTCATCTACTATTTGTTGAACACGTCGCTTATTTATCCTTGTTTTGTTAGCTGATAAAAAAATGGCAGTTTGTTCCACATGGGGGCGGGTAGTGTCAATATACTCATCAAGTGCAGAAACACAAGCGTCGTTAAGATAAATAATGCGCTCCTTGCGGCCTTTGCCGAGGACACGCAGAGTTCTGTTATCTCGGCTGTAATCGCTTAAATTCAAGCCCACAAGCTCGCTCAGACGCATACCGCAGTTAAGGAACAGAGTAATGATACAATAATCACGCACCTGATTTTTAGAGTCGATATTACGCAGAAGCTCAAGGCTTTGTTCAAGGGACAGATATTTAGGCAAGGCTTGATTTATATGTGGCAATTCAAGATCATCAAGCGGATTGTTTGAAATAATCTTGGCTTTTTGGCAAAGATAAACATAGAATTGTTTCAACGCTGAACATTTTCTTGCACGGGTTTTGGTGGAATTATTGCGCTCATCTTTGAGATACTTTAAATAAACATAAGCATCGTTTAGTGAAAAGCATTCGAGCCATTCTATTGGCGTTTCTTTTATTTTTATTTTATTGAAAGGCGTTTCGGCTGGAACTGCATGGTGCTTGACATTAAGATATCGCAGAAATGTTCGGATATCAATAAAATAAGCTTCTTCAGTGCGGTCAGAACGGTCTTTGACAACTTTCATGTTAGTTAGAAAATCGTCAAGATAATATGGGCAATCATCTACATATGCTTGTTTCATTTATATCTATTCTCCTTATTTATCACTTCTCTAAGTTTCACTAAATTTTTATTTAGTGAAACTTTCTGTACACGCTGTGCGAGGGGCTGTTTGTGGCTCTTTTATGCTTTGTCGGCTCTCTCCGTTGTGCACTGCTTTAAGTATACACCCTACTTTGTGGGCTGTCAAGCTATACTACATTTGCGGTAATCCCTTGACAACTAAATTTATGATATCATATAAAGCAAGGCGAGGTTAAAACCTTGCTCATATGATATTTTTTTTCGTATAGCAGTTGCTTACTTACGAACCTTTGCGAGCCACTTCATTATTTTTTTGAACAAATTATTTTATAAATTTCCTCCAAACAGTTGATTTTACAGCGAAAATATGATAAAATTATAGTAGTATATTTTATGAAAGGAACGATAGTTAATGAACGACAAGAAACCTATGGTCATGAGAATACTCGTTCTCGCTTTGGTTGCCGCACTTATACTCGGTCTGATCGTCGGAACTGTCATTAGTGCTGTATAATGGTGCATATCGGAAATAGCTGGGACGATATTCTGGCTGATGAGTTTAAAAAGGAATATTATTTGAAACTCCGTGAATTTTTGAAATACGAATATTCACACTTCACTGTTTATCCTGATATGCATGATATCTTCAATTCATTGAAGTACACGCCTTATGAAAACGTCAAGGCTGTTATCATTGGACAGGATCCTTACCATGGTCCGGGACAGGCTCATGGTCTTTGTTTTTCCGTTAAAGCTGATGTTAATCCACCACCTTCTTTGCAGAATATTTTTAAAGAACTTAATGCTGATCTTGGTATCTCTATCCCTAATAATGGCGAGCTTACCGATTGGGCTAAGCAGGGCGTGCTGATGATGAACACTGTTCTTACTGTTCGTCAGGGTCAGCCTAATTCTCATAAGGGTAAAGGCTGGGAGCAGCTTACTGACGCTGTAATAAAAAAGCTTAATGAGCGTAATGTGCCTACTGCGTTTATCCTTTGGGGTGGCAATGCTAAGGCTAAGGCACCACTTATAACGAACCCTATTCATGCAGTATTCAAGGCAGCTCATCCATCTCCATTGTCTGCGTATAATGGTTTTTTCGGATGCAGGCATTTTTCTAAGGTTAACGATTTCCTTGTAAGTAACAATATTCAGCCAATAGATTGGACAATAAGCAATAAGTAAAAAAATAACCTCGGTTTGTATCACTACAAGCCGAGGTTTTATTTTTATAGTTTTTTGATGTGCTGTATAATCAACGCTACTCCCATTACAATGAGGTTGTAGACGATAACTAGCGTTGGAGTAAGCTGAACAAATGAACCTGCCAGCATCATTATAAGGGCTATGAGCGCCGCAAGTATCGTTGCACCATACATCACTGACGCACCAAGTTCTGCGGTAAATTTGAGCCTTTTTGCGCCTATCACAAGCATTGCAAATGACGGAAAATGTCCGCTGCAAAGCATTGATGAAGCCTGACGTGGAACGTACTCGGTTTCGCTTTCGTAATCCTTGTGATATCTGAAGCTGAGAAGCTTAACGCTGTCGCTTTCAATATCAAAGAGGTCAGAGAGAAAACGCTGTGAAAGAAAGCCGTCAACTGTTCTTATTACTGTTGTGATACCTTCAAGTTCAAGCTCCTGAAGCCAACGTGTAACGGACAGATTAGGCGATACCTGAATAACGAACATTGCTGCTGTTATTCCAGAAATAGAAAGATAGACAGCAACATTCCCATTTGTATACTCCTTCTCTTTTGCTTCTGACGGCAGACCGTCAATAGAATGGTTTTCCATAAGCTCTCTTGTACCAAGAAGTACACGTTTGTTTTCTATCCAGCCCGAAAGTCCAAGACCGTCCTCATAAATGTAGCTTTCAACAGGATAAAGCAACTCAGTCTTGCCTCTGAGCATTTTGTAGAATGTAGACTTAAGAACACTTCCCGATTGACAGCTAAGGCTTGCCGCCATTAAAATGCAGTCTTCAATAGAAATAGCTGAGAGAAGCTTAAGGTTTGCAAGCTCAATGCTTCCTTTAGGGAAAAGCTGTTCAGCGTCAACAAGAAGTGAATTTGTGTCAGCAAATTCATCAACAGAAGAATATCCCAGCATTACCGCTGAATACTGCAAATACTTCTTTGTAGCTCTTGCCAAAGGTACATTTACTATAAGCATTACCGCAAACGAAGAACACATGGTAACAGTGCCTGAAAAAGCCGCAAGTGCTATGAACAAACGTTCTTTCATGTTTGACGCACCCTTATCAAATATAAGTGACAAAAGTGCTATAACAACGCCTGCAATGAGGATATAAGGACTTATTTTCTTTGAATACTCATCTGAGATATCAGAAGTGTAGCTGTTCTTCATGAAATCGTCCACAAACTCGGTTTTGCGCATAGCTGCTATCTTTGGCTCTGCAACAGCGCCTCTTGTGAAGTTTTCGGCTATTTCCTCATCTTCAACGGATGTAACTGCATATCTCTCAAAATCTCCTGCAACGTACCTAAAATTACGCTCAGTACGTTTTACCACCATAAGTTTTCCAAGAGTATTGAATATCAGACCCACGATTGCAACGGATATGTAAACATGGTAAACACTGTCACGAATAGACTCAGGGTCAAATAGATTTATTATTCCTGCAATGACTGTAATAAAAATACCTATCGCTGCTATTGTATCATTATCTGCCTCTTTTTTAAATAGGCTTTTTATTCCTGCAAGAAGCACGTTATAGCACACCGCTATAGAAATAAGACCCAAAATAGTGTTTGCAAACAGATATGCCGCAGGGGTTATAGTTCTGTCAAATGTCTTTATAAGAGGCAGTTCCAGGTCATTTGCAACCGTTATGAATGTGCTGAAAATGCCCGTAAACAGAAGTACACAAAGCCTTAGAACAAGGTTGCTCTTCACATGACGGATAGAGCCAAAGACCTTTTCGGCGTCATCAAACTTCTTAAACTCCGTCTGCCCTGCCTTGTCTTTATCGTTTGTATCATCACTGTCAGGCTCGCTTTCCTGCTCGTTAGTTTTAAGAACAAAGCTGTCAACTTTCTTCTTTCTGTGCTGTGACAATATAGAGGATTTTTCCTCATAGGTGGCGTCATCAGGGATAAGTGCCTTGTCAAACTCCTCTGTTTTCGGGATTATTTTTCCCGTCAGTCCCATTTTGATATCTTTAAGGCTTGCCCTGTTCACAGGCGGAATGCTCTGCTTTGCAGCCTTGCCTTTTTTATGTTTGGTGAGATTATTTATAAGTGCAGCATTTTCCTCATTACGTTTTTTCTCATTCGTATGATCTGCCGCCAGTTCATCATCAAAATCTGTTGCTTTTATTGGATCATAGCCGTCACTATCTATATCGCTGGTATCATTATCTTTTTCAATACTCTCATCAATATTAGTATCTTCATTTAAAATTTCATCGTTTTCCTGTGACTCGTCAGTCTTTAAATCGTTTTCAACTTTTTCGCTGTATTCTGAAATTATATCGTCTATTGAGAATTTATCAGCCAAAGCTTTAACCTCCCTGTTCCTTATAGATTTCTCTGTCTTACGGCTTCATACATAAAAATGCCCGCCGCAACGGAAGCATTCAAAGAATTGACTTTGCCTGCCATAGGCAAACTAAGCAAAAAATCACATTTATCTTTTATTAAACGTCCCATGCCGAAGCCCTCAGAGCCGACTATCAGCCCTATAGGACCAGTTAGCTTAACTTCAGTATAGCTCTGTCCCTCGCCGTCAGTTCCGTATATCCACACACCGTTTTCTTTAAGCATATCAACAGTTGCTGCAAGATTTGAAACTCTTGCAACAGGCAACCAGCTTGCTGCACCTGCTGACGTTTTGAAAACAGTTGCGTTCAATGATGCACTTCTTCTCTTTGGAATGATAACGCCGTGAGCACCTGCCGCCTCAGCCGTTCTGATTATTGCACCAAGATTGTGCGGATCTTCTATCTCATCGCAAATAATAATGAAAGGATCCTCTCCCTTTTCATTTGCGATGCTGAGAATATCCTCCGGAGACACATACTCCGCACACGCACCCATAGCAATAACACCCTGATGTGAAGCTCCCCTGCTCATATTGTTGAGTTTTGTTTCGGTAACACGCTTGACATTTATGCCTTTTTCCTTTGCAAGTCTACAAATAAGTGTTATAGAGCCTTTAGCCTCAGGGTTAATATAGATAGTGTCGATCAGCTTATTTGCTTTTAAAGCCTCGATAACAGGGTTTCTGCCAATTATAAGCTGCAGTTCATTTTCTTCGTCTAAATTATTATTTTTATCTTGATAATTACTCATTGAATTTTCCTTTTCAAAAAAATATACTACTCGTAATTATACCACAAAAAAAACATAATGCCAATAGTAAACAGGCTTTTTATATAGACTTTCGACGATTTACACAAATTTTATCAATGATATTTATGCTTATCACATACACAATGCGATAAGCAGCAGAACAAGCATTGCCACACCCATTATAGTTGATATCACAGCCACAGAGTTGAATTTTCTGTTTGTCGAAAACATCTTGTCCCCCGTTATCGCACTTGCGATATCAACAGCATTTTTTCTTAAAATATCAGGGTGAAGATGATTTTTATTTGCATTTACAAATAATAGAATCTTATCAAAACATTCATTTTCTGTACACTTTATTTCGATGATTTGTTTATTAATCCCTTTGAGCATGACAGTCAACTCCTCTAAATACCAATTACTTGATTATATTACTGATTGTTGGCATTTAAAAAGTGCAATATTCAACATTTCAACGCAAAAATGTTGAATATGAAAAGTTTTCAACATTCGTAGGGGCATTTTCTGTTGAAAACCATGTTGAAAACGTTGAAAACTCATGGTTTTATCGGTATTTGCAGGCTGTTGAAAACTTCATATTACAACGAAAATCGACCATTCAAACGAAAAAACGCTAACTTTTGGGAACAAATACACACGAGAATGTTACGAATATATTAACATACAAACTTGTCTGTTGAAGGCTATTTGTCAGCAGTGGAATAACCGCACTTTACATAATTTTTGAATTTGTTTGAGAATAAATTTACAATGCTAGATCCAAAGTACAAAAAAATGACCCGATCAAAGAACAATGACCTATTAAATGATATAAGCTGATCTTCTGTACATATAATTGTACTTTTACAATGTTCTGCATAAAATCTAAGCTGTAACCATTGTAACGAAAAGTAACGAAAATTTCTTATCTTGTGGTAAGAAATTTTATAGCACGCTCTATGGAGTCTTTTGAGTTTCCCCAATCGGCATTTGCTCCTGTGTTACGGTAGTCATACATCTTACAGTAGTGTGATACGTCCGCTTCAAGAGTGTCAAGATATTTGCTTGTCAGCTCGCCGCAAGCGTCAATAAACTGCTTCTGATATTTCTTATCCATATTTTCAGTACACATAGACACTAAAAGGTCATAGTGCGGCAGACAAAGCATTTCCTGCTGAGCAAAAAGATCTCTGAAATCACGCTGTTGAACATACATCTCAAACAGCGTAACGAGTATCCTTGACATTCCCCAATCCACCTTGCTGCATACAAAACATTCGTTATTTACTGCGCTGACTTTCTTTTGCTTTGCTGTCTTGCCCTCGAACATTTTCTTTCGTGTGAAAATATGCTTTTGCATATCCTGCAAATGTGATTGAAGCATAAGCGCAAGTGACAGTCTATTTTTGCAGGCTCTCATCTGTTCAAAATGTGTTTTGCAGAAACCGAGCTTATTGGTCTCTATACGCACGTCTGGCTCCATCATAGCCGCTCCCATTATGTACTCAACAGTTCTCTGCTCCAACGTATCACGCAGGCGGCATATTGGACAGCCGCATTTCGGCTCAAATATATCTGTGACAGGTATTGTCAGAATGCTTTCTCTCATATGATCTATCCTTTCTTAGATATGTTTATTTTATCCGCTTGAAAAATACTCATATTTATAGTATAATATTTTTTGTAGAATTTTGCAAGTAGATTCGATGATTTTATAATAAATAGGAGCTGAATTTTATGGATTATACACAAAGCGGCAGTGACATTTTGCTGAAACAGCCTGATTTTGGACTAGATGACACACTTGATTGCGGACAGGCTTTTCGCTGGGAGAAGATAGATAAAAAAACTTACAGCGGAGCTTTCCTTAACAACAAACTTACCATAAGCGAGGAACCCGAAAATGGCGTGTTTAGGCTTCATGACACTACTGTGCAGAACTTTGAAAACATTTGGATCGATTATTTTGACCTGAATACTGATTATGGGGAGCTTAAACGCCGCTTCTCTGAGAACGAAACTCTGTCAAAAGCCTGCTCATTTGCAGGCGGCATAAGAATACTCAGGCAGGACAGTTGGGAGGCGTTATCTTCCTTTATAATAAGTCAGAATAACAATATCCCAAGGATAAAGGGCATTATAGGACGTTTGTGTGAACATTATAGCGGCTACCCTTCTGCTGAAGATATGGCAGATGAAACTATAGACAGCCTTGCGTATCTGCGTTCAGGGTTCAGAGCAAAATATCTTGTTGACGCCATTGAAAAGATTTTGAGCGGTGAGATAGACTACCAAAAGATAAAAGAAATGCCCCTTGACGATGCACGAAACGAGCTTATGAAGATCAAGGGTGTTGGTCCGAAAGTTGCTGATTGTACACTGCTTTTCGGCTTTTACAAAACGGACGCTTTCCCAAAAGACGTGTGGGTGAAGCGAGTGCTTGCACAGTGGTATCCGAACGGACTTCCCTCTTGTGTGAAGGGTGTCGAGGGCATTGCACAGCAATACCTATTCCACTACATAAGAAATACCCAGAAATAACAAAAGACCCGATCGTAGAGTTTTCCACGGTCGGGTCTGATATTTTATTACATAGACTCTGGGCAAGTTATCTTGAGCATATCAAGAATATTCTTTATTACCTGCTTAACTGCAAGTGAAAGTGAAAGTCTTGCCTGCATAACGCTCTCGTTTTCTCCCATGATACGGCAGTTGTTATAGAACTTGTGATACATTGTAGCAAGGTCTATAACATACTTTGTTACCTTAGCTGGGTCATAAGCCTTTGCAGCCTCGTTTATAACGTTTGGCAGAGTAGCAAGGTGTTTTATCATCTCCTGCTCCTCAGGCGCTGTGAGGACGCTGAGAGCCGCCTTGTCGAGGCTCTTAACTTCAATGCCCTCTTCGTTCATCTTTTTAAGGACAGAGCAAATTCTTGCGTGTGCATACTGTACATAGTAAACTGGATTCTGGCTTGTCTGAGATACAGCAAGGTCAAGGTCAAAATCAAAATGAGAATTAGGCTCACGGAGATTGAAGAAAAATCTTGCTGCGTCTATCGGTATTTCGTCAAGAAGAGTTGACAGAGTGATAGCTTTGCCTGAACGCTTGGAAAGCTTATACTTTTCACCGTTACGGACAAGGTTTACCATTTGCATGATAACAATGTCAAGTCTGTCAGCGTCAACGCCAAGTGCTGTCATAGAAGCTTTAATACGAGCTATATATCCGTGGTGGTCCGCACCGAAAATATCCACTGCCTTGTCAAACTTTCTTACTGCAAGCTTGTTGTAGTGATATGCGATATCAGGCACAAGATATGTTGGCACACCATTTTCACGAACGAGAACTCTATCCTTTTCGTCACCGAACTCTGTTGTTTTAAACCAAAGGGCACCGTCTTTTTCATAGGTATGACCGCTTGCTTTGAGCTGATCGATAACTCTCTGAACTGAGCCATCCTTATGAAGTGTGCTTTCATTGAACCACTTGTCATACTGTATTCTGTATTTGCCAAGGTCGTCGTGAAGCTTCTGAATATTCTTAGGAAGTGCAAAATCGCAAAGTGCCTGACGGCGTTCCTCACTGTCAGCATTCACATACTTGTCGCCGTATATCTCATTGAATGCGTTTGCATGGTCGATTATATCCTGACCCTGATAAGCGTCCTCAGGAAGCTCAGTTTCAGGCTTGTATATCTGAAGATATCTAACTTCAAGTGAAGTCTTGAACTTCTCTATCTGATTGCCTGCGTCATTGATATAGAACTCTCTTGCTACCTCATAGCCTGCCTTTTCAAGAACAGACGCAAGACAATCACCTATAGCTCCGCCTCTTGCATTGCCTATGTGCATAGGACCTGTTGGATTTGCAGAAACAAATTCCACGAGAACGCTCTTCCCTGCGCCAAGGTCAGTTTCACCGTATTTCTCTTTCTGCTCCAAAACAGTGGCAACTACAGTTGCATACCATTCAGTAGAATAGAAAAAGTTGATGAACCCAGGACCTGCCACTTCACATCTTGCAAAGTATGAGCCGTTAAGGTCTATCTTTGATACGATAGCTTCTGCTATTTTTCTTGGATTGTTTCTGAAAGGTCTTGCACATACCATTGCGGCATTAGTGGAAACGTCACCGTTTTTTGAGTCGGCAGGTATCTCCGTATTAAATGCAGGAACAGGCTCTGCTGGAAAAGTTCCGTCTGCAACAAGCTCGCCCATAGCCTTCATTACAAGCTCCTTAGCCTGAATAAATGCGTCGCTTATGAGATTAGTCATATTATTTTTCCGTCCTTCCAAATATAATTATGCGACAACATTTGCCGCTTTTACTTCTATAGCTATCTCAAAATCACCGATATAGCTTGAATTGACATCTAAAACATAGTGAAAGAAAAGCATTCCACCGTTTTCGTCAAGATCTGATCTTATGGTTTTAGCGGTTATGCCTATCATAAAATCACCGTATGGAGTGCCATAAACGCAATGCTGCTTTTCGCCTATATCAACAACAAGATTCGCTTCAACCGTTCCGGTTCTGTTCATAGTCACCTTGCGGCAGCCTTCGGTTTCTAACGTTGTAACACTTCCTTCAAATCCTGTTGCCTCAGACTCCTCATACGATATGCGATATCCTTTTTCGGTTGCTTCATAAAGTCCTGCTGAGATAAGCTCTGTTTCTTCTTTGGTATTACCGTCGCTTTGACGGCTAACAAGTTTTATTGATACTTCCTTGCTGGTCAAATAAAATCCTCCAGTTTACAGCTTTAGGCTGCATTTTGATATTTGTGCATTGATATTGTTTCCGAGAAAGCGTTCAACATTCTCAGAAAACAGCTCAACGCTGTCGGTACAGTAAAGCTCAAGGCTCTCACGCTCTTCTCTTTCAGCCGTATCATCGCTGTATGAAAGGGAGTTGAGTGCATATTTCGCAAGTTCTGCACCTGATGAAACAAGTGTTACACCCTCGCCCATTATATCTGAAATTAGTTCAGTGAGGTGTGGATAGTGAGTACAGCCGAGAATAAGCGTATCAACGTCTTCTTTTTTCATTATTTCAAGATACTCCTGTGCGATATACCTTGCAGGCACGCAATCAGGGGCAGTATAGCCATTCTCTACCAGTGGCACGAACATAGGACAAGCCTTGCCGACCACCTTAATGTTAGGGTTAATGCTTCTTATAGCTTTGCCGTAAATGCCGCTCTTTATGGTCGCACTTGTGGCTATAACGCCTATCCTGTTATTCTTTGTAGCAGAGCAGGCAGCCTTTACAGCAGGCTCAACAACTCCGCTTATGGAGATATCTGACTTTATATCCATTGCAGGCAATACAGAAGAAACTGTACCGCAAGCAACGAGTATCATTTTAACGTTATGCTGTTTAAGAAACTCTATATCCTGTCTGGCATAGCTCATTATAGTCTCTCTGCTTTTTGAGCCGTATGGCACTCTTGCCGTGTCGCCAAGATAAACGATATTTTCATTTGGCAGAAGCTTTATAAGCTCCTTCACACAGGTAAGCCCGCCAACTCCTGAGTCGAAAACTCCAATGGCGGCGTTATTCATAATCAACCTCCGCCTTATCAAGTGCCAGTTTGATAAGCTTATCTTCCTGCTGTGCAGGGGTCATTCCCTCGTACTGCATAAGCTGTGGATACATACTTATAGGCGTGTGACCTGGGAGAGTATTTATCTCGTTAAGAATAACAGTGCCGTCTTTCATAAGGAAGAAGTCTACTCTTGAAAGTCCGCTGCAGCCCATTGCTCTGTATGCCTTGACAGCCGTCTTTCTTATTTCTTCAATGCTCTCCTCGCTCATTCTTGCAGGGATAAGCGTTTTGGAAGCGGCGTCATTATATTTTGCGTCAAAATCGTAAAACTCGTCATTTGCGGAGCATACTTCACCGACAGTTGAAGCAAAAGGCTCGTCATTGCCCATTACTGCACACTCGCACTCCATGCCAACTATAGTTTCTTCTACAATGACCTTGCTGTCATGAGCAAATGCAAGCTTGATAGCAGATTTAAGCTCGTCTCTGTTTTTAGCCTTTGAAACTCCTACTGAAGAACCGCAGTTTGCAGGCTTGACGAACATAGGATAGCCAAGCTTGCTTTCCATTTCGTCACACTTTTTGTCAAGATGTGAAAGCTCTGAGGTTATAATGCCTACCCACTTTGCTGTCTTTATGCCGTTTGCGTCAAGAACAGTGTGTGTAAGTCCCTTATCCATGCAGTTTGCAGAGGATATGCAGTCACAGCCTACAAATGGTATCTCAGCAAGCTGAAAAAGCCCCTGAATAGTGCCGTCTTCACCGTTCTTTCCGTGAAGGACTGGGAAAATAACGTCAACTTTTACATTCTGATATTCGCCGTTTTCGCCAAGAGCGATAAAGCCCTTGTGAAGAGGGTCAGGGCTGAGAACGCATGGAACATTATCAGGGTGCTGTTCCCATTTGTTTGACGCAATATCGTCAACATCTCCTATATATTTCATCCAGTGACCTTTTTTTGTTATTCCGATACAAATAACATCATATTTGTCCTTTGGTATACTCTTTATAACGTGAGTTGCAGAAACAACAGATACGTCGTGCTCGTTTGATTTTCCGCCGAAAATAACGGCAACTCGGATCTTAGACATAAAAATTCGTCCTTTCTGAATTAGTATCATAATATTATAACATATTTAGACTTAAATTGCAAATCTTTTTTGTGCCAAAATATGCAGCAAACAGCTATAAATATTGTGTTTATTGCATAAGGCGTGGCTATTTGCCGTAGGCAGCGACTTTTTCAAAGTTCATATTTCCACCGAAAATGTCAAGGGCAGAGCCAATAGTGAAGTCTATCTTCCCTTTTCCGAGTTTTTTTAGCGTATCGAGGTCGTCAAATGACGAAATTCCTCCGGCATAGGTCGATGGAATGGTGCAGTATTCTCCCATTATCTTTGCTATCTGCGGCTCAATGCCCTTTGCTTTGCCCTCTGTGTCAACGGCATGTATAAGAAACTCATCGCAGTATTCTGAGAACATTTCTAGGGTCTGGCTGTTCATTTCGATGTCAGTGAACTTCTGCCAGCGGTCTGTCACCACATAATACTTTCCATCTTTTTTTCGACAGGAAAGATCTAGCACAAGTCTGCTTTTGCCAACGGACTTCACCAGTCTGTTCAGATTATCGAAATTAACAACACCGTTTTTGAAAACAAAGCTTGTTACGATAACGTGACTTGCACCCTTGTCAAGAAAATGTGCGGCGTTTTCGTCATTTATTCCGCCGCCTATCTGCAATCCGCCCTCAAATGCGGATAATGCACTGTAGGCTTGTTCGAGGTCTGCGTTGTAAAATTCGCTGCCGACAGGGTTCAGTATAATGATATGTCCTCCTGTCAGTCCGTATGACTTATAAAGCTTGCCATAATAAGCGCCGTCATATTCTGAAACGAAGTTATCCACTGCAAAATTATTTTTATCTGAAAGACTTCCGCCCACTATCTGTTTTACATTACCGTTATGGATATCTATGCAAGGTCTGAATTTCATGCCGCTCTCCTATTCAAATTTTCTCATGTATATCACTAAAACTATGTCATTGCCATTTTGCACACGCTGACAGTAAACGTCATAATCTGTATGCTTTTCGCAGAAGCTGTCAAAAACTTTGCTAAGCCCTTTGATATTTCTCTCATTGAAGTTCGTGTCTATCTGGTCAGTTTCACTGAATTGGAAATCGCTCATATCTGACGTTACCGCCACGCTGTCCTGCATATTATCCAAAGCCTTTTCCATAAGGCTCTCTATCTCATTTACTGAGTTTATATGCGTAACTGTCTGCGTAATATAGCTGAACTTTGTACTATCTGTATCAGGAAGCTCTGTATCGTCCCAGACGTGTTTTGTTTTCATGTATTCTTTTGAGACGTTAAAATACTTGTGCCTTACTGGTCTATCCGTAAAGTCAGGGATAGGGTCGTCCCAGCAAACGTCAACATAATACCAGCTACCGCCTATCTGAACTATGTTCCATGAGTGATCGTCGCCCTCAAAATCTGTGGCGTATATGGTCTTGCAGGGTATTTCCAGCATATCCATAAAAAGCTGAAACGTTGTGGAATAGCCTGAGCATATTGCTTTTCCGTTTATAAGACAGCCATATGGATTATCAGAGTTTGGCAGGCCAATACCAAGCGCATTGAGATGTGCTTCGTCA
Source organism: Hominimerdicola aceti (assembly GCF_025567495.1). Classification (NCBI taxonomy): domain Bacteria; kingdom Bacillati; phylum Bacillota; class Clostridia; order Eubacteriales; family Oscillospiraceae; genus Hominimerdicola; species Hominimerdicola aceti. The sequence goes on along the minus strand of NZ_JAOQJZ010000002.1, from coordinate 137,553 downwards.
TAGCTTGCACAGCCGACTATATAATCATGTACCGCAAGCTCTTTTTCGTAATCGTTCATGTCAAGGGTAATAAGTTTTTCAATGGCTGAAACGGCTTTGTTGTATATTTCAAGCTGTTTATCATCAAGATTTGCTGTATTGCCTGAGAGATAAGCATGAGATATAGGCGTGCTGTCATAGTATTTATCATTGCCGCTTTCGCTGTCAGCACTTGATGACGTAGTCACGGCAAAGGAATTATCCACAACTGTTGTGGGCTTTTGTGACTCTGTACAGCCTGTCAGACATAGTATCACCGCCGATAATAATATCAAAACAGTTTTTGCTTTCATGCTTTTCACCGCCTTGTTTTCTCTGATAACACAACTATTATATAATATACGCTTTGCCGTGTCAAGTAATGATATCGTAAGAAATGAAAATTTATACAGTAAATTGACGTATACCATGCAAAAATATGCACTAAAACGCTATAAAATCAAGCAAATGTTTATATTTACCTTGACAAAAATCGCAATTTGTTATAAAATATTAATATCAGTTATTTTTGAAAGGATTGTTGTTACAATGGGACTTACTTTAACAGAAAAAATACTTAAAGCACATCTTGTTGACGGCGAATTTGTTAAGGGTCAGGAGATCGGTATCCGTATCGACCAGACGCTTACTCAGGACGCAACAGGTACAATGGCTTATCTTGAATATGAGGCAATGGGCGTTCCTCGTGTCAGAACGGAAAAGTCTGTAGCTTATATCGACCACAACACGCTTCAGTCAGGCTTTGAGAATGCCGACGACCACAGATTTATCGGTTCTGTCTGCAAGAAGCACGGCATTTATTTTTCACGTCCCGGAAACGGTATCTGTCATCAGGTACATCTTGAGCGTTTCGGTATACCAGGTAAGACCCTTATAGGTTCTGACAGCCACACTCCAACAGGCGGTGGTATCGGAATGATCGCTATAGGTGCAGGTGGACTTGATGTTGCAGTTGCAATGGGTGGTGGTGCTTATTACATCACATATCCTAAGATAGTAAAGGTAAATCTCACAGGCAAGCTTTCTCCATGGGTATCAGCTAAGGACGTTATCCTTGAAGTTCTCAGAAGAATGTCTGTAAAGGGCGGCGTAGGCAAAGTTATAGAATACTGCGGCGAGGGCGTAAAGACACTTACAGTCCCTGAGAGAGCAACTATCACAAATATGGGTGCTGAGCTTGGTGCAACTACATCTATCTTTCCTTCTGACGAAACAACACTTGCATTTCTGAAGGCTCAGGACAGAGCTGACGTATGGAGCGAGCTAAAGGCTGATGATGACGCTGTTTATGACGAACAGATAGATATCGATCTTTCACAGCTCGTACCACTGGCTGCCTGTCCTCATTCTCCTGACAACGTTAAGAGCGTAAATGAGATCGGAAAGCTTAAGATAGATCAGGTTTGTATCGGCTCATGCACAAACTCTTCTTATGTTGACATGATGAAAGTAGCTCACATTCTTAAGGGCAAGACAGTTGACCCTAGCGTTTCACTTGCAATCGCTCCAGGCTCAAAGCAGGTACTTAACATGATCGCTGAGAACGGCGCACTTGCTGATATGATAGCAGCAGGCGCAAGAATACTTGAATCCGCTTGCGGCCCATGTATCGGTATGGGTCAGTCACCTAACTCAAAGGGTGTTTCACTTAGAACATTCAACAGAAACTTCGAGGGACGTTCAGGCACAAAGGATGGTCAGATCTATCTGGTATCACCTGAAATGGCTGCTGTTTCAGCTCTCACAGGCTACCTCACTGACCCAAGAACACTTGGAGATATGCCTGAGTTCAAGCTTCCTGAACATTTCAAGATAAACGACAATATGGTTGTTCCGCCAGCTGACGAGGCTGATATGGACAGCGTTGAGGTTCTTAGAGGACCAAATATCAAGCCTTTCCCACAGACTTCACCGCTTGATGACAGCATTGATTGTCAGGTATCACTTAAGGTGGGTGACAATATCACAACAGACCACATCATGCCTGCCGGTGCGAAGATACTTCCATTGCGTTCAAATATCCCTGCTATTTCACAGCATTGCTTTACAGTATGTGATGAGGACTTCCCAAGACGTGCAAAGAACATGGGCAAGTCAATAATCGTTGGCGGCTCAAACTACGGTCAGGGCTCATCAAGAGAACACGCAGCACTTGCTCCTCTCTATCTTGGCATAAAGGCTGTTCTTGTTAAGAGCTTTGCAAGAATACACAGAGCTAATCTTATCAACGCAGGTATACTTCCGCTCACATTTGTAAATGAAGCTGACTATGACAAGATAAATCAGGGCGATGAGATCGTTCTTGCTGACGTTCGTGCAGATGTTGAGGCTGATATGTCTAAGCTTACTGTTGTGAATAAGACAACAGGTGTTGAGATACCAGTTCTCTGCGAGCTTACAGGCAGAACAAAGGATATTATCCTTGCAGGTGGTCTGCTTGACTACACAAGAGAACAGCTCTCAAAATAATAAAGTCTGATATGGAGGTCCCTATGGGGATCTTCTCGAAACTTTTCGGCACAAAGGACAGCACTCTCAAAGGTGCTTGCATATGTATGATAGATATTGACAGCGACAGCTATGAGCTTATCATTGCAAGTCTTGACGTTTACAAAAAGATATCTGCGATAGCTAAAAACAACGGATATTCCATTATTACTTTATAGGAGGTCTTACCAATGGCAAAAATTCAGATGAAAACACCGCTCGTTGAAATGGACGGCGACGAAATGACCAGAATTATCTGGCAGGATATAAAGGATATTCTTCTTACTCCATATATTGACCTTAAAACAGAATACTATGATCTTGGTCTTGTTCACAGAAATGAGACCGACGATCAGGTAACTGTTGATTCCGCAAACGCTACAAAGAAATACGGCGTTGCCGTTAAGTGTGCAACTATCACACCTAACGCCGCGAGAATGCCTGAATACAACCTCAAGGAAATGTGGAAATCCCCTAACGGCACTATCAGAGCTATCCTTGACGGAACAGTTTTCAGAACTCCTATCCTTGTTAAGGGTATCACTCCATACATTCCTACATGGACAAAGCCTATCACTATCGCTCGTCACGCATACGGCGACGTTTATAAGAACGTTGAAATGAAATGCCCTGCTGGCTCAAAGGCAGAGCTTGTTTGCACTGACAAGGACGGCAAGGAAACTAGAGAAACAATTTACAACTTTGAGTGCGACGGAATCATTCAGGGTCAGCACAACAAGTCAACTTCTATCGCTTCATTTGCAAGAGCTTGCTTTAATTTTGCACTTGATAAGAAGCAGGATGTTTGGTTTGCTACAAAGGATACTATTTCAAAGAAGTATGACCACACATTCAAGGATATCTTCCAGGAAATATACGACAACGAGTACAAGGCTAAGTTTGAAGCGGCTGGTATCGAGTATTTCTATACTCTTATCGACGACGCTGTTGCGAGAGTTATCCGTTCAAACGGCGGTTATATCTGGGCTTGCAAGAACTATGACGGTGACGTAATGTCTGACATGGTAGCTACAGCATATGGCTCACTGGCTATGATGACTTCTGTTCTTGTTTCACCTGACGGAATCTATGAATATGAGGCTGCTCACGGCACTGTTCAAAGACACTATTACAAGCACCTCAAGGGCGAAGAAACTTCTACAAACTCAGTTGCCACACTGTTCGCATGGACAGGCGCTCTGAGAAAAAGAGGCGAACTCGATAACCTGCCTGAGCTTATGAACTTTGCTGATTGTCTTGAAAAGGCAACTATCGAAACTATTGAAGACGGTGTTATGACAGGTGATCTTTATCTGCTTTCTACACTTGAAAATAAGAAGAAAGTAAATACAGTGGACTTCCTTAAGGCTGTTGACGAGAGACTTAAAATGCTTCTGGGTTAATTTTCATATCACAAATATTAAAAGCTGTAGCACTTTGCGGTGTTACAGCTTTTTTTAATAGAATATTATGCCAAGAAAGGCGGAGCTTACGATAATTGTGATCGGTGAGAGCTTGAATTTCTTCAGTTTCAAAAGAAGCACATCTGCCAAGGCTATGAGCAGGAATATTATCAACGCTTTATAGTCAAAAGCAGGCTTTGAATTTATGGTGGTGATATTTAGCAGTGAAGATAAAGCCATTGTAATGCCAGTGGCGAGTATCATTGCAACAACGCAAGGACGAATGCCTGAAAGCATTGCTTTTACCCCTGAGTATTTCAGCAAATCTTTCATGATCGAAGCTATGATGAATATTATCACGAACGAAGGCAACACAACGCCAAGAGTGGCTATCAATCCGCCTATGAAACCTGCCTGCGATGAGCCTACAAAGGTCGCCATGTTCACGGCAAGTGGTCCAGGTGTGGACTCAGATACGGCAATAAAGTTCACAAATTCGTCCTCACTGAGCCAGCCAAAGGTAAGAACTTTTTCACGGATAATGGATATCATTCCGTATCCTCCGCCGAATGACACTGCGCCTATTTCCAGAAAAATGAGAAAAAGTTTGAGATATATCATTTTATTGTACTTCTCTTTCTGAGGGTTTTAATCAGATACACGGCAATGCCCACAGCACCACTTATGATAATATAAAATACTGATGAAAACTTCACAGAAAAAAGTGTGAAAAGTATCATCATTATGAAAACTCCAAGAATTATAATTTTGTCAAGCAATGTGTTATCAAGTGCTTTCAACATTCTTAGTCCTGCAGTAAGTATGAGATATATTACGCCCACCTGAATGCCACGGAATCCAGCGTAGACTACTTTTAAAGACAGAAATTTGTCAAAGAAAAGTGATATTATGTAGATTATAAAAAACGACGGTATGCACACACCGACAGTTGCCGCAATAGCACCCAGCACACCGCCTATTTTGTAGCCGATATATGTAGCACTGTTTACAGCAGTTGGTCCGGGGGTGGACTCTGATATAGCTGTCATATCGAGAAATTCTTTTTTATCAAGCCAATTTTTGCGCACACAAAATTCTGTTTCTAGCAAGGCTATCATTGCATATCCTCCGCCAAAGGTAAAAACGCCTATCTTAAGAAAGGTCAGAAACAATGTTCTTATATTTGAATTGTCATTTTTCAAAAAAAACTCACCTCTTTTTATATTATAACGAACTTGTCCTAGTAAGTCAATGCTTATATTAGCATTTGCTGATTTATTACGAAACATTAAAATAATCTATAATTATGTGTAAAACAGTTGACAATAGTCGATATATGGTGTATAATATATTTTGTTAAAATTAAATAGCCTTATCAAGAGTGGTGGAGGAAACAGGTCCTGTGAAGCCCAGCAACCTAGCGTTAGTTAAGGTGCTAAATCCTGCGGTTATTTCCGAAAGATGAGGAAATTGAGTAATTTCAAGCGTTTCGGAATGAAGCGCTTTTTTTGTGGCTGTTTTTAGATTAACAAATATTCAGAAAAGAGGTATTTTTATGTCAAAGTATTTATTTACATCTGAGTCGGTTACTGAGGGACATCCTGACAAAATATGCGATCAGATCTCTGACGCTATACTTGACGCTCTGCTAGAGCAAGATCCTATGTCAAGAGTTGCCTGCGAAACGGTCACTACAACAGGTGTAGTAATGTGCATGGGCGAGATAACAACAAAGGCTATAATCGACATACCACAGATCGTTAGAGATACAGTTGTCGGTATAGGCTATGACAGAGCCAAGTACGGTTTTGACGGGCACACCTGTTCAGTTCTCACAACTATAGACAAGCAGTCGCCTGATATTGCAATGGGTGTTGACAACGCTCTCGAAGGCAGAGCTGAAAACGCATTCGATACAGGTGCAGGCGATCAGGGTATCATGTTCGGTTTTGCTTGTGACGAAACACCTGAACTTATGCCAATGCCTATATCACTTGCTCACAAGCTTGCTCTTAAACTTACAGAAGTTAGAAAGAACGGCACTTTGCCATATCTCAGACCGGACGGAAAAACTCAGGTAACAGTTGAATATGATGATGGCAAGCCAACAAGAGTTGACGCTGTTGTAGTTTCTTCACAGCATGATGACGCTGTAACACTGGAGCAGATAAGAGAAGATATTATCGAGAACGTTATAAAGACAGTTATCCCTGCTGAACTTCTTGATGAGAACACTACTTATTTTGTAAACCCAACAGGAAGATTTGTAGTCGGTGGCCCTCAGGGCGACAGCGGTCTGACAGGAAGAAAGATAATCGTTGACACATATGGTGGATATGCTCGTCATGGTGGTGGTGCTTTCTCTGGAAAAGATCCTACAAAGGTTGACAGAAGCGCAACATATGCTGCAAGATACGTTGCAAAGAATATCGTTGCAGCAGGTCTTGCCAAGAAGTGCGAGGTTGAGCTTGCGTACGCTATCGGTGTTGCTCACCCTGTTTCAATCATGGTCGACACATACGGCACAGGAAAGGTTTCTGATGAAAAGATAGAGGCAGCTGTAGAAAAGGTATTTGACCTTCGTCCTGCTGCAATAATCAAGAGCCTTGACCTTAGAAAGCCACAGTACAAGCAGCTTGCAGCTTATGGTCATATGGGACGTGAGGATCTTGATGTAGCTTGGGAAAAGACAGACAAGATCAATGATCTTCTTGAAGCAGTTAAATAATAAATATCAAAGCCTTGACAGGAATGTGACTGCCAAGGCTTTTTTGTGTCCAGCATTAATTTTGTTTTAGTCTTTGCCTTTAAGAATAGGCGACAAAGGCTTATAAATAAGAATTGTGACCAATGCACAAATAATACCCTTCACAAAAGTAAAAGGCAGATTGAAAATACACAGTGCAGAGAAAATATTCTTTACGCTACCCATTATTTGCTGGTACATACCGAGTATAGCAGCTTCTCCGCCGAATGCTTTAAAGTATATAGGATAAACGATAAAATAATTCAACGGCAAGCTTATTACTGTGAAAACCAAAGTGCCAATGATACAGCTTATGATAGCATTCTTTCTGGTTTTTTTCTTGTGGTATATAACAGAAGCCGTCAGCACAAAAGCTGCGCTTGTTACAAAGTCAAAGATGTTGCCGATACCCATTGTTGTGCCTAGTCCCTTTATAATCAACTGGATAACGTTCTTGATAAGGCAAACGATCACGCCTGCAATAGGTCCCATTGAGAAACCTGCCAGCAGGGATATAACGTTTGAAAGGTCAAGCTTGATAAATCCTGGCATAAGTGGCACAGGGAAATCAAGGTAATATATTACAGTAGCTATGGCGCTGAGCATTGCCACCGTTACCATTTTTCTTGTTGTAAAAGTTTTATTTCTTGGCATAGTGTTATCACTTGTCATTTTAATTCCTCCAAATAATAAAATTATCGGGAGAAACAGCAGCAAAAGCAAAAGCACCCTGAAAATAAAATCAGGGTGCTATTTATGCGTTATTGATCTGTCGTTTCTTCCATCCGGACTTTACCGTCGGTTTCGGATTTTCACCGAATCAGCGCATTTCTGCGGTCGAGGACTTACGAATACTATTCGATCACCTCCGGTGTGGAATTTCACCACCCCTGAAACACATTATTAAATTTTGCTGAACACTTTTTATGAGATCAATCCTCGTTGTCCTCGTCCTCAATTTCTGAGAAATCAAACTCAAGGCTCTCTCCGCAGTTTGGACAGTCAATAGAACCGTCAGCGATAATGTTCTCGCCGAGCATTATTGTGTCACCGCAGTTAGGGCACACACACTCATACATAGCGTCCTCATCATCGTCATATTCGTCATCACAGCAGCAATCGTCGTCACAATCACAGTCGTCATCGTCATCATCGTCGCCGTAAATAAGCTCTTCTATCTCGCCGAGATCCTCGTCAAGAGTATCAACAAGCTCAACTGTTTCGTCAACTTCTTCAGCGATATCTTCAACTGTAGCAGACATCTCATCAAGAATATCAGCCATAATTGTCAATATCTTTCCCTCGTTTGTGGAATCGTCAATCTTAAGACCTTCCATAAGTCCCTTTAAATATGCAACCTTCTTTGACAGCTCCATAATATTCCCTCCGTTTCTAAAAAACCGTAAAGGCTAAAACTTATGCTCTTTCCATGTACTCACATGTACGAGTATCGATTCTTATTCTGTCGCCTGTGTTGATGAACAGAGGAACTCTGATCTCAGCACCAGTTTCAACTGTTGCAGGCTTTGTAGCATTTGTAGCTGTATCGCCCTTGATACCAGGCTCTGTCTCTGTTACTTCAAGATCAACAAAGTATGGAGGCTCTACGCCGAATACTGTACCCTTGTAAGAAAGGATCTTACATACCATGTTTTCCTTTACGAACTTAAAGTTATCTGAAAGCTCAGCCTTGTTTACTGGAACAAGCTCATAGCTCTCTGGATCCATGAAATAATAAAGATCACCGTCATTGTAAGAATACTCCATATCCTTTCTCTCAACATATGCTGTTGGGAATTTAGCTGTTGGATTGTATGTCTTTTCAACAACAGAACCTGAAATTACATTTCTAACCTTTGCTCTGACGAACGCTGCACCCTTACCAGGTTTAACGTGCTGAAACTCAACGATCTGCATTACGTTGCCGTCCTCTTCAAAAGTCACGCCGTTTCTGAAATCACCAGCAGTTACCATTATTTAGTACCTCCATAAACATTCTTAATTAATGTGTACACAGTTCAAAATGTCCGCATACCTCTATATTTATTTTACCATATTTATTTGTTTATTGCAATAGCTTTTGAAAACTTTTTTACCAAAAAATCAAAAAAAGTTACAAGCAAATAAGCTCTTTAGGGGCTTTTGTCATATTGATACAGCCGTTTTCTGTAACAACAACAAAATCTTCTATTCTCACACCAAACTTGCCCTCAAGATAAATACCTGGCTCTACTGTTACGATCGAATTTTTAGGCAATATATCTTCCCTGCTAGGCGAAGCATAAGGGCTTTCATGTATCTCAACTCCCACACCATGTCCGAGAGAATGGCCGAAATTATCTCCATAGCCTGCTTCAGTTATGATATCCCTTGCTATTTTGTCAAGTGCTTTTCCTGACATACCTGCCTTTACTGCGTCCAGAGCTGAAAGCTGTGCAGTAAGAACAGTTTCGTATACAGACTTCATCTTGTCACTAGGTTTGCCTACGCATACAGTTCTAGTCATATCGCTGTGCCAGCCATCATAAGTTGCTCCGAAATCCATAAGCACGAACTCACCGCTCTCAACTTTTTTGTCAGATGGTACACCATGTGGAAGCGAAGTATTAGAGCCTGAAAGTGCAATAGTGTCAAAAGACAGAGCTTCAGCACCATTTTTAAGCATATAATAGTCAAGCTCCAACTGAATTTCTTTTTCAGTTCTGCCGACCTTGATAAAGTCAAGCATATGTGCAAAACCCTTTTCAGCGATACGCTGTGCTTTGATTATCTTGTCTATCTGCTCTTGGGATTTAACTGTTCTGATCTCGCGTATTATTTCCGCAAGCTTTGTGTCTGCGATGACCTCAGCATTAAGCTTTTGCTGATATGCGATAAGCTCGGAAAGTGTGCAGGTATCGGCATTAACAGAAACTGTTTTTGCACCATGCTTTTCAATAAGGCTGTTTATCTGCTCATAGAGCTTGTCCTGCAAAATGACCTCGCAAGCTGTGACAGTTTTCTTTGCCTTTTCAATATATCTGAAATCTATGATAAAATACGCTTTTCCCGGAAAAACCACTAGTGTTCCTGCACTTGATTTCATTGCAGTGAAATATCTTCTGTTCACATCGTCAGTGATAACAGCACAATCTGCCGCTTCTGTTACTCGTGAACAAAGTTTTTCAAGATCAGTCATTGTCTGCACCGCTTTCATTTTTCCATTTGTAATACAAAGCGTCAACAGCCATGTAGTATGAATACTTTCCGAACCCGCTTATCTGACCCACGCATACAGGTGCGATAACAGAAGTGTGTCTGAATTCGTCACGGGAGTGTATATTGCTCAGATGTACCTCAACGACAGGTATCTTTATTGCGGCGATAGCGTCTCTGATAGCATAGCTATAGTGTGTATAAGCGCCTGCGTTAAGTATAACGCCGTCATAATTTTTTCTAGCAAGGTGAAGCTTGTCGATTATTTCACCCTCATGGTTTGACTGATAAACGTCGCAGTGAAACTCATATTTCATTGCATGCTCGATTATCTCGTTGTTTATGCTCTCGAATGTATCTGTACCGTAAACTCCAGGCTCACGCTCGCCCAGAAGATTAAGGTTAGGACCATGTATAACAAGTATTTTTTTCATATAAATACTCTCCTATCTTTATTTCACCGACAAATAATAATTCTTCATTGTCAGTGCGTCTTTGTCCTGAGTGCCTGCACTTTCACAGACGAATATAGGCGAAAGATCTTTCTTTGCGACTATCTCCATAAGCGGCTCATAGTCAGGTCCAAAGCCTTGATTATCGTCAAAAGTCAGGTGCTTTTTCTCGCCACCTGGATTTGTAAACATTATCTTAGAAAAATGGCTGTGGAATATTTTCAGCCTGTCGTGACCGATAGCATTTTCCACTTCATCAAGCATTTTCTCATACTCTGCCTTACCTTTTATATAGCCGAACTCTCTTGCGTTGAGATGTCCGAAATCTATTGTCGGCAGGAACGTATCATCAAGCTTGCAAAGCTCCAACACTTCTGTTAAGTTACCAAGCTGATTTACCTTACCCATAGTTTCAGGGCAAAAAACGATATGCTCAAAGCCCTGCTCAACGGCTGCTTTTCTAGCCCTTGTGAGAGTATCTTTAGCAAGTTCCAAAGCGTCCTCTCTGCTTATTTTCGCACAGCTTCCTGAATGGATAACTATTCTATCAGCACCCATTCTACTTGCAGCGTCACAGGATTGCAGAATATAATTTATGCTGTTGTCACGCTTTTCAGCTTCAAGGCTTGAAAGCGAAATAAAATACGGCGCATGGAGCGAAAGCGTGATATTATGCTCTTTAGCCTTATCTTTCAAGGCAAAAGCTATTTTATCGGAGACCTTAACTCCCCTGCCACACTGATATTCATAGTGGTCAAGCCCCATTGCTTCGAGATATCCCGGAGCTTGAAGTGTTGTTTTATATTTAATGGAAAAAGCCTCGCTGTTTCCCGCAGGTCCGAATTTTGCCGACATTAGTATCATTCCTTTCGTTTTATGCTATTTGAGCTTTGGTAAAAACGGCTTTTCACAAGCTCTTTTAAATCGAAATGGCAAGCTCGTTTCAGGCTTTATTGGGAACACGAATATTGAGCGTATACCTTTCAGATTTGAGCCAAGCACGTCAGTGAATATCTGATCACCCACAGCCGCAACATTTTTCTTATTAAGACCCAGCTTAGCTATAGCTTTGGTATATCCAAAGGTCAGCGGTTTTTTGCCTTCAGGTACAAAGTCAAGCTCCAACTGCTCTGCAAAAGGCTTTACCCTTGGAGCATGATTGTTTGAAACGATCATAAGCTTTATCCCTGCCGCTTTCATCTTAGCAAGCCAATCAAGACTCGACTGCGGGGGAACGGGATTGTTATGTGTTGTCAGCGTATTATCAAGATCGAGGAGCAGCCCCTTGATATGCTTTTTAGCAAGAAAATCGGGGGTTATCTCTCCTACCTTGTCAAAAACATAAGTTGGTTTGAACATAAAAAAACTCCTGTAGTATAAAATAAAAAGCGGACATAAAAATGCCCGCCTTTAATTACATATTAGTATTTACGCTTACGAGCAGCTTCGGACTTCTTCTTACGCTTTACCGAAGGCTTTTCGTAGTGTTCTCTTTTACGAACCTCTGCGATAACGCCGTCTCTTGCACATGATCTCTTGAAACGCTTAAGTGCTGTATCCAAAGTTTCGTTCTTTCCAACACGGATTTCTGCCAAAATTATTCCCTCCCTTTGCCACCTGTGACAGAGGCAATTCTATCGGAATTTCCGAAAATCAACGGTGATAGTGAAGGTGTCTGCAAAAGCAAACTGAAACGCTTTACGTTCCCCCAGTCCTACTCTTTCGGACCGCTCTGTCTTTAATCTGCGGAATTTATAAAACCGATATAATTACAAATTTAATTATACTATATTTCCACCAAAAAGTCAATAGCTTTCTGGCTCTTTTTTTGAATTTTCTGAGGAAATTTTCGCTTACTTTACAACCAGATTTACAAGCTTGTTAGGAACATAGATTTCCTTGACTATATTTTTGCCTTCCGTTGCCTTAACGATAGCTTCGTCAGCCTTAGCAAGTGCGATAACGTCGTCCTTAGCTGCGTCTGTAGGTATTGTGAGCTTGGATTTTACCTTGCCGTTTATCTGACAAACGATCTCGATAGTATCGTCCTTGCAGAGTGCTTCATCATATGTTACCCACTCCTGCTCGTCAAGAACTCCCTCGCAACCGATCATCTGATAAAGTTCTTCTGTAACATGAGGTGCAAAAGGATTGAGTATGATAAGAAGATCTCTGAACTCTTTCTTTGTGATAGAGCCAACATTATATATCTCATTAAGAAGCGTCATCATTGCGGCAATAGCAGTATTGAACTTCATTGACTCAATATCATCGGATACCTTCTTGATAGTCTTGTGCATGAGCGATCTCAGCTTGTCGCTGTACTCGTCGCTGTCAACTACCTTATCCTGCAAAGCCCAAATTCTGTCCACAAATCTCTTACAGCCCTTAACACTGCTCTCGCTCCATGGAGCTGCCTTTTCATAGTCACCCATGAACAGAACATAAAGTCTGAGAACATCTGCACCGTATTCGTCAACAACATCGTTAGGGTCAACAACGTTTCCTCTTGACTTACTCATCTTCTCACCGTCAGGTCCAAGGATAAGACCCTGAGCTGTTCTCTTTGCATAAGGCTCTGAAGTTGGTACAAGACCGAGGTCGTAGAGGAACTTGTGCCAGAAACGTGAATAGATCATATGACGTGTAACGTGCTCCATACCACCGTTATACCAATCAACAGGCATCCAATATTTCAGTGCTTCCTGTGAAGCAAACTCATCATTGTTGTTAGGATCGCAATAACGCAGGAAGTACCACGAAGAACCAGCCCACTGTGGCATTGTATCTGTTTCTCTCTTTGCGTCACAGCCACACTTAGGACATTTGCAGTGTACGAAAGAGTCTATCTTAGCCAGAGGGCTTTCGCCGTCTGTACCAGGCTCAAAGTTCTCTACCGGTGGCAATTTAAGTGGAAGCTCATCATATGGCACAGCGACCATTCCGCAGTGAGGGCAATGTACTATCGGGATAGGCTCGCCCCAATATCTCTGACGATTGAAAGCCCAGTCTTTCATCTTATACTGAACGCCCTTTTCACCGCAGCCCAGTTTTTCAAGAACAGTAAGCATCTTTTCGATAGCTTCTTTCTTGTTTGTTATGCCGTTAAGCTCACCTGAGTTGACCATTTCGCCGTCGCCTGTGTAGGCTTCCTTAGAAATGTCGCCGCCCTTGATGACTTCGATTATGTCAATGCCGAACTTCTTTGCAAAATCATAGTCCCTTGTATCGTGAGCAGGCACAGCCATGATAGCGCCTGTGCCGTATCCCATCATAACATAGTCTGAGATGTAGATAGGTATCTCTTTGCCTGTGATAGGATTGATAGCTGTCAGACCGTCTATCTTAACGCCTGTTTTATCCTTAACGAGCTGAGTTCTCTCAAATTCGCTCTTCTTTGCACACTCTGTCTTATAAGCGTCAAGGTCAGCAATGTTTGCAATACTATTTCTGTATTTCTGGATAATAGGATGTTCAGGAGCGATTACCATGAATGTAACGCCGTAAAGTGTGTCAGGACGTGTAGTGTAGATCTTGAGCTGCTCGTCCTGCTCTTTGATCTTGAAGTTTACAAATGCACCTGTTGATTTTCCTATCCAATTCTGCTGCTGGAGTTTGATATTAGGCAGATAGTCAACTTCTTCAAGTCCCTGAAGAAGCTTGTCGGCGTATTCTGTGATCCTCAGATACCATACTTCTTTAGTTTTCTGAACTATCTCGCTATGGCAAACATCGCAATGACCGCCCTGTGAATCCTCATTTGAAAGAACGACCTTACAGCTTGGGCAATAATTTACAAGGGTCTTATCTCTGAATACAAGACCATTCTCAAACATTTTAAGGAATATCCACTGTGTCCACTTATAGTAGTTTTCGTCGGTCGTATCAATAACTCTTGACCAGTCGAATGAAAAACCTACTCTTTTGAGCTGCCCCGTGAACTTCTTGATATTGTCGTCTGTTACCTTTCTTGGGTGAACACCTGTTTTGATAGCTGTGTTCTCTGTAGGCAGACCGTAAGCGTCAAAGCCTATAGGAAAAAGAACATTATAGCCCTGCATACGTCTTTTACGGCTTACAACTTCTAGACCAGAATAAGCCTTGATGTGTCCAACATGCATTCCATGACCTGACGGATATGGGAACTCTACAAGTCCGTAGAACTTCTTCTTTGAGAAGTCATTGCTTGCCTCAAAGGTCTTATGCTCGTCCCAGTATTTCTGCCATTTGCTTTCTATGGCCGAAAAATTGTATTCTTTCATCTTTATCAATCCTTTGTTAAATTATAATTGTCAAAATTAATCCTGTGGCTCGTCTGGTAAGAACTGCTTTACGTCGATATCCTTGCCGTCAGACCATAGTCTTTCAAGATTGTAATGATCTCTTGTTTCCTTATAGAAAACATGAACTATGATATCACCGTAATCAAGTACGACCCAAGTTGCACCCTGATAGCCCTCTGTTCTGTTAGGTTCAATGCCAAGCTGGCTCATTTTGAACTCAACTTCCTCCGCAAGGGCCTTTGTCTGAGTGCTTGAAGTACCATTTGCTATAACAAAATAATCCGCAACTATAGTCAGGTCACCGATCTCTATTATCCTGATGTCCTCTGCTCTTTTTGAATCAAGAGCTTTAACAATAGTTGACAGCTTTTCATTCTGTGAAATATTATCCATAAAAATCTCCTTTATTTTGAATTATCGGCAAAATCATTATATGCTTCAAGTGTGGAAACAGGGATAGTATTACCCTTTTCCACTGAGTCTTTTATTGAGAATTTCAAAGCCTCAAACATTGCTTTCTCCAAGCTTTGTTCGGCATACTTTCTCATTTTCTTTACATCTTTATAATCCCTGTCCGCAGAAATAAGGTCTGCAAGATATACTATCTGGCTAAGCTTGGGCATATTGCCACAGGCAACTGTATGATAGCGTATAGCTGAGATTATCTCAGGATCATGAATATCAAAAAGCGTCTGCACAAGCTCTGCCCCTGCAATACCGTGAAACAGCGGAACAGCCTTTTTCTCTATATCGCACACATCAAGTGAAGATTTAGAAACTATAGCCGCAAGCTCCAATGCTGGTATCTCTTTTGCAACATCATGCAAAAGTCCTGCAACATAAGCCTTGTCTGCGTCAGCACCATATCTTTTTGCAAGCTCCACAGCGGAATTTGCCACGTTCATAGAGTGTGTGTATCTCTTTTTTGATAAATGTTCTTTTAGGTATGCTTTATAAATGCCTATTGTTTTTTTATCTGCCACTTAGAAAACCTCGGTTATACAAATTTTTGTCCACTATATATTGTACAACATTTTCACTCAAATAGCAAGAGCAATCAACATTTTTTTTGAGCATTTGACGTATCTCAGTTGAAGACACCTCAAATGGGTCAGTTTTTACTATGATTATCTCTCCACCCTCGGCTTTGAGCTGTTTGGCTTTCACCTCTATGTGGTCAATGTCCTCATGCGAGCGTGCAACGCAGATAAGTGCCGAAAGTGATAATATCTCCTTATACTGATACCATTCTTCAAATGAAAGCAACATATCGCTGCCCATTATAAAAAACAGCTTATCATGTGGATATATCTCTTTTAGATGTCTGAGTGTTATCACTGAATAGCTTTTGCCCTCTTGCTTAAGTTCCCAATCGGATATTTCCACACATGGTATATCTGCAAAAGCAAGTCTGCACATATTCAACCTATCCTCAGAGGAAGCTAAGTCCTCCGCTTGCTTATGTGGAGGTATTCTGTCAGGCATGACGATCATCTTGTCAAGACCCGCCTGCTCCGCTACGCTTTTAAGGCAATATAAATGCCCTAAGTGAACAGGATTGAACGTGCCGCCGAAAACACCTATTTTCATTACTTTGACTTTAATTTTATAACAGGCTGCTTATCATTGCGTTTATAAAGTACCGCCTTTGAGCCTATTACCTGAACGACTTCAGCAGATATCTTTTCAGCAATCTCCTCTGCGGCTTCCCTTGCGGTGTACATTGAGTTGTCAAGCACCTTTATTTTTACAAGCTCGTGAACTCTCAGATAATCGTCTATCTGTGCCACCTGAGCGTCATTAACTCCGCCCTTGCCTATCTGAAAAGCAGGCTGTATAAGCGAAGCCATACCTTTGAGTTCTGCTCTTTGTTTAGTTGTAATCATAATCTAAATCCTTTCAGTTTACTGCTTTGTGAGCTGTTCAAGCAAAGCTTTCAGTGCGTTTGCTCTATGGGAAACGGTATTCTTTGTTTCTGAGTCCACCTGAGCAAAGCTCTTGTTCCCATACATGAAAATAGGGTCATAGCCGAAGCCGTTTTCGCCAACTGGCTCGTGAGCTATCTCACCGAATACTTTTCCCTCAACGGCTATCTCTTCACCGTCTGCTTTGATAAAGTGTATTGTACAGGTAAAGTGTGCTCCCCTTTTATCATCAGGTATTTCTTTCATTTTTTTAAGCACAAGAGCGGTACGCTCATCATCAGTTTCGAGTCCGCCGTATCTTGCTGAATATACTCCAGGCTCACCATCCAGGGCGTCTATCTCAAGACCGCTGTCGTCTGCAAGTACAGCACAGCCGCAAAGCTTGAATGCAGCTCTTGCTTTTAGTGCAGAATTTTCAGCAAAAGTATTGCCTGTTTCCTCAACATCAAGTATCAGACCTGCCTCTGATTGCGAGAACACCTCATAACCAAGCGGCTCAAGAATCTGTTTATATTCTCTTATCTTGCCTTTATTGTTGCTTGCAATAACAAGTTTCATTTTTTCTCCTTTAGCTGTGTATATAAGTTACCTTATTTTTCTTTAATTTTTCACGGCATTTGTTTGCCTTATCTTTGAAAACTGTACCGATACATTCTTCGTTGAAAACAACTTTCATTCCACATTCAATAGCACCTATTGCAGTGTTGATAACGGAGATACCACCATCAACACCTACAAATTCTATCTCTTTCACATTCCTTGCTCTCATAAAATCTTCAAGAGCAACGTTTGAAAAAGCATCGGGCTTGCTTTTGGAATAAATATTTTTGGATACAACTTTCAGCTTTGCTGGAAAGCTAGCCGCAGGTGTTCCCTCTTTGGGCATTCCTCCACCCAAAAGTCCCTTTTTGTAGCTGACGATATAAAAGACCTCCTCAGCTTTATAAGCAGAGATACGCTTGTTTATAGCGTCAATAAGTGCGTCGGTATCATATGAGTATGTGGTCTTATCTCTGCCCCTTCCTACATACATTTCCTGCATATCAACTACAAACAAAACCTTATCCATAAAAAATTCCCCCTGATTTTATACTTTTAAGTGTCTAATCCAATATTCTATTATTCAAACAGCGCTTCAACAAAATCTCTTGCTGAAAACGGCTGTATGTCGTCTATTTTTTCGCCTACTGTAACAAGCTTTACAGGCACTTGCAGATCGTCGGTTATGCTGATAATTATTCCACCCTTGGCTGTGCCGTCAAGCTTGGTAAGAATAATACCCGTTATATCAGCTACTTCGTTGAACTGTCTTGCCTGATTAACTGCGTTCTGTCCCGTTGTAGCGTCAAGCGCAAGCAGGACTTCGAGAGCACAGCCCTCTGCCTGTTGGTGAACTATACGGGATATCTTTTTCAGCTCGTCCATAAGGTTTTTCTTATTGTGAAGACGACCTGCGGTATCGCATATAACAACGTCAGCCTGTCTAGCCTTAGCCGCCACCAGTGCGTCAAATACCACGGAAGCAGGGTCTGAACCTTCGTTGTGCTTGATTATGTCTACCCCTGCACGCTCTGTCCACACTTCGAGCTGGTCAATAGCAGCCGCTCTGAAAGTATCAGCCGCCGCAACGATAACCTTTTTGCCTTGTTTGTGAAGCTGATAAGCAAGCTTACCGATAGTTGTTGTTTTGCCAACACCGTTTACTCCGATAACCAGTATAACTGACGGTATTGTTGACATATCGAGCTTCTGATCCTCACCGAGCATTTCTGTGATTATCTCTTTAAGCATATCCTTGATTTTTTCAGGTTCTTTAACGCCCTCCTGCTTGACTTTCTGTCTGAGCTTATCGCATATCTTTTCAGAAGTTGTAACTCCGATATCGCAGAGGATAAGCGTTTCTTCAAGCTCCTCAAAAAGATCTTCATCTATTTTGCTGAATGAATGGAGCAGACTTTCTATTCTGCCCATCATTGAGTCTTTAGTCTTTTTAAGACCATTTTTCAGCTTTTCAAAAAATCCCATTTCTTCACTCCTATTCAAGTTTCATTTGACGTGTTTCCGAAACGTCCATTTTAAGAAGCTTGGAAACACCCTTTTCTTGCATCGTTACGCCATACAGAACGTCAGCTTCTTCCATTGTTCCACGTCTGTGAGTAATGGTGATAAACTGTGTTTTATCTGTAAGGTGGTGCAGATATTGTGCATATTTACTTACGTTCACATCATCAAGCGCCGCTTCTATCTCATCGAGAAGACAGAAAGGTGATGGCGAAATTTTCAAGATTGCAAAATAAATTGCAATAGCCACCAGAGCCTGCTCTCCGCCTGAAAGGGACATAAGATTTGTTATGACCTTGCCTGGCGGCTGAACGTTTATCTCAATACCACATTCAAGGACATTGTTTGGGTCTGTGAGAATAAGCTCGCACTGACCACCACCGAAAAGCTCGGTGAAAATTTTCTTGAAGTTCGCATTTATGCGCTCAAAGCTGTCGGTGAACATATTCTTCATATTTTCTGTCAGATCATCGATAAGTTTTTCAAGTTCTGTTTTTGACGTATTTACGTCATTAAGCTGACCTGTGAGAAATTCGTGTCGCTGTGACACTTCTGCGTATTCCTCTATAGCTCCAAGGTTTACGCTTCCAAGATTTCTTATCTTTCCACGAAGTTCGTTGAGTCGCCTATTAGCTACCGTTATATCCACAATATCCTCGGCTATCTCTGCAGCGTCGCTTCTTGTAAGCTCATAATCATCCCAAAGCTGTGCCACAAGCTTATCAAAGCCTGCAGTAACAGATTTTTTCTGTTCCTCCGCTCTTGTAAGCTGACCTGAAAGTGTTTCCTTCTCGTCCATTTTGTGCTTCTGCTTGGTGCGAAGTTTGTTTGCTGCATTGTCAAGTTCAATATGCTCACGCTGAGCCTGCTCCGCCATTTTCTGTGCGGTGGCTATCTTTTCGTCAGCACCGCTGAGTTCCTGTTTGGTCTGAAAAATAAGCTCTTTCTTCTCGGCTATTTTCTTTTCACACTCGGAGATATTATCGTTCAACTTGCCGCTGTCAGTATCACTGTCGCCGATAGTTTCTTCAAGCTGTGATATTGAAAGCTTGCAGGCATCAAGGTCTTTGGATAACTCTGCCGCCATTATCTTCATTTGCGAAAGCTCTTCGCTGAGCTGTTCACGCTTATTTTTAAGTTCTGCCTGCTCGTTCTGAGAGTCGGCAAGCTTGGCTTCATTATCTGATATCTCAGCTTCGATTTCTGAAAGTTCTGTATGAGCTTTGTCGATATCTCCGCTTACTATCTTGTATTTATTTTTCAGCGTTTCGATAAATGTTTCTATCTCATCAAGTTTGTTTTCATAGTCAGAATAATACTCTGAAACACGCTTTATTTCCATTTCAAAACGGAGTATATCGCTGTTTACCTGTGAAAGCTTTTCCCTTAGTCCCTCAGTATCAGCGGTGTATTTTGAAACCTCTTGATTTAGCTTCTCAACCTGCTGTTTAAGCTCTGTAAAGGAGTTTTCAAGTGCTGTTTTCTTTTTAGCAAGTGCTTCCGCTTCATTTTTTCTTGTAAGCAGACCTGTCTGTTTGGAAACGCTTCCTCCTGTGAATGAGCCGCCCGCGTTTATCACCTGTCCGTCCAGGGTAACGATACGGAATTTATAGCCGTATTTCTTTGCGATAAGGGTTGCACTGTCGATATCCTCTGCTATACATATCCTGCCTAAAAGGCTGTTGATCACGCCCTCAAACTGGCTGTCATACTTAACAAGCTCACAGCCTAGAGCCACAAAACCGTCCTCATTTTCAAGTTGCGGCATATTTAGCCTGTTTCCTCGAACTGATGTAACAGGCAGAAATGTTGCACGGCCTGCTCTGTTCTCTTTCAGAAGCCTGATACCTCTCTTAGCAGAGTCCTCATTGTTTACGACAATGTTCTGAAGTGCGCCACCCAACGCAGTTTCAATGGCTACAGAGTATTTTGTTTCAACAGATATAAGCTGAGAAACAGTACCGCAAATGCCGCTTATCCTACCCTGCTGTGAGGCTTTCATTATATGCTTTACGCTGAACTGAAAGCCCTCCATGGAGTTTTCAAGGTCGGCTATAGTCTTTATCCTGTTCTCAACGTCACGGAGTTGTATTTCCGTATCTGTGAGATTTTTGCGACATTCTGAAAGCTTTGTGTTTCTAGTTTCAAGAAGCTTTGCAAGTCCGCTCATGCGGTTTGTAAGCTCCTGCTTGTTTTCGTCAGCTTTGCCTTTTGATTCACGCAGTTCCTTTAATTCCTTTGAAGAAAGTTTTGAATGTTCTTCAAGCTGTTTTTTTCTTTCAAGAGAATTTTCGATCTGCTCATCAATATCCGAAAAGTTGTTTTTAGCATTTTCAAGTCTGAATGAAACTTCCGACTTTTTCATGTAAAGCTCATTTATAAAGCTTCCAGCTTCACTTACCGACTTGTCAGATAATGCAGTTTTATCAATAAGCTCAGAAAGCTCTTTTTCCTTACACTCTACAGCTTCCTGCTGCTTTGCTTTTTTCTCGTCGAGTTCTTCAAGCTCCTGTCTGCGTGTTTTCAGCTCAGCCTCAAGATAGTATTTTGATGAGTTGGACTCACTTATCTGCTCTTTAAGCTTCAAAATATTATCTTCAAGGTGAGAAATATCATTCTCATATACTGCGATCTTTGACAGTGCCTGAGAGTTTTCAAGCTCCACCTGATGTATCTGATTTTTGTAGCTGTCAGCAAGCTCAGATTTTTCAGCGCTCTTTGCAAAGCTGTCATTTATATCATCTTCAATGCTTTCAAGCTCCTGCGTGATGACCTCGTACTCTTTTTTTACAGCAGAAAGTTTCTCCTCATAACCTGCTATTTGGCTCATATACTCGTTGAGCTTATGCACCCATACGGAAACTTCCAGCTTTCTCTTTTCTTCATCAAGGACTCTGAACTTCTCCGCCTTTTCAGCCTGCGCTTTAAGCGGACCTATTCGTCCTTCTATCTCTCCCATGATGTCATTGATACGAGAGAGATTATCCTCAGCCGCCGCAAGCTTTTTTTCGGCTTCTTTTTTCTTTGAACGGAATTTTGAAATGCCTGCCGCTTCTTCAAATATCTCACGGCGGTCATTGGATTTTCCGTTTACGATATCTGCTATCCTGCCCTGACCGATTATCGAATAACCGTCCCTGCCAAGACCGGTGTCCATAAACAGTTCCACGATATCCTTTAAATTTACTTCTTTACCGTTTATCATGTAAAAGCTGTCGCCATTGCGGTAAAGCTTTCGTGATACTGACACGGTGTCGCTGTCATATTCAAGTGCACCGTCCTCGTTGTCTATGGTGATAGTTACCTGAGCAAAAGGTGCTTTTGGTCTAGTTTGAGTGCCGTGAAAAATAACGCCTGCCATTTTTTCACCTCTCAGGGCTTTGGAAGATTGCTCGCCCATTACCCAGCGCATAGCGTCACCGATATTACTCTTGCCTGAGCCGTTAGGACCGACAACTGCGGTGATACCCTTATTGAATTTCAGCTCTATTTTATCTGGAAAAGACTTAAAGCCCTGCAATTCAAGTGATTTAAGATACATTATTTTTCACCACCCCTCATTATGATTTCGTTTATCTTTATTTTATCGCTGCCCTCATGACCTACAATTTTTATATTGACACCAAGATCTTTGAAATATTCTATATTAGCTTTTTTCTGACCTATTGCCTTGCTTATCTGCCTTTTCGGTACAGATATCACAACGGAAGCTATATCGCTTATATTGCCATGCTTTCCAAGCTCCTCTGCTATAAGCCTGCGGTAATTTCTGCCTTCGCAAAGTTCACGGAATGCAGGGTGATAAAATCCGCCCAACATTTGCTCCTCCACGACCTCGCTTGCGTGCAGGCCAAGCTTTATAACATCTATACCAAGTTTATCGGCTTCTGTGAGAAGATAAGAACAGATTTTCACTACCTCGTCAAAGTCCATAGGCTTATATTCGCCACTTTTGTAAAGCTCTCCGAGCCTTGTACCATTAAGGATAACAACGGGATAAATACGTACTGTTTTAGGAGACAGCGCCGCTATCTTCGACCAAGTTTCTAGCTCAGTTTCACGGTTGCTTTTATAAAGTCCTATCATCATTTGCAGACCAAGGTCAAAGCAACCATAGCTTTTTATAAGCTTTGCAGCGTTTTCGACGTCCTGAACAGTATGTCCACGCTCGTTGGCTTCAAGAACAACATCTGACATAGACTGTGCGCCAAGCTCGATAGCCGTAACGTGATTATCTCTGAGAATGTCAAGTATCTCAGTGCTGATATAGTCAGGTCTGGTGGATATCCTTATACCCTTGAATTTGTCGTTGCCTATAAACTCCTGCGCTGCACCAAGAAGTTCGAGCATATATTCTCTCGGCACTGCTGTAAAGCTACCACCGAAAAAGGCTATCTCCGTCTGTGAAACGTCCTTGACTTCGTTCATTGCCTGTGTGCAGATACGCTTCACATCATCAGCGTGCGGTATCTTCTCTGTACCAGTTATGGTGCGCTGATTGCAGAACGCACACATATGCGGACAGCCTATATGCGGCACGAAGACAGATATATTACTGTGCCCCATAACCCATTAGTTCCAATGCTTCTTTAGCCGCCAACTGTTCAGCGGTCTTTTTCGATCTGCCTGTACCCTCGCCGATAACATTCGTATTCAAAAGTACCTGAACAGTAAATTTTTTATTATGGTCAGGACCTGACTCGCCTTTAAGGTGATATTCTATTCTCTCCTCAGGATTTTTCTGGATTATCTCCTGAAGAATAGTCTTGTAATCATGAAAAACAACTCCATCAGGCGTGATATTTTCAGGTATGAATGAAAGTATATATTTTGAAACAGGCTCAATGCCGCCGTCAAGATAAATTGCAGCGATAACTGCTTCAAAAGCGTCTGAAATAATTGACGGTCTTTCTCTGCCACCTGTTATCTCCTCGCCTTTTCCGAGAAAGATATACTTGCCAAGTTCTATTTTCTTTGAGAACTCAAACAGTGCTTTTTCGCACACAAGTGAAGCTCTCATTTTTGTCAGCTCGCCCTCAGGCATATGCTTGTAATGCTCAAAAATGTGATCTGACACAACTATAGAAAGCACTGAATCTCCAAGAAATTCAAGCCTTTCATTGCTGTTTCTTGCCTTCTTGTTTTCATTTGCAAATGATGAATGGGAAAGAGCTTCGTAAAGGAGCTTTTCGTCTTTGAATTGATAACCTATTCTTTCCTGAAACTCTTTAAGAGCCTTTTGCTCGTCCATTATAACATCTCCTGTTTGCTTTTCAACTGCTCGATAGCAGTTGTGATCTCGTCTATTACATTAGTTTCAGTAAATTGTTTTGCTTGTCTGATAGCGTTATAGAATGCTCTTGCATTTGATGAGCCATGTGCCTTGATAACAGGCTTTGCAGTACCAAGTAGAGGCGCTCCGCCATACTCAGAGTAGTCTACCTTTTTCTTGAATTCCTTAACGTTTTTCATTACCATAAGAGCAGCGATCTTTGACTTTGTATCCTTAGTCAGAAGCGTTTTAAGCTCCCCTGAAAAGAATTTTGCCATGCCCTCGTAAAGCTTGAGCATAAGGTTTCCGCAGAAGCCGTCAGCCACGCATACGTCACAATCGCCCATAGGAAGCTGTCTTGCTTCGATATTTCCAACAAAGTTTACAGGTGCGTTTTTCAACTGCTTGTAAGTTTCAAGCTCCAGCTCTCTGCCCTTTGACTCCTCTGCACCAATATTTGCAAGACCTACTCTTGGTGACTCAACACCAAGTATCTTGTTCATATAAGCAGAACCCATTATTCCAAACTGAGTAAGCATTTCAGGGCGGCAGTCTGCGTTTGCACCGCTGTCAAGAAGCATCGTAGGTGTCGTTGCCGTAGGAAGTATTGTTGCAAGAGCTGGTCTTTTGATGCCCTTTATTCTCTTTACGATAAATGTTGCTCCAACTACAAGTGCGCCTGTTGAGCCAGCTGAAACGAAAGCGTCGCCCTCGCCGTCTGCAAGCATTTTCATGCCCACAGCCATTGAACAATCCTTCTTGCTCTTAATTACTTCTGTAGGCTCTTCACATATCTCGATAATAGTATCAGCGTGCTTGATATGTAAAGCTGTGATATCAAGTCCGTTTTCCTGTGCACATTTTTTTATTTTTTCTTCATCACCAACAAGAGTAACGTCAACACCGAAATCTTTCTGTGCGTCAATTGAACCTTTTATGACTTCGAGAGGTGCGTTATCTCCGCCGAAAGCGTCAATTACTATGTTCATAACATTCTCCTTAAAATTCCTCAATAGCCTTGTCAAGGTCTGCAAGACCCCTTTCAGCTATCATCTTATATTTCAGTTTCTTATCTCTTATACGTTCGGGCAGTTCAGGCAGGATACCCATATTACATCCCATAGGCTGGAACTTCTCCACAGTAGGATCGCTTATATACTTTGAAAGCGCACCCAGCATTGTGGTATCAGGCAAGGTAACCGCAGGCTTGCCCTGCAAACGTCTTGCCATGCTTAACCCTGCAAAAATTCCGCTTGCCGCCGATTCGATATATCCCTCAACGCCTGTCATTTGACCTGCAAAATAAAGGTTTTCTCTATCTCGCATATTAAACTGCGGATTTAAGAGCTTAGGCGAATTGATGAAAGTGTTTCTATGCATAACTCCATAGCGTATAAATTCTGCATTTTCAAGTCCTGTGATAAGAGAAAATACTCTTTTCTGCTCACCAAATTTAAGGTTTGTTTGAAAGCCCACAAGGTTATACAGACTTCCCTCTGCGTTCTCTGCACGAAGCTGAACGACAGCATAAGGTCTGTTTCCTGTTCGTGGATCTGTCAAACCCACAGGCTTCAATGGTCCAAAACGCATTGTGTCCTCACCACGTTTTGCAAGGACCTCAACCGGCATACAGCCTTCATACACCTTGAAGCCGTCCTTAGAAAAATGCTCCTTATCAAAATCATGGAGCGGAGCGGATTCCGCATTGATAAGTTCATTATAGAACCTGAGATATTCTTCCTTATTCATAGGGCAGTTTATATAATCAGCCTCGCCCTTGCCATATCTCGATGCAAAAAACACCTTATCCTTATCAAGACTTTCATATGTGACGATAGGTGCGGCGGCATCATGAAAATACAGATAATCACCGCATATTTTGCCGATACTCTCTGCAAGCCCATCGCTTGTAAGAGGACCTGTTGCGATTATAACATCGCCATCAGGTATATCTGTGACTTCTTCCTCGATAACAGTGATGTGAGGATTTTCCATTATCTTTGCCGTGACCATATCGGAAAACTTTTTCCTGTCAACAGCAAGTGCTCCGCCTGCTGATACCTTAGTTTCAACTGCACATTTCATCGTAACAGAGGCAAGCCTGCGCATTTCCTCTTTTAGCATACCTGCGGCTGAATCTATTCTGTCCGCTTTCAATGAATTTGAGCAGACAAGCTCTGCAAAGCCCTTATATTTGTGGGCAGGCGTAAACTTTTTCGGCTTCATTTCATAAAGCTCAACGTCTATCCCTGCTTGGGCTAACTGCCACGCAGCTTCACAGCCTGCAAGTCCTGCACCTATTACCTTAACCGCCATTAGATAAATTCCTTTCATATCCGCAATCAGGCTTATGGCAAATGAGTATTCCGTTCTTTCCGCCTTTCTGGAAAAGCGTACTGCCACACTTAGGGCATTTCTCTTCGGTAGGAACGTCCCATGTCATGAACTTACACTCAGGATTATCCTCACAGCCGTAATACTTCTTGCCCTTTTTAGACTTTTTGAGAAGCACTTTCTTTCCGCAGTAAGGGCAAATTCCGCCTGTTTCCTGAACTATTTTCTTGGTATTCTTGCACTCAGGAAAACCTGAGCAAGCCATAAATTTGCCATATCTGCCTATCTTTATTACCATAGGTTTGCCGCAAAGCTCGCACACCTGATCTGTTTCTTCGTCAGGCACTTTGATACGCTTCCCGTCCATGGCTTCCTCGGCTTCAGTCAATTCCTCGTCAAAGTCACTATAAAAGTCCTGCAAAGTTTTTACCCAACTTTTCTTGCCATTTTCCACTTCGTCAAGAGATTTCTCCATGTTTGCAGTAAACTTAACATCAACTATTTTATCAAAATGCTCGCTCATAAGCTGATTTGTTACTTCGCCAAGCGAAGTCGGCTTAAGCTGTTTTCCGTCACGCTCAACATAATTCCTGTTTATTATGGTTGTAATAGTTGGAACATAAGTCGAAGGTCTGCCGATGCCTGTTTCCTCAAACGCTTTTACGAGCGTCGCTTCTGTGTATCTTGCAGGTGGCTGAGTGAAATGCTGATTTCCCTCAAGGTTACGCACCTTTATTGAGTCACCGGATTTTATTGGAGGAAGCACGTTTTTCTTTTCACCCTCATCGTCTTTAGCCTCTTCATAAAGAACAGTAAATCCGTCGAATTTTACAGAATAGCCTGTTGCCTTGAAGTTACAACCGTTTGCAGAGATATCAACAGAAACAGTGTCCATAAGGCAGTTTGACATCTGAGAAGCTATAAATCTCTCCCAAATGAGTTTATAAAGCTTGTACTGGTCACTCGTCACTCCGCTTGCCTTTACCATATCAGGTGTTACCTCTGGGTGTGTTGGTCGGATGGCTTCGTGAGCGTCCTGAGCGTTGCCCTTAGTTTTATATTTTTTCGGTGTGTCAGGGATATACTTATCGCCATATTTTTTTCTGATAAAATCATATGCCGCTGCTCTTGCTTCATCAGAAATTCTAAGGCTGTCGGTACGCATATAGGTGATAAGACCTGTCTGACCCATATCGTTTATCTCAACACCCTCATAAAGCTCCTGTGCAGTTTTCATCGTTCTTCTCGCCTGAAAACCGAGACGTCTTGACGCTTCCTGCTGTAAAGTCGAGGTGGTGAATGGTGCGGCAGGAGATTTTCTGTGAACGCTCTTTTTTACCTTGTCGATAACAAACTCGGCACCCTCAAGTCTTTTCAGTATCTCGTCAGCCTGCTCTTTATTTTTCAACTCTGGCTTTTCTCCGTCAACTGTATTAAGCTTTGCGGCAAAGGTCTTTCTTTCACCGTTTGTGGAAAATTTTCCGTCAATGGACCAATATTCCTGAGATACAAATGCCCTTATCTCGTTTTCTCTGTCGCATATCATTTTAACTGCGACAGACTGAACTCTGCCCGCTGAAAGTCCTTTTCTTATCTTTCTCCAAAGAAAAGGTGAAAGCTTATAGCCCACAAGTCTGTCAAGGATACGTCTTGCCTGCTGTGCATTAACAAGGTTTATATCAATAGAACGTGGGTGGCTCATTCCAGCTTTGATACCAGTTTCAGTAAGTTCGTTGAAAGTTACTCGGTTTTTATCATTCAGATCAAGACCCAAAAGCAATGCGAGATGCCATGAAATGGCTTCTCCCTCTCGGTCAGGGTCTCCTGCAAGATAAACATGGTCGCTTTTCTTTGCAAGCTTTTTTATATCTTTTATAACGCCCTCTTTGTCTTTTATATTGACATATTTAGGCTCAAAATTATTATCTATATCGACGCCCAGCTTTGATTTTGGCAGGTCACGGACATGACCCTTTGAAGCCACGACTTCATAATCATCGCTAAGATAACGCTTAATTGTTTTTATCTTCGTTGGTGACTCAACTATGATCAAATTAGACAAATCTATTCTCCATTCTTAATATATATTAAAGTCCAAACATTTTGCCCGGATATGACTTAACAGTGCCATAAAGTTCAAGCTCCGTTAGCTGTGCAAGCACATCAGAGATATCCATACCAAGCTTTGCAGCTATCTCGTCCGCAAGCATATTTCCGCTTTTTAACAGTTTGCAAATGCTCTTTTGTGTGTCATCAAGCCCTGACAGATCAGGCTCAGGTGTTGGCTTTACCACTTCTGTTTCAGAAACAGTCTTGCTGTCAGGCACTTTTCTTTTACTTTTTCTATGCTTCACTGTCTTAGGCTCGCCATTGTTAAGTATAGCAGAATCCTCAGCAGGAAGCGTGAACTCTCCCAGGCTTTCCACAAGTCTAAGAGATTGATACCTTTCATTGCCAAGCGAATACACTATATCCTCTGCGCCGAACACAGGTTGACACTCATTTCTTATGAGATCACGTTGTCCGAAATATCGACTGTCATAGATATCATGTGGCGGTACTACAAATACCTGTTTTCCTTGAGAAATGGCGTGATTGACATTATCAAGGCCATGACTTTCCTTGCTACACTCAGTAAAAAGCACTGCATTTGAAAGTCCTGTAAGAATCCTATTGCGATTCACAAAAGCATTTCCAAATGGTTTATAACCCGGAAAATACTCTGATATTACTACTCCATTCTCAGCGATCTGTTTTTTTAGCTCGTTACTTCCCTTAGGGTAATCACAATCAAGAGCTGTGCCACACACAGCTATAGGTCTACTATTATTTTCAATAGCTACCTTGTTAGCGATCTGATCTATACCGCCTGCAAACCCCGAAGCAAGCAGACAGTTTCTTCTTATAAGATCTGCGCAAATATGCTTCGTTATCTTTACAGAATATTCAGACGGCTCACGGGAGCCTACTACTGAAATAACGCATTTATCGTTTAAAAAGTCAAGGTTACCATAAGTATACAGAACAGCAGGTGGATTTGCGATCCGTTTAAGTCTGTCAGGATAGCCCTCACTTTCGTAACAATAAATATTTATGCCAAGCTCTTCACAGCGTTTTTTTATGATTTCTGCGTCTTTAAGACTATATTTTCCTATCCTCTGCAGCTCTTTATCATTAAGTCCGCTGACCATATGATCATCGAGTGCAGTCATGAACTCAACTATATCATCATAATTTGCAGAAACTTCCCATATACGTTTGCTCGATGGAGTGAAAATCAGAACCGCTCTTATCCACAATAAAAGTCTTTCTTTATCCATGACTGCCACCTCGAAACATTTCCCACAAAATGATTGTGCCTGCGCAAGCAGCATTAAGTGATTCTATGTTGCCGTGCATAGAAATAGTCACACGATTTTTACAAATGTCTGAATGTTCTTTAGGCAAACCTTTGCCCTCGTTTCCTATTACAACAGCACACGGTCTATCAAAATCAAATTCTGTGATATTTTCACCGTTTCTGACAACTGCAGCATTTGTAACAATACCAAGCTCATCAAAAAGCGTTGCGACGTTCAGAAAATTATCCACTACAAAAAGATCAAGTCTTGTAGTACTTCCCATAGCGGAACGAACCACCTTTGGGTTATACAGATCAACGCAATTATCTGTCATAACTACTCCACTAACGCCTACGGCATCGGCAGTTCTTAGAAGCGTACCCAAATTACCTGGGTCCTGTAAATTATCAAGCACGAGATACTTCCCGTTTTTGTCAATATACTCAGCCACAAAAGGCAAATCGACCTTAAAAACGATCATATAAATGCCCTGAGAGTTTCCCTCATCTGTCATTTTTTTCGCAAGCTCATCAGATATTTCAAAAACATCTTCGGGTCTTGCACACGAGAAAAGGCTATCAGTTTTAAGTGTATTTTTATACTTAGTCAAGGCCGTTTGAGTATAGAAAACAGAATGGACTTTTATTCTTCCGCACACAGCTTCATAAGCGGTGTCAACGCAGTTTCTTGCACCTTCAACAGCAAACAATCCATGTTCTTCCCTAGCTTTTTTTGATGACAGAAGCTTTCTGAAAAGCTTCACTCTAGGGTTATCTTTACTATTAATATGCAAACTGCGTCACCTCTTATTCTGAAAATTTAATCATTTAATTGCCAAATGCGTCATATATGGTGTTGCCTTAATATACAACAAAACACGCAGGTTACAAGAACGTGCGTGTTTTTGACTATTAAAGAGCAGCCTTCGCCTTTTCTGCAATCGCTGTGAAACCAGCAGGATCGCTGATAGCTATTTCGGAGAGCATCTTTCTGTTAAGATTGATACCAGCCTTGTTTACGCCGTTCATGAATGTTGAATAATTCATACCGTTCATTTTAGCAGCTGCTGAAATTCTTGTGATCCAAAGCTTTCTGAAATCTCTCTTCTTCTGCTTTCTTCCAATGTATGCATACTGACCTGACTTCATTACAGCCTGTTTAGCCATTTTGAAGTGCTTGCTCTTGGCACCAAAGTATCCCTTAGCAAGCTTCAGAGTCTTATTTCTTCTCTTACGAGTCATCATTGCTCCCTTTACACGAGCCATAGTTATTACCTCCTGAAATTTTTAAAATTTGTTTTCCCTACAACTCGTTTATTTGTAAGGGATAAGAGCCTTTACGTTCTTGATGTTAGTATCATCTGCATAAGCTGCACCACGCAGGATTCTCTTACGCTTGTGATCCTTCTGAGTAAGTCTGTGTCTTTTGTTTGTGTGCTGGAACTTAACCTTACCGCTACCGGTAACACTGAAACGCTTCTTAGCACCAGAATGTGTTTTGATCTTTGGCATTGTATTTATCCTCCTTATTATTTTACTTGTTTACTTTCGGAGAAACGAACATCACAAGACTGCGTCCCTCCATTTTTGATGGCTTGTCAACAACGCCGGCTTCAGAGATAGCGTCTTTGAATTTTGCAAGAAGTTCTTCACCGAACTGTGGATGAGCCAAAGTTCTTTTCTTGAACCTTACAGAAACTTTTATCTTATCTCCTCCGTTAAGGAATTTAACAGCCTGATTGACCTTTACATTAAAATCATGAGTGTCGATCGTAGATGACATTCTAACTTCCTTGATCTCGATAACTTTCTGATTTTTCTTTGCTTCCTTCGCACGCTTTGTCTGTTCAAAACAGAACTTGCCATAATCCATGATACGGCATACAGGCGGAGTTGCCTGAGGAGCGATCTTTACAAGATCAAGATCTTTCTCAAATGCAATTTTAAGAGCCTCGTCAGCGCTTAAAATACCAAGCTGATTTCCATCAACGTCTATGACCCTGAGTTCTTTATCACGGATCTCTTCGTTGATCTGATGTTCCCTGTTGCTAATGACGCAGCACCTCCAAAAATAAAATAAAACGGGCACAGAACTGATCCGTACCCGCATAAAATCACATTGATATGCAAATTCATGTTGACCTTTTTACTACAGAGAACTGCGCTTAAGGTGAGAACGGACATTGTTCTGCTTTGTTTACCATGATATTATACTACACTTTTACCCACTTGTCAATACCTTTTCTCAAATTATTTCAAAAAAATATTATCAAGCTCTCTATATGTCGTTATATCACATTCAGAGCTTGATTTCAACCCCTTTCCGCAGCCAAAATGAATAAATATAACAGCTTTTTATTTTCTCTCCGAGTATCATCTCAAACGATGCTTTATACAGTGCAAGCTGTGTTTTATAGCCCATAAGCTGTGACACATCTTTAAATCTGTCAGTTTTATAATCAACAATAACATATCCGTCAGGCTCGTGGAAGATACAATCGGCGATACCTTGAAGCATACCGCTGTTACCATTATATTCAGGAAGATTTTCACTTAAGTCAAGATCGCTCATTGAAACAAGAAACTTCTTTTCACGCATCACATTATCGGAATTTTTCACACGCTCATAAAAATCAGATCTAAAGAATGCTTCAAGTGCTTCAACATAAACTCCGTCAGCTTCTTTCTGGCTGAAGTACCCCTGATTCACAAGACGTTCAAGCTCTTTTTTTACGCTTTCATGTGCCTTATCATAGTCCGATAACTCCATAAATTTGTGGGTAAAAGTTCCCTTTTCCGCTGCTGATAGTTTATCAAACTCATCATCAAGCCGTGGAAGACTAGGATAAAACTCAGGTTCGGTTTTCTCTGTCTGCTTCTCTTTTTCAGCCGCAGTTATCTCCGTAACAGTAAGCTTTGCTGGTGTCGATACTCCTGACCAGTCATACTCAAACGCAAATTTGTCAAGGAGATTTCTAAGCATTGTTTTGTCAGCTTCTATTTCGCTAATAGTTGTATCTTCTTCCTGTGTCTGCTCTGTATTTTCAATGCCGTATTCATTATATATTATCTCAGGCTCAGGATATCCGTCACCGTTGACAGCTATGTTATCAGTGCCAAGCCAAGATGTGAGTTGATCCCCCGTGGAGTGAAGTGCAAGCGTGATTGTTATCCAATCAAGCATCGTTTCAGCGTCCGCCACAACATTTTCAAGAGAATCTCCCTGCTTTGAGTATATGTTTCTAAGCCTGTCAACTATTCCCACCTTACGTTCAATAACCTTTTCATATGTGGTATTGCTGTAAATAATCGGTGCATAGCTTACAAAAAGTCTTTCTTTTGCTCTTGTACATCCAACATAAATCAGGCGGAGTTTTTCACTTTTTTCCTCTGCTTTTGATTCTTTTGAAAGCTTATCATAGTAAAGTGAAGTTTTTCTCATAAGTTTGCTGTTATCCATAAAACTGAAAGCAAAGCCCAGCTTGTTATGTGAACAGTAACCTTTGTCTTTCTTTATAAGCGGTATGTCAAGCTGACATAAAAATACAAATGGATATTCAAGACCTTTTGAAGCATGGTAGGTCTTTATGTAAACGGAATCTAAGCCCTCTGTTACCGTCATTGCCTGCTTAAAGGCTTTTTCATTTGAGGACACAGAGTCGATATATCTTAGAAAACCAGTTACGCCCTCCTGACTATTTTGCTCATAGGACGAAGCATATTCAAGAAGCAGACGAAGGTTTGCTCGCTTTTTATCAGAATCAAGATATAACGAAACGATCCCCATAAGGTCGGTCATGTCGTATATTTTTCTTATGAGCCGTTCAAGACCCATGCTCATTGAAAGATAACGCAGGGAATTAATAAGCTTATTAAGCTCTATGCACTTATCCTGCAATGTTTTATTATTAAAGCTTATATGGGTAGCTTCCTTTTCGTGGCTGTCCTCAGCAGAAGCTGACGCCGCTACCACCTGATAGATATGGTCTTTCAGTTTGCTGTTAGGCTTCTTTGACTTTTCTGTTACTGCCGCCATTTCATCAGGTGTAAATCCCATGATAGGCGACATCATGATAGCTGTCATTGCAATATCGTTCATAGGATTGTCAATTACCCTGAGCATATTCAGCACAAGTGTTATCTCTCTTGACTTCATGTATCCGTTTGTATCCTCAGAATATGCTTTCAGATCTACTTCTTCAAGGGCTTTTGCCATAAGGGTAATTTCATCATTCTTTTGAACAAGTATACAAAAATCTCCTGCACGGCACGGTCTTAGAGAGCCATGATCTTTGACTTCCTCACCGTTTTCAAGCATGTGCTTTATCTTTTGCGCTATTACTTTGTTCTCCACAGAATAGCCATTTGTCTTTTTGTAGTCCTTATCAAAAGGTATGAGCATTATTTCTGTAGGCTTGTTATTTTCATCATAAAGTTCACCGTATCGAAGTTCTTCATTTCTATCATAATCCACCTGACCTGTGTGCTGCGTCATAAGATAGTGGAACAGAAAATTTACAAAATCGACCACAGACTCACGACTTCTGAAATTCTTGCTTAGCAAGATAGCCTCGAGCTGTTCGCTGTTTTCAGGTGCGGAAGCGTCATTTCTCGTTTTGCTGAAAAGTTCAGGATTTGAGAGTCTGAAACGATATATAGCCTGCTTTATATCGCCAACCACAAAAACATTTTTGCCCATGATATCCAAGTTATCAGAATCAGAAAGCGAGCGGAAAACAATCTCCTGAAGATTATTCACGTCCTGAAACTCGTCTATGAAAATAAGCTCATATAGCCTGTTTCTGCGAATTTCCTCGCAAAGCTCCGTGCGAACAGGTCCATTCTCGGTATCTTTTACAAGCAATTCTCTCGCCATTATCTCAACATCAGAAAAAGTAACGCCATTTCGTTCAAGCTTCATTTCTTGTGAGATTTTGTCTATATCTTCGCATACCCTGCACAGAACAGTAAATATTCTGTCAGATTCAAGCATATTTTCCTTCATGATTAGTTTGGTGTTATTGAACATATCGGTAATTTTAGCTACGATATCTTTATATTTGTTTCTGTATGATGCACAGAAGGCATAATTGTCCTTGAACCTAATGCGAATATCATCGTCAAGTGATGCATTGAAAGCCTTGTTCGTGGGAAATCTTTTTATGGTGCTGAATTTCCAATCTGACTTAGCAATAGTATCTATATCGCCGCTTTCAAGAAGCTTTCTTAACCTATGAAGAAGTTCTCTGTCACTGTCGGCAGTTTCATTCATTTTGATATGTTTTATAAAAGGTATGCCTTCTATCTCTTTACGGCAGGCATATTCTTCAAAAACCTCATACATTGAAAATGCTTCTTTCAGCTTTGTTTGAGCTACACATATATTATCTTTTATAAAGCTGTCAAAAATTTTATCATCAGTAAAGTTTTTATGTACCTCCGCTATCCAACGCTCAGGAAACGGCAGCGAACGCATGAATTTATAAAGATTGTCGGTGATTTCATTGAGAGTTTTATCCGCAAAAGCGTTTTTCAGCAGTTTGTAGCTTTCATAATCTTCTTCACAAAGCTTTTCATAAGCCTGCGTGATAGCTTCCTGCAAAATAAGATTTTGTACACTGTCATCAAGTATATCAAGTCCGCCCTGAAAATCAAATTCATGTAGATTACTTTTCACAAGGTCAAGACAGAAAGAATTTATTGTAGATATCCTCGCAAGCTGGATAAGATTTTGCTGACTAAGCAGCCACTTGTTTTCAGGGTCACGACGAAGCTGTTCGTCAAAAGCACGGCTGAGCTTTTCTTTCATGCTTGAAGCGGCTTCTTTTGTGAATGTTACTGCAAGAAGTCTGTCGGCAGGTATTTTATTTTTTTCATCAGAAAGAAGTTGTATCATTCGTTCTATAAGCACTGTGGTTTTGCCGCTTCCTGCCGCCGCTGAAACTATAATGCCCTTGCCACGGTCACTAATGGCTCTTTCCTGCTCTTTGGTCCATTTTGTATCAGCCAATTATTTTTTCTCCTTTCTGTCAGTTAGTTCTTCCATAAGTTTTTCTTCATAAACGCTGTCTTTCACGTCTGTAACGTCCTCTTGGTTTATCCTGCCGCAGATATCGTGAAAATCACAGTGCTTGCAGGCTTCCGCCACAGGTCTTGCCTGAATGTTTCCCTGGCAAAGCTGTTCACCAAATTGCGCCACTTTGCCTATAGCAAATTCTCTGAGCTTTGTAAAAAAGCCGTCTGGAATAGTGCCTGAAATGCCGTTGGTTTTAGAATATTTAAAAGGCGCATAGGCGTAATTTTCTTCTGAGCTGAAAGCTTCAGTGACAGCCTTTATATCAACGACTTTTCCTATAGGCTTGAAAGCGTTTAGCCGTGATCTGCTCTCGGCTTCTTCTACGTCAGCGTCGGCTGTCTGCTCGTATGTTTTAGGCTTGTTTCCTAGCGTGTAGTATACGATACCAGCCTGCTTCAATCCACCGTCTATATTCACTGGATTTTTGGTTTCAAGCAAAGCGGTAAGATACACGAACATCTGCAAATTAAGGCCATTATAGAGCATTGAATATTTAAGGTCAATAGAGCCTGTTTTATAATCGATTATTCTCACATATTTTTCACCGTTCTCGTCCTCGAAAACGTCAACTCTGTCGATAATTCCCGTAAGGATTATCTTATCTCTGCCGTTTACGTCTATGATAAGTCTGTCTTCTCCTTCGGACTTATCTATTTTGTATTCCAAAAGCGCAGGTCTGAATTTTGAGTGAAGAAGCTCATTCTGCATAAAACGAATGATATGCAGGATATTGCTTTCCATACGCTCCTGTAAAAATACAAATGACGGAGATTTTCCGAACATTCCACCAAGGCTTTCCTTTATATATTCGGTAACGTTTTTGTGGATATACTCTTTTATCTCATCATCTGAGAGAGTAAGGAAAGCATTGTCAAAGCCTGTGCCGTCATCACCTTTACGCATTATCTTTTCAAGAAGCTGATGAATGATAAGTCCCCTGTTAAGCCCGTCGATGTCTGCCTTTCTGACAGTTTTAAGACCAAGACCATACTTGCAGAAATAATTGAACGGGCATTTATAATATGTATCAAGCTGAGTAGGCGAGACCTTTGCAGGCTGTTCTGACATAAAAAGTTTTTCTGCGGTCTTTTCTTCAAGCTTATAGTCACCGTTTTCATGAAGATTCTTTGTTCGCATAAGTTTCTCGGCATATTCCTGCGATAACCCCAACACAGACCTAATCGCAGAAGTTGTAGCGTTTTTATCACGGGAATGTTCCATATATTTATAGTAAGCTGTCCTGAAAGAAGTGCAGTAAAAATCAAGCCCCATATCCTGAGCTTTGATATTGATTTTGCCGAACATTCCGTTAAGCTCGGAAACAAGTGCAGAGGGGTGGTGAGCTTCTCCTACAAGGTCAGATTCTGAATAAAGCACATAGAGCTTTTCGTCTGCAAGGGTAAAAGCGTTGTAGCACACAAGCTTCTCTGTCTGAAAAGATTTTCTTGCGCTGTGTGAGATATGAATATTGCTTCCCTCTAATATCATTTTTTCATTTTCTGTGATAAGTCCAGCAGAGCTTAATGGCGCAGGAAATATGCCGTCGTTCACCTCAACAAGAAAGACAGCCTTTACGCCCTCAAGCCTTGAATGGCTCGGGTCGCATATCCTTACGCAGTCAAGTTTCTGCGGAGGACGTGAAACACTCATTTGCGAAAGCATGAGCTTGAAAAGCTCATAAAACTGTCTGAGGGAGATAACTTCGTCATTCATGCAGTCATAGACGGATTTAATAGCCGAAAGAACAGAGTTCCAAAGTTGTTTCAATCCTCTTGCCATTTCAAGCTGAGTTTCGTTATCCGAAGTTCCTGCCTTTTTTACTACAGAAAAGGTCTGCTGAGAAAGCTCAATGCTGCCAAGAAGATCATAAAGCCCACGGCACAGTTCCCCTGCTGTAACGTCTTTAACAAGTTTGCTTTTAAATGCTTCAAAAGGCTCGATTATCTTTCGTCTTGAGCAGTTTATTTTTTCAAGCTGTTTTTCGCTGAGATCACCTGCAACAGTAAAATCACTGAGCCACATATCACCATCAACGCTCCAGCGTATGCAATAGTCTTCCAGATTTGATATCTCGATATTCAGCATTGGGAAAAGCGGCGATTTTATGTATTTCAAAATATTGTCCGTGGAATACTTTCTTGAAAGCAAGCACTTGAAAAGCGAGTTCATATACCTCACCAGAGATGATGAAGAAACACTGTCACTGCAGTCTGAAAAATATGGTATCTCATATCTGTCAAACGTACCCTCAAAAACGGAAGCACAATCTTTAAGGTTTCTTGCAAGCAAAGCTATGTCACTGAATTTATATCCTTTTTCTCTGACGAGCTCCCATATCTTTCCACTGACAAATTCACTTTCTTCGTAAATATCCGTTGCTGATATAACAGAAACATTTTCGCACTTTCCGACGTATGGCTTTTTGCAGGTGTTGTAAATCTCTTTGCTCACATATTCAAGTTCAGGGACTTTAAATGAGCTGTTACGACACTCTACCGTGTTGACCTTGTAATTATGATCAGCGGAAATATCTGTTATCTGTTGCAACGTTTTAAGAGTATCAGCAAAAGGGTGATTTGCATATCTTCTAATGCTTTCATTGTCAATACATAGAGAGAACGTTATACTCTTGCACTGTGCGATACAAGCGTCGAGCATTTTAAGTTCATCAAAAGAGAAATCGTTGAAAGCGTCAACAAAAACTGTCATTCCACGGAAATATCCGTTTTCCTTCACCTGATCCACACTTCTTGCCATTGCCGACAGTGTATCCTGCATTCCCGCCTTTTCAAGCTCATCCATGTAAAAATCATAAAGCCTTGAGATATCAAAAAGTTTCATGGCAAGAGAGCCGCTCTGCTTCTCAGCGGCAAGAGCTAGATCCTGTGGTGTTATTCCGCTTTCACGAAACTGGCTCACAAGTTCGTTAAGTTCGGCTAAGAAACTGCCCTTTTCAAGACTCTTTTTATAAAAGCGGATATCCTTGGTCTGCTTAAGACGTCTGACAGCCTTATACATAAGGATAGTGCGGACGTTATCATCGGCATTTTCTTTTGCCCTACCGCCATAAAGCTTCTCTGTGAACTCAGCGATACGGTTAAAGCCTGCAGTCTGTATGACGTTGAAATCTGCCGCACCAAGATGTTCATACAGTTTTTTATCATATTCAAAAGAAAACTGATCTGGTATTATGACCATGACCTGCTCGCCGTTTTTCACAGCAGACTTGATCTTATCTATGAAAACTTTGTCACGTCCACTGTGAGAGCCACCGCTTATAACTGTAACCATTGAATGAGCCTCCGTTATGATTGATATTTATATAATAACACGGCAAGGCTCAAAAGTCAATCGTACTTTTAATACAAGTACAAATAAATGTACACTTAGCTAAAAAGGCTTTTAATTATCTCGGCTATTTTAAAAGTAAACTTTATATCTTCCCTATTGCCGTCTATGACAGTTATACCACTGCCATTTTTATCGTTTTTTTCATCTGACATAACATTGCTCAAAACGAATGCTGCCCCAAGATTTGATGAGGAAAAAGCAGCGGATTTGATGCCTGCAGAACTTACCGTAACGACAAATGAAATGATGATAGCTGTAACAAACTTTTTCATTAAAAATGGCCTCCCATAAATATCTGTTGTTCAGATTATGGGAGGTCATAGTTATTTTATTCAGTTTCCGAAAAATTTTCTTGCGATATCTACCGACTCTTTTGCGTCTTTTGCATAATAGTCAGCGCCTATCTGCTCTGCATAGTCAGCCGTTACCACCGCACCGCCTACTATTATCTTGCAGTCAACATTGTTTTCACGAAGAAGCTTAACTGTATTTTCCATGCTCACAAGAGTTGTTGTCATAAGCGCAGAAAGACCGATAAGATGTACGTCATTTTCTATTGCACAATCAACTACTGTCTGATAGTCAACGTCCTTGCCAAGGTCAATAACGTCATAACCATAGTTTTCAAGAAGTACCTTTACAATGTTTTTGCCGATATCGTGGATATCGCCCTTTACTGTTGCAAGGATTATCTTGCCCTTAGAAACGCTTTTTTCACCCGTTGACAGAATGTAATTTTTTATTACCTCAAAGCAAGCCTGTGCAGTGCCTGCTGTCTGGATAAGCTGTGGCAGGAAAAGCTTGCCCTTTTCAAATTCTGCACCAGCCTTATCAAGTGCTGGGATAAGCATATCGTTGACAATGTTCATGGCTTCTGTTTCCTGCAAAAGCTTTGCAGTAAGGTCAGCTGCTTCTTTCTTCAGACCGTTTTCGATAGCATACGGCAAGTCTATCTCAGCCTTTGCGCCTGTTGTGGCAGGAGCAGTTTTTTTCTCGCCACCGTAGTGAGAAATAAAGTCAACAGAGTTTTTATCAATGTTTGTCAGAAGCTTGTAAGCACGAACAGTTGCCGTCATAGAATCAATATTTGGATTCATTATCGGCAGGTCAAGACCCTTTGTGAGCGCCATCATAAGAAAGTTGTGATTAACTATCTCTCTGCTAGGCAGACCAAAGCTGATATTCGATACACCGAGAACTGTTTTAAGTCCAAGCTCGTTCTTTACTCGCTCCACTGCATTTACTGTCTGCATAACATTTTCCTGCTCCGCAGAAGCGGTAAGAGTAAGACAATCTATATACACATCTTCTTTTCTAATGCCGTATTCAAGCGCCTTGTCAAGTATCTTTTTAGCAAGCTCAAATCTCTTGTCAGCACTCTTTGGTATGCCGTTTTCATCGAGAGTAAGACCTACCACAGCCGCACCATATTTCTTTACAAGAGGAAGAACATTTTCAATGGAGCTGTCCTCAGCGTTTACAGAATTGACGATAGGCTTGCCATTATAAGCCCTCAGAGCCGCTTCAAGCACCTCAGGTATAGTTGAATCCACCTGCAAAGGCACATCGACAACGCCCTGCAAAGACTTTACAGCCTTGACCATCATACTCTTTTCGTCAATTCCCGGCAGACCAACATTTACATCAAGAATATCCGCACCTGCGTGTATCTGCTCGATAGCCTGACCAAGAATATAGTCGATATCGTTTGCAAGCAGTGCTTCTTTAAAACGCTTCTTGCCAGTAGGATTGATACGCTCGCCGATTATTCTTGGCTGGTCTATAACTACAGTATGTGTCGGTGAACAGCAAGCGGCAGGGATATCATTATGCACGCTGACGTGCTTCTTACCTTTGAGCATTTCAGCCAGCTTTTTGATATACTCAGGGTTAGTTCCACAGCAACCTCCAAGCACCTTAACTCCCAATGGGATAAGCTTTTCTGCAAACTCTGCAAAATCTTCAGGGGAACAGTTATATTCATTTGTAACAGGGTCAGGAAGTCCTGCATTAGGCTTTACTACAACAGGGAGATTTGTCCACTTGCAAAGCTCCTCCACAACAGGATAAAGCTCCTTTGGCCCTAATGAGCAGTTCACACCGATTGCGTCAACGCCCAGACCCTCCAAAGTCAAAGCCATGGAGCTTATGGCAACGCCCGTAAATGTACGCATATTTTCCTCAAAAGTCATTGTGCAGACTATAGGAAGATCGCTGTGTTCCTTTGCCGCAAGAACAGCCGCTTTAAGTTCATAGAGATCTGTCATTGTTTCAAAAACGATAAGGTCTGCGTCAGCTCCTGCAAGTATCTGCTCCTTATAAATATCGTAAGCTTCTTCAAAAGTGAGCGTTCCTGTTGGCTCTAGAAGCTGTCCGATAGGTCCGATATCAAGAGCAACAAGGGTATCAGTACCCTCACAGGCTTTTCTTGCATTTTTTATAGCCGCAGGGATAGCCTGCTGGACAGTATATCCGCACTTTTCAAGCTTGTGTCTGTTTGCACCGAAAGTGTTGGCGTAAACAATGTCTGAGCCTGCGTTTATATACTGGCGGTGTATGTCCACCAGCCAATCAGGCTTGTCTATGTTAAGTGCTTCAGGAGTGCCACCCATTTCAAGTCCCTTTGCCTGAAGCATCGTACCCATTGCTCCGTCAAGTATGACAAATTCTCTTGTTTTAAGTAATGTTCTAAAATCCACAATGATCTCCTCTTTTTCTGAATTGACAGACTTTCCTCATATTACAGCAGGCACAACCACGTCTGCCCTTTGATATTTCATTTTTTGACAATCCGATTATCGCCGTAACAGACTTTCTCGGCGTCAGTATATTATTTTCAGTTGCATTAAGTCCGATAAATTTCTGCGCATTGAGTACGTCAAGAAAAACTCTCTGCACGCTGATAGGCAGATCGCCATAACCAGGAGAAAACCTCCATGTCTGATTATATCCGCTGAGCTTTTCTTTCACAGTGTTGTCAACTATATCGCATACCTGCTCCACAGCCGCACTTGCAAGGCAATCCGCTATCATAGCTTTAGCCATGTCCTCTGCTTCATAAGCACGAAGCTTTCTATCAACGCCCGAAGAAATAGTCGCTGCAAAAAGCACGCATTTACTGCACCCCTCAAGGTGTCTGCATATATCATTGCCGCCAAGAAACAACGGAGTACCGATGACCTCAACACCGTTCTCTTTATGAGCGACATCAAACACTCTGTACACAAATTTAGGCTCAATGACCTTCAAAAGCTCTTTTTCACATTCATCTATCAACAAAGCCGTGCGTTCGTCTGGCTTGTTATTGCCCATTCCCATATATCTCACGGCTTCTTTGACGTTTATATGTTCAAATTTCAAATAATCACCTACCGATTGTTATTATACCACATTACTATGAATTTTACAACAATAAATAATAAATGTACGTTCACAAAAAAGTCCCCGCAATCATCAGGGACTTTGTGTTACATATTGTCAGCGTCTTTAAGATACTGTTCAGCATTTTCAAGCATAAGCTCTGTGATATTTTCACCGCCCATTATCCTTGCTATCTCATACTTTCTCTGTTCATGGTCGAGAGTTCTAACAGTTGTAACTGTCCTGTCGCCCTGTATATTTTTCTCAATAAGCAAATGATTATCCGCCATAACAGCCATTTGGGCAAGGTGGGTCACGCAAAGAACTTGCCTAAGGCGAGATATCTGTTTCAGCTTTATACCTATCTTCTGAGCCGCTCTGCCGCTTACTCCTGTGTCTATCTCGTCAAATATCAGCGTGCCGATACTGTCCTTTTCCGCAATTACGTTTTTCAGTGCAAGCATTATTCTTGAAAGCTCACCGCCTGAAGCGATCTTCGCAATAGGCTTTGGCTCTTCGCCCAGGTTTGCAGAAATAAGAAACTCTATGCTATCCATGCCATTTATGGTGAGCTTGCCTGTTTTCTGCTGAACCACCAGCTTGACCTTTGGCATATTGAGAAATTCAAGCTCCTCTGTTACCTGAGAAACAAACCGTTCTCCTGCTTTTTTTCTATGGTCTGAAAGTGCTTTGGCTTTCTTTGATACCTCAGCAAGAAGTCTTTCCTTTTCTTTATTAAGCTCGTCTAAGCTCTGCTCTGCTCCACTCAGTTCATCAAGCTCATTCTGTGAATTTTCAAGAGTAGTCAGTACATCATCAAGTTCAGGTCCATATTTCTTCATGATACGCCTGAGTTCATCAGAACGCTGATTAAGGTAATCATAACGTTTCGGGTCGATATCGAGGCTGTCAAGAAGTGAGCCTATCTCCTCGGAAATATCCTCCATTTCAATAGCCGCAGAACTAAGTCTGTCATATATAGGCGATATCTCAGTCATTATATCAGTATATCCCTCAACCGATTTTGAAGCTCTCTGCGTCATCTCCACTGCACCATCTGTGTCATCATCGCCCGAAAGAAGTTGTTTTGCCATATAAAGAGCCTCAGAGATTGCAACAGCATTTTTAGAGATGTTAAGCTCTGCTTCTATCTCTTTATCCTCGCCTTCATGAATGTTGAGCGTATTTATCTCCTCGACAATATCAGCAAGCTCAGCCATGCGAAACTCTTTTTTGCTTTGCTCAGTTTTTATCTTGTTTATCTTCTTTGCAATGCTTTGAAGCTCTCTGAAAGAGCTGTGATAATCTTCTATAAGAGCTTCCGATTCGGCATAGCTGTCAAGTATCTCTATATGACGTTCAGGAGCCATGAGTATCTGATTGTCGTGCTGTCCATGGATAGTTACAAGCGTTTCTCCGATAGCTTTAAGTACGGAAACGTTCACCGCTCTCGAGTTGACTCTTGCAACGCTTCCACCATCTGAACGTATCTCACGGGTAAGGAAAAGCTGTCCGTCTTCTGCACTTATGCCAAGCTCGTCTAGTACCTGCAAAACATTGTCCCCAATGTCAGTAAACAACGCTGAAATAACAGCCTTGTCCGTGCCTGTTCTCACAATATCCTTAGTGACACGCTGACCGAGGATAGCATTTATTCCATTTATAAGTATGGACTTACCTGCTCCCGTTTCGCCTGTGAAAACATTAAGCTTATCAGAAAAATCTATAGTCGCCTTTTCTATCACGGCAAGATTTTCAATATAAAGTTCACTTAACATTTTAGATCATTCCTCTGCTGTTTAAGAAATAATAGAGGATCTCAGTTCCTCTGCCATATGGGACGCATCTTTTTCTGTCCGCATAAGTATGAATATCGTGTCGTCACCTGCAAGCGTTCCCACAACATTGTCAAGCCCTAACTTGTCAAGCTTTGCACACACCGCCTGTGCCATGCCCGTATGACATTTCACCACAACAGTGTTAAGCGCATGATCCACTGACACAACGGCGTCTGAAATTATGCCGAAAATACCATTGTTTTGCTCTGCAATATCTTTTTTGAGTGCAGGCAGGCTGTATTTATAATTGCCGTCTGAACCAATGGTCTTTACAAGGGAAAGCTCTTTTATATCCCTTGAAACTGTTGCCTGAGTGACTTTAAGACCATGCCTTTTAAGCGCTTCACGAAGTTCCTCCTGAGTGCCGATATTTTCGTCTTTGACAATCTGCATTATCAAATTCTGACGCTGATTTTTCATATGCCGTCCTCCGCTGATTCCTTCAACGGCTGCATAAGCTTTTTGTTTATTGACGAGAAAAAGCTGCCGCCGCTTATATCTATGATTTCAACAAAATACTTCGACTTTGATACTATCACAGTGTCCTCTGCCGAAAGTCTGAAAACATTATTACCGTCAACGCTGACGATTGCGTGAGAGCCACTGTTAGTGTGACACTTGACTTTCATAACACTGTCCTCTGAAAGTATCATAGATCTTGCAAAAAGCGAGTGAGCACATATCTGTGTGAACTCTATACACTTCATTTCAGGTTCGATTATAGGTCCGCCTGCTGACATTGAATAGGCTGTTGAGCCTGTGGCTGTAGAAAGTATAACGCCGTCTGCACGAAGTGAAGAAATAAGTCTG
The DNA here is from genome assembly GCF_025567495.1 of Hominimerdicola aceti. Lineage (NCBI taxonomy): Bacteria > Bacillati > Bacillota > Clostridia > Eubacteriales > Oscillospiraceae > Hominimerdicola > Hominimerdicola aceti. Next base: position 92,581 of record NZ_JAOQJZ010000002.1, on the reverse strand, counting down.
CCGTTTTTTGAAACCTCAAAATCGGCTATCTTACAATCGTCAGCTTTTGTTACTGCAACGTCATTAAGCGCAGTATATGACTTTTTTTCACTGCCACATTCGACATTTACGTTTAACATCATTCGGCGGCTGAGGGTATATTCTCCAGAAAAAAGCTTGTCCAGCAATTCAAGCTGTGAATGTTCAAGAGAGGCCATAAAACCGAGTCTGCCACAGTTTATGCCAAGTATAGGCTTCTCAAACTCACAGCCCTTAAGAGAGCATTTGAGTATCGTTCCGTCACCACCGATCGCAACAATCATATCACACTGCTTTACACACTCGTCTTCGCTACAGAAAGTGATATCGAGCTTTCCAAAAACGTGCTTATAGCATCTATCCATAAAAAGTTTTGCACCATTTTTGTGCAGCCTTTCATATGTTGCGGTCGTATACTCAAAGCAATGAGTTTTATCAAGATTTGGATAAAGATAGATTTTCATAATATTACCACTCTTGCGTTTAGTCTTTGAAGCTATCAAAAGCTTCGTTCACAAATTCTTTTATATTGAGCTGACCAAGCTTGTCAGCCGTCATGTCAGCGTTTTTAAGTAGAATAAGATATTCAAGATTGCCGTCGCCGCCCTTAACAGGTGAAATTGTTATCTTTTCAGCCGCAAGTCCCTCTGCTCGAAAACAGCCAAGAAGCTCGGTTATCACTCTCACATGGTCTTTACGATCTTTGACGATACCCTTTTTATTGAGAGCCTGCTTGCCAGCCTCAAACTGAGGTTTTATAAGAAGAACCATTTCACCGCCATCGCAAAGACAATCGCAAAGGGATTTTATAACAAGTTTTAGAGAAATAAACGAAAGGTCACCACTTATGAACTGGACAGGTCTGTCAAAAAAATCCGCTGTCAGATATCGTGCATTCACGCCCTCACAGTTTTTCACCCTGCTGTCATTGCACAAACTTTCATCAAGCTGTCCGTGACCCACGTCCACCGCATAGACAAATTCTGCGCCATGTTCAAGCATACACTGAGTAAATCCCCCAGTTGAAGCACCAATATCTGCACAAACTTTACCTGTCAAGTCAAGCCCGAAAACATCGCAGGCATGTTCAAGCTTAAGCCCGCCCCTACCGACAAACTTCATATCGTCAGGCCTACATTTCACCCCGTCGTTCTCATCAACTAATATAGAAGGCTTGACGCAGACCTTGCCGTTTACCAACACAAATCCATTTTTTATAAGCTGTTTGGCACGTTCTCGGCTTTTTACGCCGCAGTTCGTAACTATATACACATCAAGTCTTTCACTCATCTTTCAAAAAGCCCTCAACTGTATCAGCCATTTTCTCTGCTGAAAAACCAAGCTCGTCAAGTAGCACATCACATTTTCCGTGCTTCACGAAACCGTCAATAGCAAACTGTGCCACATTTGGGCAGATAGAAGCATACTTCTCTGAAATACTTCCACAGTAATAAGCTTCCTCAAAGAACAGCACAGCATCGTAGGCTGACATTATATCAACCACCTCATTGTCTATAGGGAAAATATTCACGAGCTTAATAATATCGCACTTTATATCACGATTTCTGAGTATTTCTATAGCTGTAAAAAGATCATTTGCAAGCCTGCCGTATGTAACAAGCAGAACCTTTGCGCCCTCTATATGACGATAAACGTAAGTTGAAACAGGATCAGATGTATCATACAGCGATTGATCCCTGCCCCTTGGATATCTCACAGCACAAATGCCACTGTCGTCCTCAACAGCCTTATGCAGGCACAGTCTGAGTTCGTCATAATTAGACGGGGAGTATATCCTCATATTCGGCACAGAGGTAAGAAAAGAAACATCAAAAATTCCCTGATGTGTTTCACCATCATCACCGACTATACCTGCGCGGTCAACGCATATAACTGCATGACAACCTCCTATAGCCATATCATGGATAAGTTGGTCGTATGACCTTTGCAAAAACGATGAGTACACCGCAAAAACAGGTACATAGTTCATAGAAGCAAGCCCAGCACAGAAAGTAACTGCGTGTTCTTCGGCAATGCCTACATCAAAGAAGCGTTCAGGAAAACGCTTTGCAAAATACTGAAGCCCCGTGCCGTATTTCATTGCCGCAGTGACTGCACAAAGACGCTTATTCTTTTCTCCCATTTCACAAAGCTCTTTTCCCATTATAGAAGAAAAGCTGTCAGAAAGTACGACGTCGGGATTGCCCGTTTTTATCTCAAAGGAGCCGACCCCGTGAAACTCTCCCGGGTTAGCTTCTGCAGGAGCATAGCCCTTGCCTTTTATAGTATTCACATGAACAAAAACAGGCTTGTTTACTGCCTTTGCAGCCATAAGTCCCTGTTCAAGTTCTTCAAGATTGTGTCCGTCGATAGGTCCAATATAGTGAAAGCCAAGATCTTCAAACATGGTGCTGTGAAGTATCATGTTCTTGACCGCATTTTTGGAGTTACGAACGGCATTTTTCACAGGTTTACCTATAACAGGCGTCTTATCAAGCATTCTCTCTACTCTGCCCTTTGTTCGCTGATAGCTCTCTTTTGTACGCATGGAGGAAAGATATTTTGCCATTCCGCCAACATTTTTTGAGATAGACATTTCATTGTAGTTGAGGATAACGATGATATTTGTATCACTTTTGCCTGCATTGTTAAGTCCCTCGTAAAGCTCGCCACCTGTTGAAGCACCGTCACCGACTACAGCTATAGCATGGTGAGTTTTATCACCACTCAGCTTCATTGCTGTGGCGATCCCAAGCGCCGCAGAAACAGACGTAGAGCTATGGCCACTTATAAAAGCATCATGCACTGACTCGTCAGGTCTGCAAAAACCCGAAATACCGTTTTCCTGTCTGAGAGTTTTAAACTCTTTGAGTCTACCCGTAAGTATTTTATGTGTATATGCCTGATGACCAACGTCCCAGACGATTTTATCTTTAGGTGATTCAAAAACTCTGTGGATAGCCATTGTAAGCTCCACAGTACCAAGATTTGACGCAAGATGACCGCCGTTTTTTGAAACCGTATCTATAAGAATTTTCCTTATATCACCGCAAAGCTCCTCACACTGCGCAGTGGAAAGCTTTTTCAAGTCGGCAGGCAAATTCATTTTATAAATATCAGGCTTTTTTATTTCCGACATTATATCTAGATCTCCAATCTTTTTATCAACTTCTTCTTGTAAGCATATCAGATGTAAGCTCTGTGAGGAAAACGCTGTCCTCAAAATATTTAAGATGACCCAGTGCTTGAACTGTCAGTTGTTTTGCTATCTGTTCTGACTTGTCAAGTCCAAGAAGGGATACATATGTGTTTTTATGCTGTTCGCTGTCACTGCCGATAGGCTTGCCAAGCTCCTCAAAAGTGCCTGTTACGTCAAGGATATCGTCAACTATCTGAAATGCTCTGCCCATTGCCTGAGCATAGTCTGCCGCAAAGGGGATAGCCTCAAGCTTATCTCCAAGTATAACGCCCATTACACAAGCGGCTTCAATAAGTGCGCCTGTTTTGCAGGTCTGCAAAATATTCAGTGTATCAACATCTATTTCTTTATTTTCATACTTAAGGTCTATTACCTGACCGCCTATCATGCCGTCAGTGCCTACTGCTCTTGCCAGAACAGAGATAAGCATAACAGCCTTGTCGGCAGATATAACACCGTTCATGGCACTGTTGGCAATTACCTCAAAAGCAAGGGTATTCAGTGCGTCGCCTGCAAGGAGTGCGATATTCTCAGGAAAAGCTTTATGACATGAGGGCTTTCCACGTCTGTAATCATCATCGTCCATACAAGGCAGATCATCGTGTATAAGAGAAAAAGTGTGTATAAGTTCAATAGAACAAGCTATCTCTGCATACTTCTCTGGCTGACGCTCGCCGCACATACGGCAAAATTCAAGCATAAGCACAGGTCTGAGCCTTTTGCCCCCTGCCTGCAAAGAATACTCCATAGCCTCAACTACCTGACCCTGAAGCTCAGGCTTTGAGTGGGTAAGCTCCAGCAGTTTATTATCTATAAGTTCCACATAATAATCAAGTGTGGCTTTGTTCATATCATTCATCGCTATTATCTCCGTTCATAGCCTTTACGGAAAGCTTTGCACTTTCAAGGCTTTTTTTGCAGTCGACCGACAGATCTATCCCCTCTTTATAAAGTTCCAAAGCTTTCTCAAGAGGAAGCTTGTCATTTTCAAGCTGACCAACTATATCATTAAGTCTTGTAAGATTTTCTTCAAAAGTCATTTTAAACAGCCTTTCATTTGACAAATGTTATTTTAGCAGATACACTGCCGTCTGACAGCTTTATGTCTACCTCGTCTCCAACGTTCAGCATTGATACACTGTCGACAACGCTTTCGTCTTTCTGAACGATAGCATATCCCCTGCCCAGAATATTGAACGGACTAAGCATATTCAGAGAAGAAACATAGCCGTCAAGCTTAACTGACAGCTTTTCAAGCCTGCGTTCCATGATCTGCGACAGCCTTTTTTCAAGGTCGCACACTGCTTTTTCGCTCTGCTCTAATCTCTTTTCAGGAGAATATAATTTCAAAAGCTTATCACAGCTTTCTATCTGTGACACAGCCTTATCAAGTTTAAGCTCCATAGCCTTGTCAAGCTTTTGCCTTAAAAGCCTCACAGCATTAAGTATATCCGCCTTGTCAGGGGTAGCAATCTCAGCCGCCGCTGACGGAGTTGGTGCACGCATATCTGCGGCATAGTCTGCAAGGGTGGTGTCAGTTTCGTGACCTACAGCCGATATCACAGGTGTATTGCAGGCGTAAACAGCCAGCGCCACAGCCTCATCATTGAACACCATAAGATCTTCGCTAGAGCCACCGCCACGAGCTAAAATTATGGTATCTGCACCGCTTTTATCAGCCGCTGAAAGTGCTTTGCATATAGTTTGTGCTGCCGCCGTACCCTGCACCTGCGCAGGATAAACTTCGATATTGCACACAGGATAACGCCTTTCAGCTATATGGATTATATCCTGCAAAGCCGCCGCAGTAAGCGACGTAACAACAGCTATCTTTTTAGGCACAAGTGGTATTTTCTTCTTAGTCGCTAAGTCGAACACGCCCATTTTCTCAAGCTTTTTCTTGGTCTGTTCGAGCTGAACGTGCATAACGCCCACACCAAGAGGTGCTATCTCCGTAGCTATTATCTGATAAACACCGTCACGCTCATAGACCTCTATATTGCCCATAACAAGCACGCTCATACCATCCTCAGGCACGAATTTAAGCCTTGAAACACTGCTTGAAAACATAACAGCTTTAAGTGCAGAACTGCTGTCCTTTACTGTAAAATAGGCATGACCTGATTTGTAATGTATATTAAAATTGGATATCTCGCCCTTGACGGCAATGCCTTTCAGCTTAAGGTCAGACCGCAGTTTTGAAGCAAGATATCTGTTTAGCTGAGAAACAGTGATAACTGAACTCATATTTTGATCTTCCCTTTCCTGATCGCAGCATAGACCGCAACGCCCACTGCGTTATCACTTGAAAACTCAGGTTCAGCAAAGCTGCCGTACTTCTCAAGTTTGCTTTTTATAAAGCGATTAGACATCACACCGCCTGCAAATATAATAGGTATATCCTTATACTCATGGCGAAGATTAACTGTCATTTTCTCCACCGCAAGGCACACACAATCAATACAGTATGCCGCAACATCAGCCACCGAACAGCTCTCGTCTATAAGCTTCATGCACTGATTTTCTATTCCAGAAAGTGAACAATAAAGCCCGTCAACTGATGCTTTTGGCTTTATTTTATGTTCGCTTTCAGACGCAAGCCTTTCAAGCTCTTTACCACATGGAAAAGACAGCCCAAGCCTTACGCCTGTTCTGTCTATGGCTTGTCCGCCTTTAAGATCACGGCTTCCGCCGATCTGAGTTATATTTATCAGCTTAGCCTTGTCAGGCTCACACAAAAGAAGATCTGTAGTGCCACCGCTGACGTGAAAAGCCGCAAAAGGCTTATCAGAACTGAGCATATCCAGCTTTCCGCAGGAATAAAGTGCCGCAAGTATATGTCCCACCTGATGCGAAGTCTTTTCAAGGTCAGCTCCACAGGCAAGTGACACAGCTTGTGCAACATTTTCTCCAACAAGGAAGCAAGGCATATACGACCCCTCTGTACACCTTGGTGCATAAGAATACCCAACTGCACTTAAGTCATACTTTTTATCAAAAAGCTGTTTCATAAGTTCTGGAAGCTGTTTCGTATGGTGAAACACAGCGTCGGATTGTCTTAGTCCTCGTTCTCCCTGCTTGACAGGAAGAAGTTTTTTGCATGACCTGACCCTCATATCCGCAGTATCAAGCAGTGTACATGAAGTGGTATAATTGCTTGTGTCTATCCCGAGTACAAAACTCACTGCTTTTCCTCTTGTTCCTTTGCAAATGAGCCAAGCACACCGTTTACAAATGAAACGTCAGGCTCGAGGGCATATTTTCCTGCAAGAGCCACAGCCTCGCTTATGGCAACGTTCACAGGAACGTTCTCCTCATATATTGCCTCGTAAATAGCAAGTCTGAGTATTGCAAGATTTATCTTAGGTATTCTTTCAACAGTTCTCTTGTTGCTGAACTTGCTGATTATGCTGTCGATCTCGTCCTGCTTTTCGCAAACATTTTCCACAAGCTTTTTAACTTCATCATTTACGATGATCTCGTTCACTTCCATGGCAGACATGAAAATATCGTCAAGCTCCTCGTCCTGTCTAAACATTTTCTCAAATATCAGCAAAAATGCTGATTCTCTTATTTCACGCCTTTTAATTGGCACAAAAACACTTCCTTCATCTTATATTTGTCTGAATCCTATTCCTTTTCCGAAAGGTCAACTCCGCATATGGTCACATTTACCTTTGCAACTGTAAGTCCAAGCATATTCTGAACTGCACTTTTTACTTTATCCTGTATCTCCTCGGCAACGGAAACCGCCTTAGCTCCACGGCAAAGTATTATACCTATAGACACTGACAGCACATCGTCAACAAGGCCTATCCTGATATTGCCGAAATTCTCCTGTCTAAACCAGAGCTGACGTGGAGTCTTCATAACAGGAGCGATACCATAAACGCCCTCTATCTCATTAACAGAGTTTGTAACGATCTGCGCTATTACGTCCTGACTTATGTGCAGGCTTTTTTCTACTTTCTTTGAAACATCATTCATATTTATCCAAGCCTCCCTTTTTAGATATAAAAAAGAAATCCTTCAATCTATACTTACAACCATTATATCATAAAAATCAATAGGTTACAAGTATTTTGAAGGACTTTTTTTATTTGCTGACAAATTTTATTCTACATCATAAATTCTGATGTTTTCATTTGCAACTGAAACTTCGCTAAGGAGGATATCTTTTATCTGTGCCGCTTCGCTTGCAACAAGCCCGTCGCTGTCGGTCTTTACAACGATATTTGCGTTGTCACCGTCAAGATAAACAACACAGTCCTCAAAGCCTGCTGCTTTCACAAGTGTTTCTACCTTGCTCTCCGACTCCATGAGCCCCGTCATGGCTGAAGCTTCTTCTTCAGCGACTTTCTTTTCTTCCTCTGTGGAATCGCCGCCGTTCATTATATTCTTTAATGTTTCTACCGCCTCGTCCCTTGAATTCATTCTGTCTATTCTTGCCTGTGCAAAATAATCTGAAGTGCTGTCAGTGCTTACGAGCTGTGCGTCGCCGTAATTCACGCTTTGACTTTTCACAACGTCCGTCGCCTTTATCTTACCGTCTGAGGTCGATACTGCATAATTTATGTATACTGCAAGACCGAGTATCAGCGTCATTCCTGCAAGGATTATCTGCTTTTTGCCTATTATCATGGTCGGTTTTTTCATCTTTATTACCTCTTTCTGTTATTTTCTGCCCTCAACGCAGATCTTACTGCTTGATATGCCTAGTACTGTCGAAACCGCTTTAAGCACACGTTCGTTTACTTTTATATCTCCACCTCCTTCGCAAACAATGACAACGCCGCAAATCTGCGGTTTTATTATTTTTCTGACCAATGCCTCCTTTTTGCCGTCATTATCAGTTATTACTATCTCGTTTTCATACCTGTCGCTTGTTCTGTCACCATTATTGTCTGTGCTTTTGGTAAGATTTTCGGCATAAACATATTCGGTAGTTCCCTCAACTGTCACCATTACCTCGCACTCGCCAACTCCCCTGACTTCAGAAAGAACATCTTTAAGCTCTTTTTCTATCTGCTTTTTGTAGCTGTCCGTATCATCAGTGGCAACGCTTTCCGTGGGAATGCTCTTGCTCTCTGCCGTATTTTTAGCAGGAAACATCTCAGAAACAAATATAAGTAATATCCCTGCAAGACCTACGGCTATCACTATCTTCGTTTTCATAGGAAGCTTTTTAAGAGCCTTTATTTTCCCCTCAACTTTACTTTTCAGCAACGTTTATTCCTCCTGCATGATAACTTGAGTATCAGGCAGATCTTCTGAAATAAGCTTTTCAACAAGCACTCTGTCGCTTGTTTTAGTCAGATATACCCTTACCGCTGTTATCTCTATTTCATTATATTCATTTATATCTGTGGTTATGTCCACTCTGACGTTTTCTATGCCATTCTTATTCAGCTTACCCAAAAAATATTCTTCAAGCCTGCTTTCGGATTCGGACAGATAATAAAGTTTCGTCGCTGTTGAAACGCTGTCAAACTCAGGCAGATCTGCAAGCTCTGTATAGTCGCTTAGGGTGACTTTGAAGCCATGTCCCATTACAGGTGTTATGACCGCAAGTAAAAGTATCACAGCAAGCACTGATCTAAGCTGTTTTTTCAAAGTTCCCTCAGGTGTGGCAATATCCGTCATAGAAGTTATCACGCCTATAATGCAGGCAATAAATATCACTGATTTAACTGTATTCATTTTAAGCTCCTGTGTTCATGGCTGTCATTATTACAACTGATGTGGAAATAACGAACATTATAGAATAAGCCGCAAGGATGCTCACACCAATTGATAAAACCGAGTTTATGCTTTTAAGAAGTCCACCACTGTTGCTTATGCCAAAAATATCGTTTATGGTAGCGCCTATCCACACTGCAAGTTTTACTGCAAGAAGCGTAAGCAAAGGTTTCGCAACTATCACAGACATTATTATAACGCCTATCACGCCGACGCTTGTTCTTATTACGCCTATACTTCCCTTTACCGCTGAATAAGCTTCAGAGACCGAGCCGCCTATGACAGGTATAAAGCTTGAAGCCGCAAATTTAACGGCTCTTGCGGAGAGATTATCAGCCGCCGCTCCTGCAAAGCTTTGAATAGATAATAGCCCTGTAAAAAGGGTCATCACAATGCCAAGCACCCATATGACCAGCTTTTTCACCGACTCTGCAAGGCTTCCAAGGTCAAGAGATGGGTTTATTGCAGAAACAAGGGTCACTGCAAGCACTGCCGACAAAAACGGCACAAGTATCGTATCTGCCAATATACCTGCGCTTTCACATATTATCAGCATAACGCCGTAATAGCCTGCTCCTGCCGCCGCACTACCGCCTGCTGTCGCCACGCTTGAAAATATGGGTATGTAGGACATCATGAATCTGTTCATTTGTTCCATGGAAGTCTTTACAGAATAAAGGCTGTCGGTGACAGTATCGCTTATAACAAGCACTGTGGTAAGAACACATATGAGCGTGAATACCTTGTCCACTGTACCCTCAGCTGACATTGACCTTACCAACACGCAGAGCATAGTGGCGGCTGTTATTTTCCCGAGCATTATAAGAGGGCTTCGCAAAGCAGCGGTAAAGCTTTCAAATATATGCTTTATCACATCAGAGACACTTATATTTGCGGCAGAGGACGGATCTTCCAACGTGATGTTATTATCTTCAAGTACAGTTTTTACATCTTCATCACCCTCAAAAGAAAGTCCCTCGTTTATTTCGCTTATGAGCCTGTCATAATATTCATTGTTCTGTTCCTCACTGTCTGCATATACTCCCTGTGGTGTAAACATGACCGCAAGTACTATGATGACAGTGGCAATTATTTTTTTCATATGTCAATCCTATATAAGCAATGCTTTTACTATTTCTACAAATGCTTTGAAAAGCGGCAGCGATACCGAAAGCATTGCAAGCTTTCCTGCCAAAGTGACCTGTGACGCAAGTGCGTTTTCTCCGCAGTCCTTACAATAATCAGATGCAAGCTGTACGATATAGCATATGCCAAGTGACTTGAACAGTATGGTAAGATACATATTGTCGATTCCTGACAGAGTGAAAAGGTCCTCAAATACAGAGATAAGTTCTTTCACAAATGCCACCGAATGAAAAAGCACCAGTGCCGCCGCCGCAAGCACAGCCGCATATTTTATCTCACGACTGTCTTTCTCAATGGCTTTGCACACTATGGTTGAGAAAATACAAAAGCACGCTATTGTAAATATTTTCATTAATACAATCCAAACACTTCTTTTATCGTTTCAAATAGATTTCCGATCTGCCTTACTATCATAAGCAGAACGACAATAAGCCCTGCAAGAGTTGTCATCATTGCCTGCTCGTCACGCTCCGCTCGTTTCAGCAAGAGATTTAACACGGCAACGATAATTCCTATGGCAGCGATTTTGAAAATAAGATCTATGTCCATAAAATTTTGTTCCCTTCATTATGGTTATCCTTTGCTATGGCTATATTAGCAGAATAGCGATAAAAGCCCCGCTGAGAACGCCCAAAGCCCTGCATAGCCGCACCTGTGAGGTGAAATTCTCTGAAAGTCTGCTTATCTGCTCATCAAGTGCGGCAAGGCTCATGGAAATGTATGCAAGCTGTCCATTTGTGTCTGTTGTACCGAGTTTTTCAAAAAAATCTATGGCGGTCTGCCTGATTTCATTGTCAAAAAGCTTTGACTTATATATATCCTCGGTTATTCTTCTGCGGACATCAGGCGAAGAGGTATCTTGCGACAAAAATGTAAAGTCAGAATAATCTTTCTGCAAGCTAAGCTTTAAAATAATTTCCCCAAAAGTCATTCCACCCTCAACCATTGCCCTTGTTTCAAATATCAACCGTCTGAGAAGCTTGAGATATTTCATTTGCCGTATCTTGTCCGTCGCCATTGCACATCCCATTTGTGTGCAGGCGGATATGATCAGCACACAGCCTATTAGCTTTATCATTTCATGCTCCTGTTTTTGTAAATGATACCAGCCTGCCACACATTGTTCCTGTGCCTAGTACCGCAAGTGCGTCGAAAGCCTTATCTTTTATGAGTTTTGAGATATAACGCCGCTTTTTAAGCTCATCAAGGCTTGAAGCATGGCATGAAGCAATAAGCTTCACTCCTGAGTTGAGCGCATACTGCAAAGCTTCGTTGTCCTCAGAAGAACCTATCTCGTCGCATATGAGTATTTGCGGTGACATGACCTTGACAGCCGTCATTATGCCCTCATATTTGTTGTAGGAATTGAACACGTCCGTCATTGCACCTATAAGATTTTGCGGCTCACCTGCCACTGTTGCAGCAAACTCGTTTCGCTCGTCTATAAGCGCAACACGCCAGCGTTCGCCAAGCTTTCTTGCAAGATCACGAAGCACTGTAGTTTTTCCTCCCGAGGGCGGTGAAGCTATAAGCAGGCTCATTGGTTTGTCAGAAAAGCATTTTGCATATATCTCGTCTGAACTGCCTATCATTTCACGAGCTATCCTTATATTAAGAGAAGATATATTTTTTACCGACTCCACGGCATAACTCCTTGCAGGATCAAGAACGGCAGTTCCACAGAAGCCTACTCTGCACCCTCCTGAAACCGTTATGTACCCTCTTGCTATCTCACGGTGAAAGCTGTGAAGAGAGTTCTGAAATGCTCGCTGATAGGTAGTTTCAATATCATCTGTGGTAACTTGAACGCTATCCCCGATATTGTTCATTAGTCTGCCGTTATCATTAACGAAATACTCTTTCGAGAATATGGTAACAGACAGCCGTCTACCTCTGCGAAGCCTTATTTCCTGTATCCTGTCACGCTCTATTTCTGGCACTGACATAATTGCTCCCCTTATGCGAGGGGTGAGCAGTTCGTAAACGTATTTTATCTTGCTGACTTCTCTTATCATTTTTTCACGCTCCTTTTGACTTGTCCTATGAAATAACTATGCTGTGAGCCTGCATTTTAGTACAAGATATTTGTATTCTCCTACATACGCAGATATCCATTATTGTATTTAATTATCACGCAAAATGCTTGAAATACTGTTGTATTTGTGATATAATGTTAATGCAATATGCACAAATATTGTGAAGATAAAAGAAACATACAAAACAAAGGAGAAAATTATGAACAACAGCTTAACTGAAGAACAGGTAAAAGTACTGAATATGTCACAAAGCGTGATAAATGAGGTAAGAAAGGTCATTATCGGCAAGGACGAGATAATCATAAAAGTCCTGCTGTCCATACTTGCAGGCGGTCATATCCTTATTGAGGATATTCCAGGAGTAGGAAAGACCACTCTTGCCGTGGCTCTTTCAAAGGCGCTTTCACTTGACTATAAAAGACTACAATTCACCCCTGATGTTTTGCCAACAGACGTGACAGGTTTTACCATACTAAATAAAGAAACACACAAGTTTGAATATAAGCAGGGTGCAGCACTCACAAATCTTTTTCTTGCAGACGAGATAAACAGAACCTCAAGTAAAACGCAGTCTGCGCTTCTTGAAGTAATGGAGGAGGGCAAGGTAACTGTGGACGGTATCACACATAAAATGCCTGACCCTTATATCGTTATCGCAACGCAAAACCCGGTTGGCTCTATAGGCACGCAAATGCTCCCTGAGTCGCAAATGGACAGATTTATCGTAAGGCTCACAATGGGTTATCCTAATCTTGAAAGCGAAGTCGCAATGCTAAAATCCAAGCAAAATCTCGTGCCTGTGGATAATGTAAGGCCTGTGGTTTCTGCGGAGGATATCCTTCATGCAAGAAAAGTTGTGGAAAATATTTATGTTTCAGATCAGGTTTTCCAGTATATCGTTATGCTTGCAAATGTAACCAGAAACAATGAATATATAAAGTTGGGTCTTTCACCTAGAGGAACTATCGCACTACTAAGAATGACAAAGGCGACAGCGCTTCTTAAGGGCAGAGATTATGTTATCCCCGATGACGTTATATACAGCTTCAAGGACGTTGTTCTTCACAGACTTGTGTTCAGCTCAAAGGCAAAGATAAACGGCTTCACAGGAGAACAGATACTCAAAGGAGTTATTTCCTCAGTTCAGGTTCCAAGAGTTAGCAAGTAACGGAGGAGCAAATGCTGGTTTTATATATAATATTATTTATCGCCTCTATTTTCTTCTATATATTATATGTGGGTAGCTTCTCTTTTTATCTCTTTGCATTTTTACTTGTTATGCCTATTATCTTATTCGTTATGCTCAAAAAAATGTCAAAGAAAATAAGCGTTGGTTTTGTGAACACTCAGAAAACCGCAGGCAGATCGTCAAAGATACCCGTTGTGCTGAGATTGCAAAACCGCTCAAAGTTGCCTGTTGCCAATATGATTATAGAGATAGAATATTACAACACTCTTGACGGCGACAAAAATACAATGAAGATAAACACTCCCCTTTACCCTGATGATGTTCAGTATCTTACTTTGCACGTTTCTGCAAAACATTATGGCACAGTGAGAATGAACATAAAACGCTGTCGCATTGTGGATATGCTAAAGCTTTTCAAGGTAAAGGTGAGCACGAATGCAGCGTCACAGCTGTTCGGCGAGAGCACTTTCACTATAGTTCCTGACTATATACCTATTGAAAACAACATTGCGAATTATGCTGAAATGGGACTTGAAACCGATGATTATTCCAAGACCTCAAAGGGCGATGATCCCTCTGAGATTTTTGATATACACGAATATCATGATGGTGACAAAATAAACAGGATACACTGGAAGCTTACTGCAAAGCAGGATAAGACCATGGTCAAGGATTACTCTCTGCCAATATCAAACTCTATCGTGCTTATGGCGGATCTCCACCTTGATACAAATACAGACGATTATATGCTCGTATATGATACTCTTGTAGAGGCTATAGCGTCTATATCCTATTATCTCATAGAAAATGACACACCTCATAAGGTAGTGTGGTATGATAAAAAGAAAGATTTGAGCGAAGTAGTGAACGTTACAGACGAAGAAAGTGCAAGGCTGCTTATAAGTCTGCTGTTGCAGGCTTCTGTTTATGATGAGCCTGACTTGTCTATGATAAATTACATCAATGAGCCTGAGAGATATAAATGCGGTCACTTGATGTATTTTTCTCCCGCATATAACAGCAATCTCAGCGGCGTTATGAACGATAACGATCTGGCATTCCGCTATTCCTATATGCTTATCACAAATAAAAAGAAAGACGACGTTATAAACGATGAGTTTGCAGAGGTCGTGAACGTTACTGCAAAACACGTTGCCGAAAGCATACAGGAAATATGTCTATAAAGGTGACAACATGAAAAAGAAAAGAATAAAAAGCAAAAACAAAGATATAGGATTTATCAGCAGCAATGGTATCTGCATTGACGGAGATATCCTTATGAATTGTGAGCGTGAGCATAATTCAGGCTCATTTCTATGGTTTCAGATACTTCTGACCTTTGTGGCGACCATATGCACAGCATTTATGGCAGTATCATTCCTTGATATGGAAATATACAAGACCACGATCATATATTACTCCGCCATGCTTTCACTTGTGTTTGGTCTGATGAAATCGTCACACAAGATAATTAAGTTTTCTGCACTTGGTGTGATGATACTTCATGTAATTTACCTTGTGAGCAGGATATCTACAATAAAATACGGCTTGTTCGTTGTTATAGACAGATATCTTTCAAGGGCAAATCAACCTAACTCAACTCTTGGCGTTCAGCTTAGTGGAATTTCTACTATCGACTACCCATATCTTGCGTCAAATTTTTTCGTATTTTTTATAACTCTTGTTTGCCTTGGAACGGCAGCAGCCTGCCTTTACAGGATAGATTTTCCACTGCTGTTCATCATTACATTTCCTGTTTTCGAGCTTGGAATGTATTGGGGCTGGGAGCCGTCAATGTGGACTGTTATTGGTCTGTTTGTATGCTGGGTGACAGTGCTTTCACTACACATAATAAATCACACAACTAACAAGGCAGGAAGAAAAAACACCTTTGCGGTGCATGAGCGAAAACGCACGTTTTATTTTACATCTGAAAAGCAAAAAGCTTGTTTTTATAACGTATTCATGAAATTCACGGCTATTTTAAGCTCGTTGGTACTTGTAGTTATAATGCTTTTCTCAGCAATAACAGGCTTTACACGTCCTGAGTCATTTGCAAAATACAGACATAATATTTCTACAGCAGTGTCAAATTTCTCTCTCACTGACCTGAGGAATGCTTTTTCAGATTATGACAGCGGATTTGATCTGTTTGGTATAAAAACAGTTGGTGGCACAAACGGAGGCGTTCTTGGCAAGACAGCAGGCATTAGCTTCAACGGCTCAACAGCACTAAAAATGGTCACTCCAAAATTCTCTAATACACTATATCTCCGTGGATATGTAGCAGGCGTTTATAACGACAATAGCTGGACTCCTGTTGACGTGAATGGCAATGAAGACACCTTCTCTGATGATTTTGAGCAAGGCAAGATATGGGTGCAGGATCTGGATTATGACCTTATCCAACGCAAATATGCGGATCTGACCCCTGCTCAGATTTCTGTATCTGTTCTCGGCGCAAGCAAGAAATTTGTGTATGCACCATACGCTTCTTTATATTCAAGTGATGGAAACACTGACGATAAAAAAATGCGTCCTACCACTGAGTCATATGTCAAATTAAGTTCAACAAAGTATTCTCTTTACTATTTTGACCCCTCTCTTATAGAAGAAAGGCTTGAGGCCCTCCCTGAGGCTATAGCAGCAGAAGAACCTGCATTGTCTGTTAATAAGGACAGAGGTGTTGACGCTTACTCAGAGTTTGTTCACCAGAAATATATGGACGTTTCAAAGTCTGATGAGCTTAATAAGGCATATAAAGAGATACTTAGTGAATATCTTGGCGTGGATATTTACCACAAAGGTGATTGGACTTATGAAGAAATAAGCACTGCAATAAAAAACTATTTCTCTGATAACTTCACTTATACCCTTGAACCGGGTGTTACTCCAAAAGGTGAAGATTTCATAGATTATTTTTTAAGTACACAAAAGGAGGGCTATTGTTCATATTTCGCAACGGCGGGTGCAGAGCTTTTAAGAATGTTTGGCTATCCGTCAAGATATGTAGAGGGATATGTGGTGCTTAATTCACAGCTCGGTGAACCTAAAGATGATTCAACATACGAGGTAAGTGTAAAGGACAAATGTGCGCACGCATGGGCTGAGGTATTTATAGACAATGCAGGTTGGTATCCTGCAGAATTCACACCAGGTTATGATAATGATAATCCTAATCTTACACAACAAGAGAAAGACCCTAAGGAAGTCACAACAACTAAAAGCACAGAAAGCAAGCCTACGACAACCACACAAAATGGCGGTCAGGGTGGCACAACTTCAGTGGCTACTAAGAAGCCTGCAAACAGTTCAAAAGCTTCAACAACAAAGAAAACAAATTCTGCAAGCAACGGACATGGTGCCGGAGTGATGTCAGGCGCTGGGAAAACTTCTGTTTCATCAAGAGTAACAGAAAACAACAGCGACCATGGCTCATTTGTAGGAATTTTCATCACTCTGGGCGGACTTCTACTTATAGCCTTCGGCGTTGTAGTCCATAGAGATGTTAAGGTAAAGAAAATGCGTTCGGAACTAAGTAACGGGGACAATAGATCACGCACTGTGGCGGTATATCGCTATATGCTCAAATATTTAAAGCTTATAGGCATTACCGACAGCAGAAATATTACAGACTTACAGCTTTGTGACAGGTTAACAGAAAAATGCCAGGAAATGCAAATCAATGATTTCTCTCATATGATAAAATATATCGGAGAACTTGCAGTCAAAGCGGAAATGAGCAACTCAGTAATATCTGATGAGGAACTCGAAACTGCACTTTCTTATTTTGAAATCGTAAAGGACAAGATCGTCCTGCCAAAGCTTTCGGGTGCTAAACTTCTTAATGCAAAATTTGTTTACTGTCTATATTAGAGGGAAAAAGCCACGCTCGGTGTGGCTTTTTTAACCTCAATGATATTACTAAAAAGCTGATCTGTGATTTTTTTATATGAAATATATGTTTAATGCAAATATGGATATGATATTATCAGTAGGATAACTTTTTGAATATTTTAGAAAGGAATGATCGGATTGCGAAAAATAAAAAATACAATAATATTTATTGTTACAGTTGCTATACTTACAATGTTCTGCTCTTGCTGTAAACGCTCTGAGATAAAACTGGGATCCGGCAACGAAGGTGGTATATATTATAAATTTGCTGACACTCTCAGTGATATTGATGAAAACATCACAAATATAAGAACGGCTGGTTCTCAGGCTAACATGCGGCTTTTAAAGGACGGCTTTATCAACATGGGAATAGTCCAAAGCGATGTCCTGTCTGAAGCAGTGAATGGCACAGGAGATTTTAATGGTAACAAAATAAACAACGTCCGTGCAGTTGCGGCTCTTTACATGGAGTCTTTTCAGATAATCGTTCCGGCTGACTCAGATATTCAAACTCCTGCTGATCTTAAAGGCAAAAAGGTTTCTGTGGGCGAAGAAGATTCTGGCGTAGCAAAAAATGCTGAGTACATTTTAAACTCTGTAAGTCTTGACTATAACATGATAGATGTGTGCAACATGAACTATCAGAAGTCTGCTGAGGCACTTAAAAACGGCTCTATCGATGCATTTTTCGTGATACTTGGTGCTCCATGTGATGTTATAACACAGCTTTCTGAGGAAATGGATATAAGAATATTGCCTCTTGACGACAGAACAATATCATATATGACGAATCTTTATGACGGATACTATGAAACTGTAATAAAGGCAGGAACTTATAAAGGCATTGACGAGGACGTCAAGACTGTCGGCGTAAAGGCTGTTCTTGTGGCAAGCCAAAAGATGGACAGCGACACTGTAGCAGATATCACGAAAATGCTTTTTGAGGAAAATGACCAGATAAAGAAAAGGATCTCATTTGCGAATAATGACACAAAATTTGCAACAGATAATATCCCGTGTGCTTTTCATAAAGGGGCAGTGGAATATTATAACAGCATTGGAACTGCTATAACAGAGGAGGATCAAATTTGAAAACAATAAATGTGGATATGTATCAAACTCTTGCGGTGGCAGTAGGAGTCTTGTATTTAGGGGGATTTCTCAAAAAGAAAGTCAGATTTCTTGAAACCTTCTGTATTCCCTCTCCTGTCATCGGCGGAATTATTTTTGCTATCATATCATGTATTCTTCACGTCGCAGGAATAGTCGAATTTCAGTTTGATGAAACGCTAAAAACGGTTTGCATGGTCATGTTCTTCACTTCAGTTGGCTTTCAGGCAAACATTAAAGTTTTGAAAGCAGGAGGTAAAAGTCTTATTGTATTTTTATTATGCCTGATAGTGCTGATATTTGCGCAGAATGCGGTTGCCGTAGGACTTTCAAAGCTATTGGGAGTAAGCTCGCTGGTAGGTATGTGTACAGGATCTATCCCTATGGTAGGCGGTCACGGAACGTCAGGTGCCTTTGGCACAGTGCTTGAGGACCTTGGTCAGCAAGGAGCAACAAGCCTCTGCACAGCAGCGGCTACTTTTGGATTGATCATAGGCTCTGTTATGGGCGGACCTATCGGCAGAAAGCTTATACTCAAACACGATCTGCTGAAAACTGTTATTCCTGAGGACGACTCTATACTTGTCGAGGACGAACAAAAACATCACCGTTCTGTAAGCATGTATGCACCTGCAGCTTATCAGCTTGCGATAGCAATGGGAATAGGCACGTTTGTTTCATGGGTGCTTTCATATTCCGGCATGACTTTTCCTGTGTATATCGGATCAATGATCGTTGCAGCATTTATGAGAAATATCGGTGAATACAGCGGTAAAATACACATACACATGGGTGAAATAAATGATATCGGTGGTATTTGTCTTTCGCTTTTTCTCGGAATAGCCATGATAACATTGAAACTCTGGCAGCTTGCCGAGCTCGCATTGCCTATGATAATCATGCTTGTTGCACAGGTGCTTCTTATGGCAATGTTCTCATACTTTATCGTATATAATATAATGGGCAGAAACTATGATGCGGCAGTGCTTGCGGCAGGAACTTGCGGCTTCGGAATGGGTGCAACGCCAAACGCTATGGCTAATATGCAGGCTTTAACAGCAAAATTTGCCCCTTCAATAAAGGCTTATATGCTTGTTCCTATTGTTGGAAGTATGTTTGCCGATTTTATAAACAGCCTTGTTATAACAGGATTTATCAACTTTATTAATTAACGGAGGAAAAGAATATGAACAAAAAGAACAAACATCTTGACTGTTATACAGATAACCTTGCTTTTCCAGAAGTTCACGTTGAAGATGTAAAAACTGAGAGTGATGAAAACGAAAATAATAGCGAATCAGGTGTAATATTCGACAACTTAGCAATACCTGAGATAAAAATAAAATCCAAGAAAAGGAAGAGATAACAAAAAACGATTTTCTGGTTATTTTCAGAAAATCGTTTTTTTTATTTCATATTGGAGATATATTCTCTTATCTCTTTTTCCACACGGATAACGTCCTCGTGAAGCTCCTGAGCTGACATTCTGAAAGCACCGCTGCCCATGATTATGACCTGCTCCATGCCGTCAGATGTGGCGACCCTTACCTTATGCTCTCGGCTGAGCTTGTGGGCAGTGCGTTCAATATAAGTGTCAGCCGTTTCGACTTCTTTGGTGTAAACTATACTGATATTGTGGTAATTTTCCACAACACGCTCCTGCTCTTTGACCTTGTATGCGTCAAAGACGAGTATCAGCTCACATTGCTTGTATCCCTGATAGTTGCAAAGCCTGTTCACAAGCATACTTCGTGCAAGGTCAAGGCTCTCGTTGGCAGCCTTTTTCAGCTCGTCCCAAGAAAAAATTATGTTATAGCCGTCAACCAGCAAATATTCCACGCCTGAGTATATCTGCTTCGGCTTTGACGCTGACTTTACAGACTTTTCAGGTCTGCGCATCGCATAGTGCTTATCACGTTCTATTTTTCCGTAAGTGCGCTCAAATATCTCCATAAGCTCCTTATCACTTGCTGCACGTCTTACAAAATCTTCGGCACGAGCGTATGTCTGCGGCTGAGAGACCTGCCTGCGTTTGTCCTCAGGAGGTATGTGAAGCTTATCAGGAACTTCGTTCCATTTGACATTGTAACCTGCACCATGAGAGCAAAATACAGAATCTGCCGTATTTTCAAGATCTCTGTCAGGATCATAGCCATATTCTTCAAGCACAACTTCTGTATTATGACATTCACGGTAACCGTCAGAAGTGCATATCAGCTTTCCAACGCCCTTGGTGTAGCTTATGACCTGCGACTGATATCCACGCATTTCCGCCACTGGTGCGCTTCCCTTTATAACGGAAAATTCGCCCGATACCTCCGGCTGTGAGAAAACTCCGCCCATGTTCTGTATATCTGTTATAGCACGACCCACGTTCTGCTGTGGAACTTCAAGTGTGAAGCTGTAATAAGGCTCAAGAAGAACGGACTTTGCGTTTCTAAGTCCCTGTCTGACGGCACGATATGTTGCTTGACGGAAGTCGCCGCCCTCAGTGTGTTTAAGGTGCGCTCTTCCCGAAACGAGCGTTATTTTCATATCTGTAATAGGAGAGCCTGTGAGAACGCCAAGATACTTTTTCTCCTGCAAATGGGTAAGAATAAGTCTTTGCCAGTTTTTGTCCAGCATATCTTCACTGCATTCCGTTGCAAAACGCAGACCCTTGCCACGCTCCAGCGGCTCAAGCTTTAAATGCACCTCTGCATAATGCCTGAGTGGCTCATAGTGACCATAGCCGTAGACCGTTTTCTCAATAGTTTCTTTGTATGCAATGCTTCCCTCGCCAAAATCAATGTCAATATCAAATCGCAGCTTGAAAATGCTTTTCAGTATTTCAAGCTGCACCTCGCCCATTATACAGATATGTATTTCGCCAAGCTGTTCATTCCAATCGACGTGAAGCTGTGGATCTTCATTTTCAAGCACACGGAAATACGACAGCAGAGTGTGCATATCCAAATCACACACAGGCTCGACACGATAGGTAAGAACAGGCTCCAACAGTGGTTTTGCAGAATCCTGCTCAAAACCAAATCCCTGCCCTGCATAAGTTTTAGTCAACCCCTCAACAGCGCAAACAACACCAGTTTCAGCGTTATCCGCATTACGATATTTTGCCCCTGAATATATTCTTATCCTGCTGACCTTTTCTGAGGAGCTTTCACCGTCAGACGATGTATAATCTACTAGATCTCTAACCTTAAGACAGCCACCTGTTATCTTCATAAAAGTCAGGCGTGAGCCACCGTTCTCTGAAATTTTATACACTTTTGCACCAAAAGTACCGCTGTCATATACACACGGTGCAAGCTCTGCAAGGGCGTTCATAAATTTTTCTATGCCCTGTGATTTTAAAGCTGAGCCGAAAAAGCATGGAAATACTTTTCTATGAGCCACGGCATCTGACAGTATCGTGCCAGACATTGATCCCGTTTCAAGAAACTCATTCATAATATTTTCATCAAAAAGGGCGCAATCCTCTGCGACTTCGGACTTCATACGGCAGAAATCCACAAATCCACTGCCAAGACGACCCTCTAAACTGTTCATGACGAAGGTTTTATCAGCACCGTCCAAGTCCATTTTGTTCACAAAAACAAAGGTTGGGACGTTATAACGCTTCAACAGCCTCCAAAGAGTTTGGGTATGGCTCTGCACACCGTCAGTTCCGCTTATAACAAGCACAGCAAGATCAAGCACCTGTAATGCACGCTCAGTTTCCGCTGAGAAATCGACATGACCAGGTGTGTCAAGCAAGGTGAAAGATGTATTTTTATATTCAAATTCTGCGGGTTTTGAGAAAACAGTTATACCTCTGTTTTTTTCAATCATATCCGTGTCAAGAAAAGCGTCGCCGTGGTCTACACGTCCGACCTTTCTTATTTTGCCCGACAAATAAAGCATTGCTTCCGAAAGCGTTGTCTTGCCTGAGTCGACGTGGGCGATTATGCCTATTACTGTTTTTTTCATATTTTCTTCCTATTTGCTAAGTTTCAATGTACTCCATTTCATTCTTCATTTGCACAAATCCAAACTTTTCATATAAAGGTCTGCCCATTTCTGTCGCTTCCAGAGAAATAGAAGTAATACCTCTTTTCTTTGCATCTTCTACCAGTAATGCCAGCGTCCTTATGGCGATACCATTTCTGCGATATAAAGGCTTCGTATACATATTCATAATATATGCTTTCTTACCACTTGGATTGTGATAGGTAGGCATCACCTGGTAATAACTAACTCCACCTACACCAACAAATTTATTGTCCTCAAAAACTATATATGCTGTGTGAGTATCATTCTGAAAGGCTTCTTTATAATACTCGTAAGTTTTTCTTTCTACTTCATCCATATCAATATCTGACGTTAGATTATTAGCTGCCCGCAAAACTTCTATTCTTGTTTTGGTTAGCAGAACTATATCGTCTATCGTTGCTTTTTTATATATAATATTCAAACTAATCATCCTCCCAATTAAACAAAAGCACAGGTACATATTACCGCGAAAGTTTAATTTTTAGCATAAATCAAAATTTGTTTCGACAGTAAGCAGACAGTCTCCACATGACTCGGCTGTTCAACGAAAAACATACTCAACCCCTATTGTACAAGGAAATGGTGGAACGCACCTTTTCCCTTAAAATCTAGTGGTTCGAGCCTGTGATAACCTTGAATTATCCTATAATTTGTATAGGCAAACAGGATAAAGTTCTGTTCCTTAAACTTCATTTTTCATGTCAACCTTACAAACTGGAATTTGTTAATCTACCAGATAGAAAGAGGGAACCAGATCATGGCTTCTATATTGTTCTGTACTCTCTGACTTATCATTTTATCCTCACAAATTTCGATTTATCTTTCTAATCAACTACACGCCAACTTCTTTAAAATATTAACATAATATTTAAACTCATTCAAGGAACTCAAATAAACACACAAGTGGAACACCTCAAATTAAGTTTAAAAAAAGCTGATTAATGCGAGGCATTCGTTTCACCGTTTTGAGCAACGCTCGAAAATACGTCACTGAGAGGACTGTGAAAAAACGGCAGAAACGATTTATTCAGCGTTTCCTTTGTTTATTTGAAATTGCAATATAACTGCATATAGAAATCAGGAAACTTATACAGTACAAAACAACCGCTCCAAAACTAAACAATACTTCTCCCAAATAAGTTAGTCCTGGCATAAATCCATATCCAGGAAGATTATTATAGTAAATCATCAGTCCTATGGATATAAGCAACGGAATTAGTTCTGCCGAAAACAATATCCGCCAAAGTTTTTTTGTTTTCTTGCGAATGGTTATCACAAATAGTATTATTTGAAATATAAAAATTACTATATATGTAATCAGTAGGAACATTGCCATTACTATTTTCCTCCGTAAATTCCGATTTGTCAATTTCATTAAATATGAATTTTATCTTTCTCCAGTGGATACAGATATGTAATCGGATTCTGTGCCGACTGATTCAACTTCAATCTGGCTATCGACTTTCCAATGTAGAGCGATTCATTCTCATCCAACGGAAATCACTGCTCATATCTTTCATCCACAAAAAAAATAATCTATTTTCAGTTTTTGGTGTAAGAACAATATCCTGTCCTGGAAGTCTGTCCTTTGCCTCTATACATACAAACCACTCTGATGGCTTATATACTGCAACAATCAAAGAGTTGTAAACACCGAAAACATACTCAACCCTTATTGTACGAGGAAATGGTGGAACGCACCTTTTCCATTAAAATCTAGTGGTTCGAGCCTGTGATAACCTTGAATTGCTCTATAATTTGTATAGGCAAACAGGGTAAAGCTCTGTTCCTTAAACTTCATTTTTCATGTCATCCCTACAAACTGGAATTTAACTAATGGATGCCATTTTATCAGTCGGCCATGATCGCCTAAGAGCCACATAGGAGATTAAAAAGTTTGCAAGCCAGCCAACTGGTATCGCGAGCCAGACAAAGACAATGCCAAAACGTGGTGCACAGATCAGGGCAACGGACAGACGAATCGCAAGATTCACTATGTTTGCAACGAGGAACGGACGCATAATTCCGAGGCCGCGAAGAACTCCATCGGTTGCCATCTTGATACCCATGAATATGAAAAAGTAACCAAGCCACCTCATATAATCACCAGACACCTGATAGGCAAACGCCGTTCCGTCTTTTCCTAAGAACAGTGATGAGATCTGCGTATGCAGCGCTTCAATGGTCACTAACGCAATGACCGCAAAGCACAGATCCAGCACCAGTGCAACATGGTAGCCTTTTTTGATACGATCAATTTTCTTTGCACCAAGATTCTGGGAAACATACGGCGAAACCGCATTGCCGATGGATACAAAGATCAATGAAAAAACATTTTCCACCCTCATCGTTGCTGCATACCCGGCGAGTGCCTGTGTACCGAAAGGATTTACCACTGCCTGCACGATCATCATACCGATAGACACTGTGGACTGCTGCAAAACCGATGGTACCGCAATGCGAAGCATGGAATACAGCTCCTGCCGGTCGAACCTGCTAAAGGAGCTCTTGTATTGCCGCATCCGGGACAGAAAGATCAAAAACGAAAACACAGCTGAAATTCCCTGTGCAATCAGGGTTGCAATAGCCGCACCGAACACACCGAGACCTAGCCCGGCTACCATCCAAAGATCCATTAAAATATTCAGGATGGACGAAAAGATCAGCAGTCCTAGCGGAATTTTGGATTCGCCGATTGAAGTGAACATGGTAGAAAGAATGTTATACATAAACAGAAACGGAAAGCCCACAAAATAGACCCGCAGATACAGTACAGCATCATCCAGTATGTCGGCAGGGGTTTGCAGTCCACTCATCAACGAGTTGGCGAAGAAAAAGCCAAAAACACCAAGGACTATACTTAGAAGCAAAAAGCTAATCAAGGATGTTGACACGATTGTTTTCATTTTGCCATACTCCCTGGCTCCGAAATAACGGCTCACAAGCACACCGGCTCCGACACCGGCTCCCAGTGCCACACAAATGAACACATTGGTCAATGCTGCACATGCACCGACAGCTGCAAGTGCGGAAGAACCAACAAACTGGCCGACAATAACAGAGTCGGCCATATTGTATATTTGTTGAAAGAAACTTCCAATAATCATTGGCATTGCAAAAACCATCAACGCTTTGAAGGGCGTATCGGTTATCAAATACTCATCTTTCGACATTATCATATTCCTCCATGGTATCTTTGGTATCTTGTATCGTGATATCCCATTCACTTACCTTCTCAAATTCCGATTTGTCAATTTCGTTAAATATGAATTTTATCTTTCTCCAGTGGATACAGATATGTAATCGGATTCTGTGCCGACTGATTCAACTTCAATCCGGCTATCGACTTTCCAATGTAGAACGATTCATTCTCATCCAACGGAAATCCCTGCTCATATCTTTCATCCACAAAAAAATAATCTATTTTCAGTTTTTGGTGTAAGAAAAATATCCTGTCTTGGAAGTTTTACTACCCTATAAAATTACACTACTCTCAAACCTCAAATTTAAGATAATGACACTACTCATCAGTGCATTTTACATTAGGCAATAATTATATTATAGCATACAAATATAAAAAGTCAACAAAATTCAGATAGCGCACATATCCTTTGATAGTGTAGAATAGGTTTACAAAAATTGCCGAGAAATTGTACATAAATAATACAATCTACACTGAAGATATGTCAGAAGATAATTAGATTTCACTGGATGATGTGCTGAAATAAATTCTCAGCCTTGAATAATTGAATTAAATTAAAAATGAGCTACTGCACATAATGCAATAGCTCATTTTCGTATATTCCAAATCAACCTAATTGTTCTACAAATCTTGCAAATGCTTCTTTTCCTTGTTTATCTCTCTTAAATACTCCGGCATCTTCAAGTACCTGCTCAAAAACTCTGCCGACTTCATAACGAATAATCTCTATTGCATTATCAGCGTTAAAATCAGAATATTTTTTTAGAATTTCACTTGCCCAAATTGCATGAGATGCAATTTTATCATCTGTAGCAATCTCTTTGCTGGACAGCATTGCATCTTTTAAAAGTGTCAGTTCATCTGCTAAACGCGCCGGAAGAACAGCAAGTCCCATCACTTCAATCAATCCGATGTTTTCTTTTTTGATATGATGTAATGTAGGATTCGGATGGAACACACCTAACGGTCTTTCTTTCGTTGTAACATTGTTTCTCAATACCAAGTCGCATTCAAATCCAGAAGAAGTTGCTCTTGCAATTGGAGTAATTGTATTATGCAGAATTCCGTCTGTTTCTGCAAAAATTCCAACCACTTCATCCGTATATGCTCTCCATTTTGATAAAATATCAGCACATGCAGCTGCCAAAGCCGTCCTATTTTTTGAAGAAAGACGTATCACAGACATCGGCCATTTTACAATGCCGGCACTAACATTCATATAATTTTTCAAAAGAAATGTTCTTTCAATCGGTGCTTTTGCCATTGCAAAATTATAATTGCCGCCTTGAAAGTGCTCATGCGTTAGAATGGAGCCGCCTACAATAGGAAGGTCTGCATTTGAACCGATAAAATAGTGTGGAAATTGCTCAACAAAATCAAACAGTTTATTGAATACCTGTGCATTGATTGTCATAGGAATATGCTGTTTATTAAAGACGATGCAGTGTTCATTATAATATTCATAAGGAGAATACTGCATGAACCAATCTTGGCTGTTGATATTCAACTTTACCGGACGAAGATTTTGTCCTGCAGGGTGTGTCTGGTGACCTGCGAATCCCATATTTTCAACACAAAGCTGACATTGAGGATAGGTTGATTTTTTTTGCAATTTAGCAGCAGCAATATCACGAGGATCTTTCTCTGGCTTAGAACGGTTTATAGTAATGTCAAGTGTTCCATATTCTGATTCATATGTCCACTTTAAATCTTTCGCAATTCTTTCAGCACGAACATAGTTCAGGCTTTTACTAAAAGCATAATACCATTCTGTAGCTGCTGATGGCGAAGCAGAATATTTTCTTTGAAATGCGGCATTAACTTCTCTCGGCATAGGTGTGAAAACACCCATAACTCTTGTATCGAATAGATCACGTTGTACAGAAGTGTCTTCAATGATTTCTGCTTTTACTGCATAGTCGATCAGGGGTTCAAGAAGTTCTTCAATATTTCCCGTGAGTGGTTCTTTATCATTCCAGTCAGTCAGTTTTAGTATATCCATGAGCTGATTTCTAACAACGAAAATATCGTCATTTGTAATCAAATCAGCTTCTATTGCATGACGGATTAATCCGTTTATTGCACTGTATATCATGATAACACCTCTTTTCAAAAACCATCTGGATGATTCTTATGCCAATTCCATGCGTCAGATATAATTTCTTCAAGACCATCGTGTACAGGATTCCAGCCAAGAATTTTTCTTGCCTTTTCACTGGAAGCCACCAGTCGTGCAGGATCTCCGGCACGCTTTGGCGTTTCAATTGCAGGAATCGGGTGCCCTGTCACTTTTCTTGCTTTATCAATTACTTCTTTTACGGAATAGCCGACACCATTTCCAAGATTGAAAATATTGCTTTTGTTTCCGTTTTTCAAGTACTTTACAGCGAGAATATGTGCCTGAGCCAAATCGGTAACATGGATGTAGTCTCTGATACAAGTTCCATCAGGAGTATCATAATCTGTTCCATAGATGGAGATACTTTCTCTCTTTCCATTTGGGACTTGAAGAATCAAAGGAATCAAATGACTTTCCGGATTATGAGCCTCGCCGATTTTACCTGATTTGTCTGCTCCGCAAGCATTGAAATAGCGGAGAGAAACGTATCTTAGACCATGAGCTTTTGAAGTCCAATAGAACATCTTCTCCATAGCAAGTTTGGTTTCACCATATGGATTGGTTGGCTGTGTTCTGTCTGTTTCGAGAATCGGAATATTTTCCGGTTCACCATAGGTGGCAGCGGTTGAGGAAAATACAATTTTATCAATATGGTGTTCAACCATGGAATCCAAAAGAATTTTTGTTCCGCAGAGATTATTGTCGTAATACTTGAGTGGATTAACAACGCTTTCTCCAACAAGAGAATATGCTGCAAAGTGAATCACTGCATCTATCTGTTCGTTTTCAAAAATATTATCAAGAAACGCCTTGTCATGCAAATCACCCAGATAAAATTTCGCATCTTTCGGAACAGCTTCGATGTGTCCGGTTGCAAGATTGTCTGCAATAATAACGCTTTCTCCGGTGCGAATCAACTCTAAAGCTGTGTGAGAACCGATATATCCTGCACCGCCTAAAACAAGTATACTCATTATTCCCTCCTATTATTTGATTTCAATACCGCCAAACGGTCTGATCGTCATAATGTAGCACGAATTTTGTCCAAATATTCTGTCCATTTCCGATCTATATGCATTGACAAGATCATTTGGTACAAATGCCTGAACAGTCCCTGCGAAACCACCTCCGTGAACTCTTACAGCGCCATTGCCTTTTAATATTCGTTTCCCCGCCATAATTGCAAGTGGAATACCTTGTTCCGTTGGCTTTCTGCATGAGTATAAATTTTGCAGATAGTTCATGGAGGAATCTCCCGATTCGTTTACAAGCGTGAGAAAATCCTCAAATCTGTTGTTTTTGAGAGCTTCCGTTTCTGCCTTTGCACGATAATTGTCGCCAAAAAAGTGAATTGCACGCAAGACAGCTCTATCAGAAATCTTCTTTTTAACATCAGGAATATTATCCCAAAATTGATTTTCATCAACTTCACGAAGAACCTTTTTGCCGAAATATTCTGCAACTTCGTCCATTTCTGTACGAACGACTACATAATCATCTGTCAAATCAGAATGATCTCCTTTGGTGTCTGTGATGACCAATGCATAGCCGGTTTTTGAAAGGTCAAAATCAATTTTTTGGATACTTGGATTTTGAATGTTTTGAAAATCAAGAAAAACAAATCCACCAACGGAGCAAACCATCTGATCCATCAACCCGCTTTTCTTGCCAAAATAAAAGTTTTCTGCATATTGTCCGATTTTTGCGATTTCTACTGCACCAATCTGATTGTTATTGTAATAGCTGTCAATTGCCGTTGCAATCAATGTTTCAAATGCAGCAGAAGAAGAAATACCGCTTCCCGCAAGTACATTTGAAGTTGTATACATATCAAATCCGGAAATTTCTACACCTAAATCCTTAAAGCGAGCTGCAATCCCTCTGACAATTTCAGAAGAACCTTTTTCACCGATATGAATATCCAAATCGTCCAGTGAAACTGCAAATTCATCGTATCCCTCTGATTTAATTCTGATGATGTTTTCATCATGAAATGCTGCAACACCGATAACATCTAAGTCAACTGCTCCTGCAATGACACAGCCATGTTGATGATCGGTATGATTACCGCCGATTTCTGTTCTACCCGGAGCAGAATAAACGTGTATATCATTTCTATTCGGATACAGTGCTGTGAATTTCTCCACAGCACTCATATATCGTGATTTCTGACTTTCTATATCCTGTGGCTTATAAATATTTGCGAAGATATTATCAAATCCACCACAAGTAACATTGTCTTGAAAATCCTGTATTTTCATTGCTTCCCTTTCTTCTTACGATCTTAAGGGCATAATTATAAATTCCAATTTCATCGGCTGATCTGCATGGATCCTGTACTCCTCATGCACCGGTGCACCCCAGGAATCATCGCCGCCGACACCCATTTGCTTTGCAGCGATTCTGACCCATGTGTAGCGAACACTTGGAAGTTCATCCAGATGCATTGCATTTTCGAGTTCATAGGCACTGTATGGCAGTACGCTCATTTCAAACGGAGCAGATGCCTTTTGGAACGTCAGACCATGCTGCATATCATCATGGATTGAGAGCGTTCTTACACCGGTACGGTTGCCACATTCCTGCGGATTGAGATAGCCGGAAAGATTTTCTTTTGCCGTAGATTTCCACAATCCCAGTCTTGCTCCTTTGCATCGGTCGCTGTAATTTTCATCAGGGCCGAGTCCGTAATACTGAAAATTGCAAAGCTGTTTTTTCATCTTGAAGTCCAATGCAAGAACCGGCATATCGGACATACCGCTTACTCCTGCATAATTTACACTTACGCCCAGCTTTCCGTCAAAGTGTGCGGTATAGGTTACAGTAAACTCAAAAGTCGGAACACAGGCAGCCTGATATGTGAATGTGATTTTCAAAGCATCTTCCTGTTCCAGCCATGAAACGGTTTTATACTTTGCAAATTTGCCTGCGACATACCACTGTGCAAGATTGTACGGCTCGGAAGCACCAGTGTCATTGTCCGTCATTGCTCTCCAGAAGCTGACCTTTGGTGTGCGTGTGATATATTCAAAATCATTGTATTTCAGAGAACTGATGCCGCCCTCTTTCTTGTCGAACATCATGGAGAAGTTTTCTCCGTGAACACCAATGATAACATCGCCGTATACAATCGTTGGCTTTTGCAATATGGTTTCCGGAATCTGATTATCCTTCACTTCAAACACTTCCTGAGCAAAGGCAATTTCGTGC
The DNA here is from genome assembly GCF_025567495.1 of Hominimerdicola aceti. Classification (NCBI taxonomy): domain Bacteria; kingdom Bacillati; phylum Bacillota; class Clostridia; order Eubacteriales; family Oscillospiraceae; genus Hominimerdicola; species Hominimerdicola aceti. The sequence continues at coordinate 61,687 of NZ_JAOQJZ010000002.1, read as the reverse complement.
CCTGCATCTGCCCATAGTGTCTGATCTGCGGTAACGGCAGAAATATGATAAACATATTCTCCTGCACTGTCTATTTTGTGAAGTGTCAGTTTCAGTGTCTTGCTTTCTCCGGCAGGAACATTCAGAGAAAATGTATCGGATTTCAGAACAACGCCGTTCTTTTCCAATCGTACAACAAAGGACAAGTTATTTGTATCTGCAAAGAGATTTCGGTTTTCTACGGTAAGCATTCCGTTTTGAATAGACATTCTGATGTTGGAGTAAAGAGCCTTCATTTCCTGAACCTTTGGAGAGTAGGTTCTGTCAGCATAGATCACACCGTTGGTGCAGAATCCGTAATCGCTTGGTCTGTCCTCAAAATCTCCGCCATAAGCCAGAACTGTTTCCCCGTCGTCATTTTGGGTTTCGATTGCCTGATCGATGTAGTCCCAGATGAAACCACCCTGATAAGCCTCATATTTGTCCTCAAGGTCAGTGTAAAGGCTCAAACCACCAAGAGAATTGCCCATAGCGTGCATATACTCACAGCTGATATACGGTCTGCCTGTATTCTGCTTCAGATATTCTTCCACTTCCTGTGGTTTTGCGTACATACGGCTTTCCATATCCGTGATAGAATCATACTGATGATTCGGAACTCTTGTAACGCCCTCATAGTGCACCAGTCTTGTCGGGTCTACACTTCTGAAATATTCCGACATTGCAGCAATATCTTCTCCGCAGTAGGATTCGTTTCCGCAAGACCAGATGAGAACACTTGCGTGATTCTTGTCACGTTCATACATCGATTTCGCTCTGTCCAGTACAGCTTCTTTCCATTCCGGAAGTGAACCCGGTACATTCCAAGACGGATCTGTTGCACCAAGCTTCTGCCATGTACCGTGTGTTTCCAGATTGGTTTCATCAATCAGATAAATGCCGTATGCATCACAAAGCTGATACCAAAGAGAATTGTTCGGATAATGACAGGTACGAACTGCATTGATATTGTTTTTCTTCATGAACTGGATGTCAAACAGCATATCTTCCTTTGTGATTGCTCTGCCTGTTTTCGCATCAAATTCGTGTCGATTGATACCCTTGAAAATAATACGTTTTCCGTTTAAACACATGATTCCGTTTTTCAGTTCAAATCGGCGGAATCCGACTTTGGTTCTGCTGACCTCGATTTCATTTCCGCTTTCGTCTGTCAGAATCACTGTAAACGTGTAGAGATTCGGTATTTCGGCACTCCAAGGCTTGCTATTTTCAATTGTCCAGTTTACGGATTCCTTTTCATTGGATTGTGCAATGACCGTTCCATTTTCATCTGTCAAGATCGATTTCACAGAACACTTGCCCACAATATCCAGCGTTGCAGAGAAGATACCGTTTGTACCGTCATAATCTGCAATCACTTTCATATCACGAACATGGGCAGACGGTGCCGCATAAAGGAATACGTCACGGAAAATGCCGGAGAATCTCCAGAAATCCTGATCTTCCAGCCAGCTTGCAGAACTTCTTTTGAACACTGCAACAGCAAGTTTGTTGTCCTTTTCACGGATATATGGTGTCAGTTCAAATTCAGACGGTGTAAAAGAATCCTCGCTGTAGCCGATAAATTCGCCGTTCAGCCAGACATACATAGCAGTTTCCACACCCTGAAAAGAAATGAATACACGTTTATTTTTCAGAGCATCGTTCAAATCAAAATATCTGACGTAGCTGCCGACAGGGTTGTCCATTTCAGAGATAAACGGAGGACGGAGATGCTCCTGTCCCTCCCAAGGATAAATAGTATTGACGTACTGCGGTTTGCCGTATCCCTGCAATTCCATGTGTCCCGGAACCTGAATGTTGTCAAAATTTTCAGTGCTGTCGCTTTCTTCATAGAACTTTTGCTGCCATTCAGATGGATTCTTTGCCCACGCAAATTTCCAGGTGCCGTTCAGATTTTGAATCAGAGAGGAATTGTCTGCATCGGCTTCCAAATGGTTTGCATAGATTCTGTGGTCGGAATGTGCTGCGATTCTGTTGACTGCAAACACTTCCGGATCGGTCAGCCAGTCGAGTGTATATTTCATATTGTTCCCTCCATTTTAGTTCTGTGATTCCATCACAACTTCATTTTCGGATATTCCAAGTTTTTCTTTGATTTCCGCATTTGCCTTTTCAACATTCATCTTAGAAAGAATAAATGTGATGATCAGATCCAGTGCAAACGGAACGATCAGATACATAATGTGAAGCATATTGATAGCAGAATCAGGCTGTACTGTCAAAGTGCCCTTGAATCCGCTAAAGTCGAGCAAAAGACCGACAATTGCTGTTCCAAGTCCACCACCAATTTTCACACCAAGTGATGTGCAGGAGTACATAATTCCATCAACGTGCTTGTGTTTGGTAAGCCAGCTATATTCAGAGCATGATGCGATGACTGCATTCATATCACCTTGCCATGGACCTTGACCGAGTGCTGCAAGTGCTGTAAATGCAAGCATCAGCGGAATGTTTCCCATGTATCCGGCAACTGCTACCAGAAGTCTGCCAACTGTTGCTACCATGTAGCTGTATTTGTTCAGCTTATACATTCCGTTCCATTTTTGTACGATGGTAGGAGTGAAGATCAAGGCGATAATCAAAGGAATATTGATAAACCACGCAAACGTGCCGAACATATTCTCATCTGCGAGAACATATTTTGCATAGTATGTTCCAACACCGATCATCGCACCATAGAACTGCTGCAAAATGTAGGTTACTGTGATCATCACATAATATTTGTTGTGTACGAGAATTTTGAATGCTTCTCCAAAACTGTATTTGGTTTCTTCTGTTTTTGTTTCACTGTCTGCAAGTTCCTCATCAGAAAGTTCTTTTACAGAAAGAGCGGAAATTGTATTTACAATAAGACCGATAACCGCATAAATAATTGCGACTGTTCTCCAGCCATTTGCACCACCGCCCATTGCTTCAACAAATTGGAATGTAACAGCCTGAATCAGGAGGCTTGTTCCAAATGCGAAGATAAAGCGATAAGAACCCATCTGAACTCTTTCCTTGCTGTTCTTTGTAACAAGAGCGGTCAGAGCAGAATATGCGATGTTGTTTGCCGTATAAAATACACTGTTAAGAAGTGTGTAGCAGATAAAGAACCATGCGTACTGAGCAAAATCATCCATGTTCATCGGGATTGCAAATACACCAATCAAGGTAATTGCACAGCCGATAAAACCATAAAGCATCCACGGTTTTGCCTTGCCCATTTTCGTATGTGTCTTATCAATCAACGTACCAAAAATGATGTCTGTTATTCCATCAAAAATCTTCGATACAGCAATGAGAACGCCAATAACACCTGCGTTTAATCCAATCGTGTCGGTAAGATAGATCATTACGAATGATGTCAGCAATGCATAGACAACGTTCCCTGCAACATCGCCGGAACCATAACCGACTTTGTTATACCACTTTAAGTATGTTTTTTCTTTGCTCATAATAGAGCTCCTTTCATTGTTTGTATGCCACATGGACAGAATTTTTCCATAATGAATGATACGAACTGCTTTTCATCTTGCAAAAACGAAATAATGCCATCGTCAGAATAGATGATTATTTTTTTGAGCATAAAGAATTTTTACTGAATTCAACATGAAATTACAATGAAAGACGTCTTTTTTTTAATTCTTTCCTCTCATTTCTTAACTCTATTATATCACACAAAACGGCTTAAAAAATACACAAAGTTATAAAATATATGCACAAAGTTTAGGATTTTTCTTGTAATAAGTGATCAGGTGTGATATACTATAGTCATAGAAGCAAGGAGGTGCTTTTTATGTTTATGAATGTTGCCTATTTAAACAACTCTACATCTACTGTAGTGGATAATACGAAACCTTTGATTGTAACAAGCTGTGGAAATTATCGTGTGAAAAATCGTTCTGAAGTAGTAACACATCGTCCTAAGGGAAGAAAAGATTATCAGCTTTTATATATTGCCTCCGGAAAAGGACATTTTTTCATTCACGGAGAAGAAAAAACGGTTTCAGCCGGAAATATTATTATATATTTGCCGGATCAACCACAGGAATATGTTTATTATCGTGCAGATCAAACCGATGTTTATTGGGTGCATTTTACCGGAAATGAAGTAGAAGAAATTTTAAAGTATTACAATATCAACCTGAAAAATAATATTCTCTATATTGGAACATCTCCCGATTATCAGTGGTTATTTGGTCAGATGATTCAGGAATTGCAGCTTTGCAGACCACGGTATGATGAATTGATTTCTTTGCAGCTGCGAAATATTTTTGTTTTGATAAGCCGTGCAATCATGAGTGCAAAGAAATTCAGCAGCACCAGTGAAAAAGAAGTTGCTTTTGCGATGCACTATTTTCGTAAGAATTACAACACAGAAATCAGCATTGAGGAGTACTCCGAATCCAGAGGGCTTAGTAACTGTTGGTTTATTCAGTGCTTTAAAGAAATCACAGGTTCCAGTCCGCTGCAATATATCTTAAAGCTGCGAATCTCCAACGCACAAAATTTGTTAGAAAATACGGACTACACCATTACTGAAATTGCAAATATGGTTGGATACACCAATTCGCTTTATTTCAGCAGACTGTTTCATAAATACATTGGTATGTCACCAAAAGAATATCGAAAAGTAAAACTCAAAGAAAATCTCAGGGAGTAAAAAACAAAACTCGTTTGGCTAAAACTAAACCAAACGAGTTTTGTTGATTTTTGATAAGAAATAAGGAATGGCTACATTACCAAACACGTCTGAATTGCAATCTTCTCAGCCTGCAGCTAGAAGAGATTTTCAAGCTGCCAAACCTTAACAGTATCAGCATTTTTCATCGCAAGTGCATATTCAGGATCAGTAGCACGCATTTTGTTCCAGATCTTCCGTAATCAGCAGAGAAGATTTTGAAAAGGTACAGGAAAATCAGAATTAACTTCTTTGTTTTCCTAATAATGTTTAATATATTTAGTGATAGTATCGATTAATTCCTCCATGTTAATCGGCTTGGAAATATGGTCATTCATGCCTGAATCCAGGGATTCCTGAATATCATCTATAAAAGCATTTGCAGACAAAGCTATAATTGGAATCGTAACTGCATCGGACCGCTCTATACCCAAGGCTCGAATGGCTTTTGCTGCTTGGTGTCCATCCATGTTTGGCATCATAATATCCATCAAAATAAGATCATATGTGCCTCGTGGATGATTTTTAAACAAATCCACAACTTCTTTTCCGTCTGATGCGCGTGTTACGGTTATACCAGCATCTTCCAGTAACATCGTAGCAAGTTCAGCATTTAGATCATTATCCTCAGCCATAAGAACATGAATACCCGTCAAATCTCTATGTAAATGTTGTTTTTGTTCTGATTGAATAACCTGTTCTGACAACTCCAGTGGGATCTCCACTGTGAATGTAGAACCTACACCTTTTTTGCTCTCAACAGCAATCGAACCGCCCATCATATCCACATATTTTTTTGTGATGGCCATACCAAGACCGGTTCCCTTATATTGAGTTCTGGCATTAGCATCATCTTCTTGTGAAAACGGATCGAATAATTTTTTCTGGAACTCTTCGCTCATGCCAATACCGTTATCTCGAACAACATAACGAGTTATGATATGTTTCTCATCCGCTCCTGGGTAACTGCTGATATCCAAAGTGATCTTTCCGCCGTCCTTTGTGAATTTCACAGCATTGCCAAGAAGATTCACCAAAACTTCTCGGATACGCGCAACATCTGCAAGGACATATGGGTTCTTTGGGATTTCTCGATGTACTTCAAACTTAAGATCTCGATTATAAAGGAGTCCATTCATAATCGCCTGGACGTTATCTGTCAATTGAGTAATGTCCACTGGCTCGGGCGAAATAGTAACTTTTCCACTTTCAATGCGAGTAAAATCCAGAACGTCATTCAACAAAGAGAGAAGATGATTCGAACTTTTTTGAACTTTCTCCAAGCTATCATGAATATCTGAAACCGTGTTCTGGTGAAGCGCAATGTTTGTAAATCCAATAATGGCATTCATCGGCGTTCTGATGTCATGGCTAATACTAAGCAAAAACGCAGATTTTGCTTTGTTGGCAGCATCTGCTTCCTCAGCGGCGGTCATTAATAATTGTTTTTGTTTTTGCTCTTCTGCCTTGCTTTTCTGGTAAACATAATAGGTATATAGACAAATTAGAAGCAATACAGCTCCTGCGACTAAACCGCAGATAATGGAAATATGATTCGTCTCTTCAACCATTCCATAAGCTGATTGCATATCCATTTCAATGCAAAATGCGCCAATGATTTCTCCTGTCCCATCATGATTTGCTCTTACAGGATAGCAAGCCGTAAAAATCGGACCCCATGTTGTATCAATGATATCCTGAGAGTACACATTCTCCCCAGAAATAGCCCTATCAATATACGGAATCATTTCTTCCTCAATATAATCTCCAGGGTGTCTTACATCATCCGCATCCGAATCCAAACCGTCTACCACATAAACGAGTTTTCCTTCTTCATTTTTTGTAGCGGTGTAAATATATCGAGTAGAATTCAGTGTTCTGATTTCATTGAAATATGAAGAAATATCCTTATATAATTGCTTCGTTTCATCAGATTGATCTTTGATTTGATCAAAATCTTCTTTGCCGATTTTTCCATCCACGAGTTTGTGCACTGCATCTGCACTCGCTGTGTCACGTATGATTTCTGTTTCAAGGGCGGTCTTAGTGTAAGAACTTTGCAGAATAAATGTGTACAACGCTATTACAAAAATCGTCAAAAGCCCCGCAATCACAAAGATACTGCCTGTATTCTTCAGCCTAAGGAGTTTTTTTAAATTAATTTCTTCTTTTATTTTCTTCATGCTGCTCATTCACATCCTCTAAATCCCAATTTATCGTTCATCCATAACCTCTATAATTTCATCTACAAAAACAATATGTGGTTGCCAGCCTTTTTCATTTTCCAAAAATCATCCCAAAATGCCTGACATCTAATCCACTGTCTCAAATTGTGACATCAACCCGATAGCAATATATTTTCCAATATATTTTTTTACAAGAAACAGTATTATTGTAATCAAATAAATCAAAAAGAATATACCATCTTCTTTATATGACCTTGTAACTAAACATTTGTTTTCAAAATACAAACCTATCATATCAAGAAAAAACCATAATAATAATGCAATCTGTGCAACAATACAATATCTTTTCCTCTTTTACACAACCTCTTCAAATTCCGATTTGTCAATTTCGTTTAATTATCCTTATGAATTACTGCTGCTACAACTTTTACTGTTTTATTCGCTAAATTTCTTTCTATATAAATTGCAGGAGATTGTTTTTCATACAAACTTCATATCCTAATTTCTTCTCGCCGACCTTATCAAAATTGGCGACAATATTAGTCCCTTCGATAGCTGTAATGACTCCTGGTCCAAAGGACTTATGCTTTACCTTGCTTCCTACAATATCAGCAGATACCACCACTGGCGGCTTTGGCTGCGGCTTCGGAATAACATGCGGAACGTAAGCCGGTTTACTTTTACCTTTTCTCTTTTTCTCAGCAAGGACCTTCATATACTGGGCATCGACATCCCCACCTCTATTCTTAAAGTCCTCCATATCTTTAAAAACGAACATCGGCGGCTTCTTTACGTCATTGTCCGGAACCGGCCTGATAGGGAATATCCATACTTTTCTCGGATTTCCATCCTCGCCAGGTTGTGTCTCAGTATACGGCTCGTCAACAAGCTCTATCAGTCCACAGTAAACGTATTCACCTTCATCAATAACTTCAAAGAGATGTACATCTACGCCGTTGTGTCCACATCCGGCAAGCGTGGCATTCTGAGCCCAGTTAATATCCTGATCTCCGTTTTTGCCCATACCAGTATAGTGGAGAACTCCTCCGATCCATTTGTCGTGATAGATACCCTTTGTGTAGTCTGATACGATCACCAGCGTATCCGTCGTCTTTGACCGGCGCATGCCTCCCATATTCCCACACTTAAATTTTTCAACGATATCGCTATTTTTCAGCGTTTCACCAATTTTTAATCCAGGATCAAACAAATATACGGCCTCCATTTACTATTTTATTCCACTATCACGGTTAGCCTGAATCAAACTCAGATTACCCATGTCCTTCCAGCCAATAGCTATAACATCCTGATGCAGAAATAAATTGTCGTCTTTTGTATGGATACCCCATATTCTTTTTTCTTCGCTATGCATATTTCTGCACCTCCTTACTCTACACCCAGTGCTTTAAAAACTGCGTCCTCCGCACTGCTATAGAAAATCAAATTAAAACTTCCAATCAGATCTGCTGGTACAGTTCCAAGCTCTGCTGCCGATGTAATTGGCAGAAGTACTCTCTTTGCACCACTGTCCAAACATACCTGCAATGAATTTGCCAGCTCATCTACTTTCATCATGGTTCCGCTGATACTAATTTCACCAAGTACAGCAAGGCTACTGAGTGTTGGTTTACCAAGTGCAATGGAACACATCGCAATCAATGTAGGAAGGGCTAGCTTTCCTGTCATGCCAATGCCCTGCAAATCCTGATAATTAATAATATAGTCTTTCGTTGTAGTACTTATAGAACCACTGATACGGTTTCCATTTGCTTTCAAGAAGTTGAAAGCTGTATTTGTGGATTCTTTTGCATCACGGTCACTACCAATACCTGTTCTCTCAAACTTCCCATTACCCGGAAGCATCTGACTCTCTAAGCGAAATACACCAAGCATGCCACTCTTGCCTTGAGAAACAGTATAAATCTGTCCCGGATTACACATTCCTTCTGGGATGAGCTTACCACCACCTTGCTCAGGAACAGAAACATAATGTTCTTCAAAGGTCTCATTATCTATGTAGGAGAAGTTTACATCATAGAACTCCATGCCTCCCAGCTTCTTCAGCTGCTCCTTAACACGGCGACGCATCTCCAATGAAATCTGGAGAACTTCTTCTACCTCTTCTTTTGTAAAGCTTCCATCCGGATAGAGAAGCTTCAGATATCCATCTGCCATTCTACGCACAGCAATAGTATCTCTCTGGTTGAGATTCTTGCCGAGACGGAAATAATGGTCGATAGCATCACCGTACTGCTCTTTACGCAGCTCACGAATGAACTCTGCAAGATAGTCGCTAATGAATCCATAATCATTTGTAAAATGCTCCGGACGAAACTTCGGAATTTCCCATCCCGGCAGATAGCAATGCATACGGTCAAGAAATGCAGTATCTGTTCCAATCTCTGAAGGAAACGGGTCAAATAGACTCGAAGTCTTCAGAAGTACATCTACGCTCTGATTGATATTACCAATAAACACCATAGAAGCGGATGCTGCCTTTTCTTCCTTGCCTCGTGCAAAGGAACCAGATGCCATGTAATCTTTCATAATCTGCACGCCATCTTTATCCTTGAAACGAATGCCTGCAACTTCATCAAAAGCTACGCAATCCCATAATCCAACCAAGCCCACAGTCTTACGGCCCATGTTATAAAACAGGTTTGCTACTGTAGTTTGGCCACCGGATACAAGGATACTGTTCGGAGAAATCTCCTTATAAAGATGCGACTTACCAGTGCTTCGAGGACCCAACTCACAAAGGTTGAAGTTGTTCTCAACCAGCGGGATCATACGAGTCAAAAGAAGCCACTTCTCACGATAAGTCAATTCGTCTGGCTCCATACCAATCGAACGCAGCATAACATCCAACCATTCTTCCTTGGTGAAGGCCTGCCGTCCCTGCTTCAACTCTTCTATATCAATGTGCGGCATCTGAATCGGTGTCAGCTTTGTAATACGAATTGGAGTACCATTCTTCTTTTCTTCTTCAACGTACTCGTAACTGAGCTGAACAATACACCAGATACCCCCACAAAGCAGGCGATCATATTTCTCCGGATATTCGTCAGCAATAGGTATTCCTCTGATGCCCAGATTAGAAAAATCAGCCTGATAGATATTTTCTCTCATGTTAAGATTCACTGTTATCATATCAATGACTGTATGACTACCACGACTACGAAGTCTTGACAAAATCTTCTGCGCTTCATCCGGTCTTACAAAGTTATCGGCAAGGATACGCTTTACATTCTGCACACCCTGCTCGATAACCTCCTCATCATCTGAACTGCAATATTGCCCCAGCAGGAACTCAAGGACATAAACTGGCACATTTGCACCTTCCTTGATTTTCTTAGTCAGATCCTTTCGGACAATCTTACCATCAAAGTTTTGACGCAGTTTGTCCTTTATAATTTCACGAGAGCTTGCGCCCACTTCAAGATTGTCACTCATTACTGCTCCTTCCGAGCAAGCCCTTAGCTGAAGAAATTAAACTCATCTACCGCAAATGCGATATCAATCTGGAACTCTTCTTTTTGTGGCATCTGCAGACCTGTTTCATCTGCGATGACTAAGTAGTAGCTTGCTCTATTATCATATTTCAGTGATTTCAGATTAAAGCTGCAGCGGAATGTTCGCTCCTGTCCATTGTCACTGGTCTTATCTGCGATAATCTTTGTTGTATCACTGATCTGTTTTCCATTAGAATCGACAAAGTACAACAAATAGTTTGCTGCGCTGCGGTTATCGCCAACCGCATCCTTCTGATAGAAGTTCAACGAGAATATCATATTGCTGATTTTACGGCTTGCAGAAAGAAGTCCTACTTCTACCGGCTTCGTGTCATACTTGGCCTTATTGCGCTGATAAGCCTTGGAATCATTACGAAGGTAATGATATTCAATGACCGGAACAACCATCTCCTGAAGGCTGATGCCACCATGCACGAAATTGAGTCCTCCGCCTTTCTTCTTGATACGGACGCTTTCTCTCGGTGAAAATGCATCATAACCATCATCCATAAACTTTACTGGAAGCAAATAATCCGGAGTTGCTCCATTACGGGTAATCAGATAACGACGGTCAATTTCCACATCCTGCTCACTCGGTGTTGTTTTATCCACCTTGGAATCCTCAGACAGAGGACTATATGTGTAAAGGAATCCGTGGTCGGCGGTAATATACACACGAGTACCACTGAACTCATTACGGATAATTCTCACAATATTTTTGATTTCTTCAATTGCATCATCGCATGCCGGGAATACCATGCTGTCAGAAGTATGACTTGCCTCATCCACCTTATCGTGATAGATATAAACGACATCCATGCCCTTAACCAATGCACTTCTTTCCGCACGCCTCATCGGTGCAATATCTTTATATTTCAAGGCTACGCTATTGCTGTTTGTAGCCTTAAGAACTTTATCGCGATTGCCTGCGTCCGTAGACATTCCGTCTGCCAGAATCTGCAGGTCACCGTTACTGCGCTCATTGATGGACAATTGCTTGTGTGGAAGCAATGCAGCCATACCAAACTTTGTGACGGTCGGGAAAATACCTGCACAAGAGCCAAGAGAAACCTTGCTCTGCGTTTCACGACGAAGCTGCTCTGCCAGAGATGCTGCCACTTCATAACGGAAAGCATCTGATATGATGACAAATACACGATTATCTTCGTTCTTTACCTTTTGGTTATAGAAATCCACCTGCTGTGGCACTAACAAAATGCGACCATACTGAGCCAGTTCATCTGCGCATGCATCAGACCAATTATTACCCAACTCACCAAGGAACCAATGTGTATAAAGGCCTTCCACCTTATCAGTCACCTGCTTGAAAAGATCATCCAGATGGTCGTTGCCCACTGTCAGGCTCTTTCCAAACGCTAAGTGATAGTGACGATAATAGGTATCCATACGGTAGTAATCTTCTGTGTACTCTTTCCAGATATTTCTTGCCTCCACAGTATGGAATCCTGCAGAGTGTTCCAAGAAGAACGCCTGCATTTTTGCTACCTGAAGAATACCTTCATAGTAGCATTCCACATCATCGTACCACGCCAGCGTTCGACGTTTCTCGACCGTGTTTATGATCATATCTACATTGATTATATGATTGCTGATTTCAGTCATAATCTGAGTCAGAATGCATTCATTCACACAAGGAAATACCTCTGTGCCCACCAAATCATCCAATGGCACCTGCTTAAAGCGCTTTCTAAGAATAAGCTCTTCTTCTACGTTTCGCAGAATTTCGACAAGATCCTGTCTATTCTCTCCTACAATCCATTCAGATACGAAGTCATAGCACCAAGCCTGATGTGGTGTGGAAATGAAGCCATCGAGTCCTGCCAAATACTCCATACGAAGTGTTCTGGTCGTTGCTGTAAGCAAGATATGCGTTACTAGCTTGTTAATTGTAGAACTTTCGCCCTCAAAATATCCGGTAGCCTGCTTTACAAGTGCCCAGAACGGGGCTTCAGCTCCATAGTTTACAAGGCTCTGGAATACCTCGTTGGTTTTCATATCGGTTCCACCACTAATGACAGCTTTTACAATACTGTTAGGCTGTGCATTATCGGTACCACAAATAGCCGCCATAACAGTAAGATGCATCTGCGATGGTGTGCTGATGCCTTTATTCAGTTTTGCGAATGTTGCTCTTCTGTTCTGTGCTCCGAAGAATTTCTTATAGACCTTAACAAGTCTGCGGAAATCAGGCGTTGCTGGAAGGTCAATCTCATTCATCCAGATAGACACCAAATCAGCTCTGAACTCTTCACTGTAAAGCTCGATATTCAAAAGCCAGTCATCTTCCTGCGACTCATAAGAGATCGGACTGTAAACCAGATAATTGCTGGTGGTGTCATCTACATTCAACAGTTTCTTGGCTGCAAAATTGTTAGTACCCGTAAGCACCAGCAGCTTTGCATTATCCACCTGAATATCATCCAGCTTGTCCTCAAACTCTCTATCTTCGTCATACCAGAAGATGATACGACGCTTATAAAATTCCGGCAGTGGTGCAGCAAATCGCTTATTCAAATCTCGGATTATTGTATCTAAATCCATACTGGCCATGCTGACACCTCCTTATCCAGTGTTTAAAGTTCCCAACAATGACAATATACCTGATGCAATCAAACTACCTGCTGCTCCCGTAGCAAGTTCTTTAATTACCCGAAGTGACTTCTTTATAAGGTTTTCGTCTTCTTTGTCTTGAGCTGCTTTTATAGTTTCTTCAACAACAGCCTTGACATTATCAGTGTTTTCTCCAAATGTTTCTTGAAACTTTGGAAAATCAAAATAACCTTTGATTTCCTCCAATACCTTCAGTGTTTGAGCGTAATCAAGTCCTATGGTATTGGTCATGTTTTGCGATGTACCTGTAGAATTCTGTTGTATCTGAATTCCAGTTGCATTGTCTCCAATGACAATAGTTGCGCCTTTTTCACCTGCTTCTTTTAACGCTGAGATAAGCTCGTTATGCCTGCGAAGTTCTTCCGCATCACGTTCTTCTCTAGCACGTGTTAAGTCTACAGTTATTTGTTGTGTTCTCTTATTCATGTCATCAATTGCACTTTGAGCAATCGTATATCGTGGAGGCTCAAAATTCACTTTTGATACATCAAACTGTAGTCCTTTCAGCTTTTCTAAATCTACTCCTGACATAAATCCTCCTTACTTAATCTTCGCCAGCACATCCTGGAACTTAGCGTAATTCAGCTTCACACCATCATCCAGATCAATGGAAATCATCTGGTCTGCAAGGTGGTGAATTTTTTCTTCGTATTCATGAATTTCCGTAGCTTGATCGTTCAGTGTTTTGAGCTGCTTATTCAGCTTTACTCGTTCACTGGTAGATGCATTTACAATACGTGTTTCCAAATCGGCAATAGCAGTACGATAACGAGCTTGTTGCTCGTGAACATAATCAGTTCTTATACGTGCGAGCAAATCAGGTTTATATCTATGGATATACGTCAAACACTTAAATCCACCTTTTTTCCCCGAATCAAATAACCAATAAATCGGTCGTTTTCCTGACCCACGAGATGTATACGAATCGCAATGGTCCTTGTAAAACGAATCAAGGAAATAATTTCTAATTATGGCTCTTGGTGTACTACCTTTAGCCCCTAATCTTCCGGCAATATAACGGAGATTTTCTTCAAGCTGCGCTTCACCATATACAACCCGAATAAATTCAACAAACCGTCCAACGATATCATCTTTAAAGTACTCATCATCTGTTATAGGAATAATATTATCCTCATCAGGTAAAAAAGGACCGTACATCTCCTCAGATATTTCACAATTACTATTAGTACAAACGATTCCTTCTTGTTTCAAAGAATATCTTCCAAACATGCATCCAACCGCATAAGAAATCAATTGTTTAACGAGCTCATTTTCACTGAAATCATTTATTGATACATATTCATCATCAACAGTAGGAGTTACTTCACCTTCCAAACCATAAACGTTGATTAGTATCTCATTAATACGCTCCTCATTCTCCTTCATTCTTAAGCGCATGCCATTACGTTTCTTTTTGCATGCTTCTATTGACTCTTGAACTGTAGGAAACTTCACCTCCAGCAACGGAAATCTCTTAAATGCAAATGAAAGCTCATTAGAATCATAATCATTTTGAGCCAATTCAATATTTTCTTTGACTAAAGCAACTATTTCATCAATGTTCTCAGTAGCAAATAAAACTGGTACTTTACGAATATCACCAATCTGATTGTTCATCGTTGGAGAAAGTAAGTCTAAGTAGTATTGAATAGGTTTACTATTCATTAATCCGAGCAAATAGTAGTTCAACTCAGATTCGAAAACAACAGCAGGACTAGCATCATCAAAGTAAACATTCGTGGGGTTCACCCTAAATGACATTAACGAATTTGTGATTTTAGACCATACAAAACTTTCTTTTCCGAAATACTTTGACGCACCCAATCCAGACTTCGGATAATTTCTTAAACTACCTTCATCATTTTCCCACAAAACAACATAATCAATATTACCGTACCATCTTCTAAAAGCTCCACCCTTACAGTATAGATTCCATTTAGCTACCCCAATGTCCTTATAATCAACCTCAAACCATAGGCGTAAGAATCTATTGTTGTCTCCTGTAAAAATTCCTTTTGTAATGACCGCAGCATTTTCAGAAAGTGGGGAACCATCTTCAAAAACATTTATTGCTTCTGGTCGAAGCCAATATGCGATAGAAGTTCCGGGGATTTTCACGAATTCTTGTGGACAAATTGAATATCTATAACCACAGTCCCTGTTCATTACTGCTTCTAGCGTTTTTGTCTCTTGAATGTCCACACCCTTAAACTCTGATAATTTAATAAATTCACCCTTTTGCTTTGGCACAAGTGTATTACGCATAGTAAAAGTACATACAGGAACACATGCCTCAGGGAAAGCATTATATTCAAGCTGTGTCATTGTTTCTATTTGCTTGCTTTTCACAAGAAATTCTCTTAAATCAGAATACGACGCAATAAACATCCAAACATAAGGTGTTAACAATCCTATTCTGCCGTTAGTTTGACATATTTTCCCAGCTTTCATAATGAATGCAGAAAACAGGTCAGCTTTTGCAATGCTATAATACTTATTTAGATAATCTGTAAGTTTTGCCTGCATACCACTTCCACCCATATACGGCGGATTCGTCACAACCGCATCATATTTCTGTGCCAGTGCTTCTGCTACCTGTACCAACGGCAACAATTCTCTCAGAGCCGCTTCACGGGACATATTTATATCCTCTGTAATCTCAGCAAAACGGTCATACAGAGAAGACCAATCCTGCGGTGTTACGGTCAGAATAGAACCGTATTCCTTTGCATCATGCAATTCACTGATGATGGTGTCCATTGCTTCTTTCAGCTTAGCATCGCCATTGCAAAAATAGTCCACTACATTCGGATCTACGTGGTTACTTTCAACGATAGCATACACATGTGGTTGTACCTTGCGGCGAAGGAATCGCTTATCATACTGGCACGCCTTCATCATAACTGCAAAATATGCAAGTTGTGCTGCACGATCGTCAATATCCAGACCATAGATGTTATTCTCTACGATACTTGCAACAGCCGTTCTGGTATCAACACCATAAGCCTCATAAATCTGAACGAGCACGTCAAACATATAAGCCAAAATGTGGCCACTTCCGGAGCAAGGATCTATGCACAAAATATCTTCAGGTTTCAGTGCTTTATATTCTTCACGAATGGTCGCAAGTTGCGCCTGAACATCTGGCTCTTGCTCTGCCTCTTCCAGATAATACTTCCATTGAGATTTCAATTCATCGTTTGGATGATCTTCCACCCACAAACGACCAAGACTGTTCTCTACCATGTAGCGAACAATCCAGTCGGGAGTAAAAAGCTGGGTTGCTGCAGGGATGTTTTCTTTTGTGATTTTGACATTCTTCTTAAGGGCGGTGAATACCTCATCCTTCTTTTCGCTGTTATAATACTGATATAGCCAGCCGATAATCTGAACAGCATCTTTCCAGTCTTCCTCCGGGATCAGTTCAATCATCTGCTGAACAACACTACCTTCACGAAGGAGGTTGTCCGGGAACAGAAGCTCGGTGTAGTCCGCAATCTTCTGGAACATACCCGGAAGCACGCTGTTCAATGCATTGCACTGCGTGATCAAAAGATACTTATACAGTTCGTCATCATCGTTGGCTTCTTTGTAAGCATAGACTTTCTCCATGTCGAGTCCGTCCAGCTCCATATGGATTGCCTCTGTCAGAATCTGAGGCTTGAATGCATTGTTTTCATCTGTGAAAACACGCACTCTGGTAGGGAGATATCCATTGACCTCCATAAAACGCAGTGCGGAGAAACGGTTAAACCATGTGTAGGCAACCTCCTCCATAACCTGCTCATATCCTTTTTCTTTAATCTGCGCAATCAAGGCAGCTCTCTGCTTCTTCTCGGTAGAAGAAAGCAAATGCCCATTGACGCTATCGTCATTTGGATTTCCGACTTCTTTATCGGAAATACCGTATTTCAACGCCCTCTGGCTCACACGGGAGATTAACTCCCGGCGAGCTTCAGTGGCGAATTTCCTTATCGCATTCTTGTTCATAACGGTCTCCTTAGCTTAATTTGATTCCGTCGCAATCCTTCATCATAGCAGTGAGGTACGCCCTCATTCGTTCAACATAAGCATCGATATCTTCCTGACTTTCCAAAGTCTTAGAAGGAAATGCAGCCTGACGGTATACATTCTTAATAACCTTCTTCGCAACTGGAGGAGTTACTGCTCCACCTTCATTTGGTTTGACGGTTGGTGCAACCGGAGTCTTTGGATGAACGATGCTATCGATTTTATTGACTGTGTCATCCTTATATCCCCACATCTGAGGTACCAGACCATCAAGAAGCTGCAGGCTTTCCAGTTCTGCCACTCTTGTCTTCTGCTGATCAAAGAATTTATCTGCACGCTCAGATATTGCTCTGGCATCATAAACATCACCGGCAAGAGTATGAATCTCAGCCAAACACTGACGAATGATTTCAAGAATCTCAGCACGCTTTGCTTCAAGAAGCCTTCCGTGGCCCTCACGAACTATATCCATCAATCCATTCAGTTCAGGGATTCTCTTATAAACGCTGCTCTGTCCAGCTTCCACTACGGTAATCTTACGAATCTGATTCAGAGCCTGATTTGCCTCCTCTTCTTTCTGAAGATAAGAGAGGTCGTTTCTTAGCTCTGCTTCCATGCGAACAGCTGCATCGAATACCTGTACCTGATTCTTAAAGAAACCTTCAACGCTCTGCATATCATCCTTATTATCAAGAAGGTTATCTTCCTCTTTTAGAAGCCTGTCAATCAGAGCTGTATTATCCTTGCGCTGAGAAAGTACACTTTCCATTAGGCTGAGAGCTTTTGTCACAAGGTGGTGGTCAGGATATTTATGGCCCTCATAACGTTCATTCAGCTTCTCATAATGAGACTTCTGTTCTTCAAACTTCTCAACAATATATCCAACTAGCCCGTCTTCATCATCCGGTACGTCCATTACATCGAAGTATTCACGCAGCAATTCTTTGACGGCACGCATCTTAGTTGCCGTAATGATCTGACGCTTAGAGATGCTTGTTCTGCCAATCTCACTCTTCTTACGAAGCATATCCGGAAGTTTTGGATTACCCAGCTGGATAGTTTCTCCACCATATTTGATGGTAACCTTCTGGTCATAAATCAACATTGCAGCTACAACTGCAATATCGATTTCTTTCCAGCCATACGGAATTGCCTGATAGCGGCTCTGTACATCTGCCATCGAAGTAGGAAGTTTTTTTGCGTCCTGCATTTCCAAATATTCTTCCATTTTCACTGCGGCGTCATGGTTTTCTTCCATACCAGCCATAACACCATTCAGATGGTCACCCTGCAGTACTGCCAATATATCAGCGTCTGTATCTGCATTCTTTGTAATAAGACCAAGTTCACTATAAACATGAGTAACTAAATATTCTAGTGCTTGATCCAGCTTACTCTTAACATCGCCAACCTTAACTTCAATACGCTCTCCATCTACATAGAACTCTGCATCAACGATTGCCTTCTTCAAATCTTCCTCTGCAGATGCTTCGTACTTGTTAGCCTCATCCTGATGATTTCGAATGATGTCCTGTACGGACTTCGGTAGCTGTGCTACATTACGCTGCTTTACATATTTACGCACTTTCATTGCTTTTTCCAATGACTCGTAATATGGTGTTTCAGAAAGCACAACGATTGCCTGATTCTTAGACTCTGTCATAAGGCGAAGTTCGCTCTTCTCAACAGTGTCTGTTGCTACTGTCATGATGCGAAGTCTCATGCCACCGGTTACAGCACCAATGCTTGTGGTATCCACCATCTTGTCGAATGGGAAGTCATACTTTCCGTGACGATATTTCTTTGTTGTATAAATATCAGCAAAAATCATCTGACCGATACGCTCCACGATGGCAGAAGTATCCACCTGTGTATTCTTATAAATATCTCGCTGGATATTCTGCTCCTCATCGGTCAGGAAGTTATATGTATCACCGGTTCTGCCGATATAGTTCTGACTCAGCAGATGGTCGAGGCTTGCGCCCACTATCTTTCGCGTCGTGATCTTATCGATGCGGATATCATCTGCCATGAGGATGACGATATTATCAAGGTTTGCCGGAATATCATCGACATAACGAATAAGATACAGGAGCTTTAACACATCCACATCCTGCTGCTCAATACCGTCACCGTTGTCTGCTGCCTTCTGGCAACGCTCAATAACACGACGAATAGAGCTGTCAAGGAATGTATGTACAGTATCGTAGAACAGGTAGAACGGTGCCAATGCATACTCATCCTTGTCTTGAATCTTCTGTGCTGCCTCTTGGAATCCGGAAAGCATAGAACGCTCACCACCGGAAAGGTGTTTACCGGAGTTACCATGTTTACGGATTTCAGCAAATACCTTCTGCATAATAATGAACTGGTAAGGTACGAACGGGAAGTTTCTGGCAAAGTCCTGCGGACCGGTATATCCCTTAATGTCCAACATTGCATCAGTAAAGCTGAACAGATTACGAAGAACGGAATCATTCTGGCTATATACCTGTTCCAATGCAGGTTCCACTTCAGGCTTTTTCTTCAAAATACGTTTCTGGATAACTTCGTCTGCGGAAGAAGAAGTCAGAGAAAGTCTGGTCTTGAAACGGGCCTGAATACGAGAAAACTCATTTTCACGAGCCTTGATGATTTCATCGATAGCTTCCTGACCAGTACAAACAACCCATATTTTACCGTTGCACTCACTGCCGATTTTCTCAACCAGAGACTGTAGATTGATAAGAAGGTCTGTGTCACCACCTACATACTGACCAACCTCGTCGACCATAAACAACAGACGAAAATCACCCGGCTTATTATCTACATATTCTTTCATCTCAGATACGAGCTGTGCGATACTGGTCTCAACGGTCTCGGTTCCATTGAACCAGTTACATGCAGCATCGTCGCTCATTCCGAGAACTTCTTTTAATGTCTCAACAACATCATCCTCGAAAAATGCAAAGGCATCTCTGGACTCAAGCCAAGGGCCACCATTTTTCTCCTCAAATACACGACGGAACTCTGCTGTCTTTCCACGCTTTTCGATGAACTGTTCCAGCTTTGCCACCTTAAGATTCTCTCCATAGAAACCAAGGTAGTTATAGAACATCTTTGCAAAAACACGAAGAACAGCAGTCTTGTCCTTGTTGATGGAGCCCTCAATGTCGATATTGAAAAGGATTGTGTCCGTATGACCCTTGGTAACGGAATCAATCAGCATGAATGTTGCCGGGTCATCCTCAAACTTTTTACGAAATCTTTCTACGGTACGAACACCCTGAACCTCCTGATTAGCAAGCAGGTAAGAAAGCATCTTCAGAAAGTGAGATTTACCACTTCCAAAGAAACCGGAAATCCACACACCGATATCTGCAGTGCCTTCACGGAAAGACTCTCCATAATTATTAAAGAAGGTAATGAAATGCTTCTTCAAATCTCTGGTAATAACATACTCGTCCAATTCCTGAACAAGAACATCTGTGGCATCTTGGTCTACTTTAACTACGCCATTGATTTTACGATTAATATCATCTTGGAATAATTGTCCAATAACCATTACTGTTCCTCCTTAAATCACATTGAAAGCTCGGTAGTAAGGATTTTTCTTCAGGCAATTAAACAGTTGCACATCACGGCCATCATAATTACCCGGATAGAACACCAGAATCGGAACATCTGGAAATTCTGGCTGCATCGCATTTAACAGATCATGGACTCTGATAAACGGAAATGCATCTCCCACTCCTGTGATGACAAGTACGTCACCAGCTTCATGCGGTTCATATTTCATCTTATTTACAAAAGTTGTATTATTGGCCATACAGCTCATCTGGTCTCGAATAAATTCTTTACCCTTTTTCTCTTCCATAGCAGGTATTGTTTTTGCAATGCGCTTATCTTCACAGATAGAAAGAAACACCTCATATAAGTTATGTTCTATCAGGTGACAGTTCATTGACTGATCTGTCATAATCTGCTCGATAAAATGTCTGACCATCATCTCATCGGATGGGTCATAACAGAAGATTCGTATATTTACCTCATTGCTTAAACCTTTACCTTCAAGAAACTCTGGCTCCTGCATTAAGGCTCTGAGGTTATCTAGTCTTTCTTTCAATTCACTCACTTGGGCCTACCTCCTTACGAAAAGCAATTGAATGCAGGAAGAGCAATCTCATCACCATTTTCACGGATTGCATTCTCAAGTACAGGCTGGAGCCATACCGGGTTGAGCTTTACAGATTTAATATTATCAATGTATTCATTTTCCTCCAGTATTTTTACGATTACCTGTTTCAGCTTGGTAACCGTAGAATCACTCCATGTGGCCACCCAGTCATCCTGCTCCTGCAATCGCAGGAAATAGCTATTCAAGTCTATCTTGCCAAAAGTAGTGTCCGATAATCTGTATTTCTCACCGATGACGGTAATCATGAAATCCCAAATCAAGCGGTACTGTTTCATCATGGCATACAAACATATCTGCTTTGCTACATCGGATGGCTGCGTTGCGATTGCTGCAACTAAAGAATTATCACCAAGTGCCTCTAATCTTCTCAGGCAAGCAAGCGCCATCTTTCGCACCGACTTTTCTGTCGGATACTGAAATAAATTATCTGAAATAATACGCTCTACTACTTCTTCTGAGCTGCATCCCTCATGGAGCAACTTGGCAGTAGTTCGCACTTCATAAAATAAAAATTGTTCTCTTGTTATGGCAGCATTATATGGGCTCGCTGCCTGTAGGGCTACTTTGTTATTTTGCTCCATCCAAATCCTCCTAACGAATTTTAATCTTCGTTATTCTTAGTTTCTTAATCTGGCAAAGTTTCTAAAATATCACTAATCTGACAATTCAATGCCGTGCATATTCTCAAAAGCACATCTGTAGTAATATTGTCTCCTTTACCCAGCTTTGCCATTGACGCTGTGCTTATTCCACTAAGTTCTCTCAATTCTTTTTTGTTCATGCCTCTATCAATAAGCATTTTCCATAACGGGTTATAACTGATACGCATCTGGTACCTCCATTTATTATGACTCTTCAATCACACCAGTTTCTGTAGCAATTGGTTTCTCTCTTGCTGCTTTCTTTGCCCATGACCATCCAAATAGTTCTCCTCCATTTTCATGAAGTTCAATAACCTTAGTCGAATGGACAATGTCACTTGTCACATCATAAAATGTATCTTCTTTATCAAATGCAATAAAAATCTGCTTTTCACTCTGGTTGTACAGCTCCATGATTTTATCTATAGGCAAGTCTGCAATATTTTTGAAAATATTAGAGTCATGTGCTATAACCGACAGTTCCGTGAGCCGTAAGAGCACAAGGTCAAAAATAATTAATTCCTTGAAGTTCATATCTGCTCCGGTGTCATCTTCTGTCCAAAAATCATAATTATGCTTTCCACTTCAGAAATTTCCAAATTGTATAGCAGGCGCATAGCGTTCACCATTATAGATATAATCGATTAGACGAGTCATTTCCTGATTGATACTTGTTTAAACTGCCTGAAGTTGTATTTCACGAACATCTTCAAGTTGAACTTTTAATTCTTCTTTTCTCTGTTTCTAGTTTGGCGGATTTGTCATATCCTTTATTTTTTGCAACTAAAATATCTACTTGACGCTGAACCTCAACCACCCTATCCATAATTTTTTTAGAGATCGTCACCGGTATTCCAAGTTTCCTTTGCGATTCTTGAAGCCTTACCATTTCAGCCAAAATAGCATCAATCAATATCTGAAGCTGTGCTATTTCATCTCCCATTTCCTGCGAAAGGATGCGCTACATCTTGTCATGAAAATGCTCTATTTGAGATAGCTTATGGACATCAACATCAGGAAAAAAATTCTGACAGCTCTGATAAATCCTCCTCAACAGGAACCAAACCACCAGACATATTCGCTTTAACAGCATTTAGCTGCGACGCAAGTCTACTACGTCTTCTTTTTAGGACTGTCAGCTGCCCCTTAATTTCAGACGCTTTATCTAAATTATCTGTTTCTTCTTGTGATAGCTCAGCATCCTCTCTGTCCATCAACTTTTGTAATTCTGTTATAAGGTGTTCGATTCCCTTTTCATTGGCGTTATATTCTTTCTTAGTTCTTGCGACATTAGTCATCTCACCAAGTTTAATTGCATCATCTCGCACCTTACTGCGTTTGCTCTTATCATCATAAACACTTTTGTATTCTTCAATAAATGCAAAGACATTGAACATTTTCTCCAATGTTTCTATTGCTGATTCTGGCTTAACATTCCCGTGTTTCAAAGGGTATCTTTCCGCATAATTCTCTACCATCGATACGCAGAAAGCGCCCTACCATCTCTCTAAATGAGGTTGAAGGAGTTGTTATACGATACGCCTCCAAGAGGTAATCCTTGAATTCTTTCAGAGTTTGTATCCGCTGTACTTTAACTCCGAGTCACAGATACCTATCTCAGAATGTGTTTTTGTGCTTCTGCAAAAATAATCTATTTTATTCCCAAACTTAAAAGCAAAGTTAATAATATGTGAGTGCAGCTTATCTTTTGCTTTGCATATTTTAGGATTGATATAATCATCACCGCCAAAGCAAAAATCTACAACAAGAAGAAAAGTCGATTTACCAATTGAGTTCTGTACAGCCTTATCACCTAGCACAGTATTTAATCACTCACGAAGTTGAATACGGCCACGAGGAACAAGCTGACCATTGACTTTTTTAGCGAATTTATCACATTCAAATTCATACAGCATAGCGCAGCACCTCCTCTTCTTCATCGAATTCTATTTTTCCAAGTTCATACAAACAATCTAGTGTATCAATAAACTCACTAATACCAGACATTTTCTTTATCATTCTATTGTATAAATCATGCACTGACACCGGACCGTTTTTTAGTTCTTTCAATACAACCGGAAACTTAGAGATGATACCCTGGTCATACGATATTAACTTATTCAGTAATAGCATCGAACACCTCATATTTCTGTATGAAGTAAGAAATAATCACTTTACATGAGCTTCTATTCTCATGGGTGGCATCTTGTAACCAATCAACCATTTTTTTAATATCTCATCCTGTGATAACCCCATATCATTCAAATTCATATATGTGATCCTGACTTGAAGACAAAACGGTTTATATCGCAGAATCCTTTCTTCGTTCAACTAAGTGAATGCATCCTGTACTGCACTATAATATACGTTCACAAATAACGATGTGCTGCAGCCATTATTCGGACAAACACTGCGTTCTTCCGCCACAAGAAGAGCTCCATATTGCTCTTTGATAGATGGCGAGATTGTTGCATCCTTTGTTGTTTTTTGAGACTGAGGAACAAGTTCTGTTGTTTTCTTACGCTTGCGCTTTATTGTTGCTGCATTACAAATAATTTCTTAAATCTCTCTGCAATTTTATTTTTGAAGTTTTCGTTGTCGATTCCGGGACACTCATCGGCAAATGCCGCGCATAAACCTTTAATAGTATCGTCCGTCTCTGTATCGATAAATTCTTTAAAATACTGAGAGTCCAAGTCCTTATTTATTTTCTTTGCCAAAGTGGTGATGTTGTGCTCTCCGTAAAAATAACCACGCAGCGTCCTAGGCTCCATGTCGTGTAACAGAGTGTCGCCATTGGGATTGAGATAAATTTTCTTAAAAAGTGTCCTCGTAAATTCTTCCGGAGACAGGTCTCCTTGAAAATACGTTGCTATTTTTTTGAGAAAACACTTTGAATTCAGTTTCTGCCAATCCCAAACACCTCCATTTTGAATCAAGCGTGTACAACTGTGTATAAGCATGTACAGCGTTGTTCG
Organism: Hominimerdicola aceti; assembly: GCF_025567495.1. Classification (NCBI taxonomy): domain Bacteria; kingdom Bacillati; phylum Bacillota; class Clostridia; order Eubacteriales; family Oscillospiraceae; genus Hominimerdicola; species Hominimerdicola aceti. Next base: position 36,846 of record NZ_JAOQJZ010000002.1, on the reverse strand, counting down.
GTAAAAAATGCACTTTCTTATATACTTAAGTCATAGGAAGTGAAAAACGCATCTGAATATAGATACACATTTTAATAAGTATATCATAGAGTTTTTCGTTTGTCAAATTTGTGTTTGTCATCGCAAATTTCTGTTCAGCGATACAGAAACATAATTTCACTCATTCATTTCCTATATTAATCACTTCAGCAGTTTGCGCTGACAGCTTTCCAGTGCTGAAGTGACCACACAACAGAATATATCGCTCCCGTCAACTGGAAAGGCTGGTGGCACACATGAGATGGAGATTTCTCCTGACCGTGGTACAACTGACCCGCAGGATTATATCGCACAACAGACTACCCACCTCACCGAATTTGACGAATGCCTGGTGCGACGCTGGATCAAGCAGATCACTATCTGGGATGACCACTTCACCGTGGAACTAAAATCCAGACTGAAAATTGATATTGAAGGATAATCCCCTAGACGCACGAAACCCTCTCGACCATGATGACCGGGAGGGTATTTTTTATTCTCTAAACTGGAAGTTATTGGGATCTTTACATAGATTAAATATCAATTTATAAATCAAACTCGTCTTCTATCTTTTCCTGTTCGTCTATAATATTCATCCTTATCTGCATACATCAACTTATCAGCCATTGCCTTAATTTCTTCAAAATTAAGTTCTATATGTTCTGAACAAACAACTACTCCCTTAGACACACTAAGTTCAGAAATAAGATTTCCCTGGAAGTTTTCAGTTAAATAATCAAATGTCTTAACTGCATCCTGTGCTTCTTCTCTCGTTCCTCTCAGTAATGCAACAAACTCATCGCCACCTACACGATACGTCCTTCCAAGACCTGAGAATGCATTATCCATACACTTCGAAGCGCCAATAATTAACTCATCCCCTGCTTCATGACCAATATTATCATTAGCTGCTTTTAAACCGTTCAAATCCATCATAATAAGAACGTATTCTATTAAGTTATTATTTTTCTTGATTATTTCACAGTCAACTTCAAACCCTCGTCTATTATATAAGCCTGTAAGCTCGTCCTTTATAGATGCTTCATATCTTCTGTTGTATGCATCCTTTGCCTTCTTCTCTCTCATACTAATAATAACAAATGAAGTTGCCATTATTAATACGCTTGCAATAAAGATTAAAACAATTGGAAGTATAATTTTATTTACATCCAATTTAACAGGATTATTATCTTTTATTACTATATACCCATCAAATCCTTCGAGATACTTGGTCATATAACAGCCATTCTCCGATAACTGATAATAAAAATCATCATCTGATACATTACCAAAATATGAATTATCCAAGTAGCCTTTTTCTATAGAACTTACATCCGTATCAACCTGTATAAGTCCATCATGATTAACTAAACATACTTTGATATTGTATTCTTCCTCGAACCTGGCAAGTATGTCTACAAGGTCATTCATATCAACTCCGACACCACATGCTCCCAAAATGTCTCCATTCGTGTCAAAAATACCGTAATTAATAAACACCGAAAGACTCCCGTTATTATCTTCATCAGTATCAACATTAACTGTATATCTTTTCCCTGAATCCAAGTAATCCTTATACCATATATCATGGCTGTCATTTTCAACATCAAGATACCTACTTATTCCACTATATGTATAATATGCTCTTGTTTTATCCGAAACAACAAATACCATTTTATAATCAAATTCATTGCCAATGGATACCAGACGATCAGTTATATCGTCTTTGACACTCTCCGCCTCTTCTCTGGTTTTCCCCTCTATGTAGGTTCTTATATCAATATCACTGCTAATCGTCTGAGAAACAGTAATTGGCTTAATAAATTCATTCTCAATCTTTGTTGAAACCATCTGCGCAATTGTTCTGCTCTGTATTTCAGAGTTTTCCTTAGTTACCTGCTGAATCCCATTCACACATGCTATGATGGAAACACTCATGCTAAGTAGCATTATGATAAGCATAATAACAGCATCAAATCTGCTGTCATTAATCATATTCGTATGTTCATTCCCATTATGAGACCAATCATACATATATGCAGCAAACATAACGAATGAACCTATTCCCAGTCCTAAATTGGTTATAGAAAATCCATAAATAAAGGACTGTATAACTGTTGCAATTATTGGAATAAACGAAAACAGCATCATTGAAATGAAGCTTCGTTTTTTCAAATACTTTCTATACTTAATCGCCATACCTGCTCCTATAAATATGACGACAAGTGATATTAGTGTATATACATACCAGAAATTATTCCTGTGATAATAATTTGCCTCATCGAAATAATACATCCATGGATAAAACAAATTAACCACAACAATGAAAATATTAATGCACGAAAAGATATTGGCAATTTTAACACTATTGCCACTTACTTCAGCACCTTTTTCAACAAAAACAGAACTAACATACCTAACATAGGTATTTGCCATTGCTATGTTCATAGCAAATACCATAAGATTAGCAATTCTAGTTACTAAAATATTAAAAGGACCAAGGTTACCTCTAAAAATATATGCCAAAGTCTCTCCAAAAAACAGAACTGTAGCAATAAGAAATAATTGAGCGAACATCCTCATACTCTTCTGTTTTGGATTATTTGCTTTAATTGAAACAAATATTATGAGACAGAACAAACAAAAGAACATATCCATTGTTGCCTGTGCAATTTCAAGACTTGTAATATTCATCTATTTTTCTCCTCGTCGGTTGATACTCTTTTTTACCTTATATTTGAATTGATGGATAATGCTTGTTTTTTTGTTCTTATACAAGATTACTGTTTTTTCTTCGAAAGGTAAATTTATCAATTCTGCAACTTCCGATTTGTATAACCTATCTTAACATCTAATCCACTGCCTGCAAACACCCAAAATGGTCGAGTTGCCGGATTGTTTGTCACCCTTTTTCAGAAGTCTGGCTTTAAATCCAAACCTCCGAAAAAGCCTGGAAATACGCCACTTTTCAGCCTTTATTTATCTTTTCTTGACAGCAAACAAACCGTCTCCACATGCCCCGTTCTACCAAACAGATCCACGCCCTTGACCTTGACCGTCTTATACTCCAATTCTTCCAGCACAGCACAGTCCCTAGCAGCAGTAGCGTGATTGCAGGATATCATAACTATCCTGTCAGGGGACATTTTTGCCATGTACTCCAGTGCGTCCCTAGTGCAGCCCTTTCTTGCAGGGTCAGCTATTATCACATCTGGTCGCTCGCCACGGCTGTAAAGTATCGCTGCTATCTTTCCTGCGTCACCACATATAAATTCCGCATTTGTGACATTGTTTGCTGCGGCATTTCGTTTTGCATTGTCTATTGCAGACTCTATTATCTCAACACCTATGAGCTTTTTCACCTTTTTGCTCATTGACAAACCGATCGTTCCTGCACCGCAGTAAAGATCAAGAAGAGTTTCCTTTCCTGTCAGCTGAGCATAATCTGCGGCAATTTCATAAAGCCGCTCCGCCTGAATTGTATTTACCTGATAAAATGACAGCGGTGATATCTCTATATCATTTCCACACATGGTATCGTGTATCGTGTCGCTTCCATACGCAGTAACAAGCTTCTGTCCGAGTATACAGTTGGTCTTTCGGCTATTCTCATTGAAAACTATACTCTTTATATCAGCATATTTTTTGCAAAGCTCACCCACAAGCACATCAAATACGCCACGCTTTTTAAGGTCGGTTATAACAAGACAGACCATTATCTCGCCTGAGTGTTCGCCACGCCTGAGATAAATATGCCTGATTAAACCGCTTCCCGTTTCCTCGTTGTATGCCTTTATCTTACGCTTGTTCACATATGCCATTATGTCATCAGCGACAGCTTTAAATATAGCAGGCTGTAATGCACAATCAGTGTGATCGCATACATGGTGAGAACGCCTTGAATAGAATCCGCAAACTGCCTTGCTGTCCTGCTCTGCTACAGGGTACTGAGCTTTGTTGCGATAGCCAACAAGCTGTTTACAACCTTCAAAGCTGTCATATTCAGGATAAAGCTTACCAATACGCTCAAATGAATCCTTGATGAACTGCTCTTTTACACGGCATTCTTCGTCATAGCTCATGTGACGAAAACAACAACCGCCACACCTTGAATAAACAGGACAATCGTTCTTCGTTCTTTCAACCGAACCACTTACAATATTTTCGATAATGCCATAGCAATACGTTTTGCAGACCTTGACTATCCTGCATTCGATAACGTCGCCAATAACAGTAAAAGGCACGAAAACAGCAATGCCCTCGTGCTTTCCTACTCCGTTGCCCTCATTTGTCATACCGCTTATTTCAAGCCTGATAATCTCATTTTTCTTTAGCATAAAATTCCTCTATCTCATTTTTTCGCTTAAGCATAAGCTCAAAATGCTTATTGTATTCAAGCGGAAATTTGTAATTGAACACACGCTCCAAACGTCCGCCCTCTTTGTCAACAAGCTTTGTCGAGCCACCCGCACCCATTGCAAGAATAGTCTGAACCTCTTCCATTATATAGATATTATACAAACTCTCGTGACCCTGCTTTGTCCAGCCTATATTTTCAAGATTTTCAAGCATATTCTTCTGTCTGTAGAGATAATAAGGCAGATAGCCGCTTTCAAGAAGTCTTTTTGTGGCATACTCTACCATTTTATCGGCTGGATTTTTCAGCACTTCCCTGTCACCGCTGTGATTTAGCCTAGCCGCACGCTTTATGGAAAGTGTGTGTACAGTGATATTCTCAGGAGCAAGCTCGATAAGCTTATCAATGGTATTCTCAAAGCTCTCCACTGTGTCTGTTGGCAGGCCTGCGATTATATCGGTATTTATAGAGTCAAAACCAACTTTTCTTGCAAGGTCAAAGCTGTCAAAAAACTGTGCAGTTGTGTGCTTTCTGCCAATAGCCTCAAGAACGCTGTCATTCAAAGTCTGTGGATTTATAGATACTCTGCCACAGCCGTTTGCTTTAAGCACCTTCAGCTTTTCTTCAGTTATGGTGTCAGGTCTTCCCGCTTCAACAGTGTATTCACGGACAGTTGACATATCAAAGCTGTTTTCAATGACCTTCATAACTCTGTCAAGCTGAGCAGCAGTGAGCGTGGTAGGAGTGCCGCCGCCAAAATATACGGTGTCAAGCTTTAAACCAAGCTTTTTCGTTATCTTCGCAGTATAAACTATCTCCTCACACAGCTTGTTCACATACTCAGGGATAAGCTTCATACAGCCCTCGATAGATTGCGAAACAAAAGAACAGTAGGAGCATCTTGTGGGACAAAACGGCACTGACACATAAAGACTAAAGCTGTCCTTTTCAAGCTCATCGAGGACAGGCTTCTGGGTTATAGCAGTTTTGTATGCAATATCGCACTTTTCTTCGCTGCAAAGATATCTGCTCTCCATGGCTTTAAATATCTCCGCCTTGTTCATGCCCTCACTGAGCATATCATTCACACGCTTCACAGGTCTTATTCCCGTTATAACGCCCCATTTCGGCACAATGCCTGTTATCTCGCTCATTGCCTTAAAAAGAAGTCTTGAAAGTGAAAGTTCCATGTCGCTTTCAAAATGCACAAACTCCTCTTTTTCGCAAGTCTTGCCGTCATATCTCACCTTAACGCTCAAACAAACATTGTCAGCGTTATCCTTTTTCTGAGCGAACACATAATCGTCCTCTGTATCTATGCTGTCAGAAAAAACGTGGGTAAAGAGCGTTGCAGGGATAAAAAGCTTCATTACTCCCTCAAGCTCATATTTATAATCGTTACCGCTGAATATCAGAGTCATTTCAAAGCCTCCGCAGCCTGCCTGAGATATGGGTTATACTTTCTCTCAGCGTCAAGTGTCGTGACATTCATGTGACCAGGATAAACAGTTAGATTTCCACCAAGGTCAGCTATTTTCATAAGCGACTTCATAAGGGCTGTGCTGCTTCCATCAGGCATATCAGTTCTGCCAACACTTCTTGAAAATAGGGTATCTCCCGAAAACATATTCATGCCGCATATGAAACAAACAGAACCGCTTGTATGTCCCGGCGTTTCCAACACGTCAAATTCAAGCTCGTCAAGCTTTAGTATATCGTCCTCTGTAAACACATTGACCTTGCCTGTGTAATTTCTGTGTCCTCTTATTCTGAAAAGATTAGCAAGCATTCCTGCGTCATCTGTAAGCTTAGGCTTATCCATAATGTGGATATACACCTCGCAGCCTGTCCTGTCTACAAGGTCAGCCACAGCACCGATATGGTCAAAATGACCGTGGGTAAGAAAAATCTTTTTAAGCGTAAGACCGTGACTCTCTATCTCACCGAGAATATAATCAGGGTCGGCAGGTGCATCGATAAGAACGCAATTATTTTCTTCGCTTGCAACAATATAGCTGTTCGTTTCACAAACACTCAATGGTTTGAGCCTATATATTTTCATTATCTGTCCTTTCTTATTTACCGCTTCTTTCAACAGAAATAACGTTCTTTATTTTCTGAAGCTTGTTTATAACATTGTTGAGCTGTTCCATTCCTGCAATGCTGACAGTTACGGAAAGCATTGCATTGCCGTTTTTCAGTTCCCTTGAGGTTGACTCATAGATAAAAATATTAATCATTGCAAGCGCTGACGAAACGTCTGCCAGCAGACCTATTCTGTCAACCGCAACGATATCCAAAGTACACTTGAAATAGCCCGTATGCTTTTCAGAACTTTCCCACTTAACATTTATCCAACGAGCGGCATTTTCAGGATCATCTTTCTGCGAAAGATAGTTCACGCAATCCTTTTTATGCACGGATATGCCGTGACCTCTCGTGATAAAGCCGACTATTTCGTCACCTGGAAGCGGATTACAGCACTGTGCAAACTTGATAGCGCAGTTGTCGATGCCGTCAACGATAACACCAGTGGAATTTTTGGAAGTCTTTATCTTATTTTCAAGGTCAGAAGTATCAGGCTGAGCCTTTTCACCATATTTCTTATTATACTCAGATTTCAGCCTTTGCATCACCTTTGAAAGCTGAACACCACCGTAACCTATGGCTGCAAAGAAATCATCAAGAGTATCACAACTGTGTCTGTGCATATCCATTTTGAGAAAGTCCTCAAGTTCTTCCTCAGGCACTCTTATATTATTTCTGCGGAACTCTCTTTCAAGAGCATTTCTGCCCTCAAAGATATTTTCCTCTCGTCTTTCCTTTTTGAACCATGAACGTATCTTGGATTTGGCTTCATTGGTCTTGCAGATATTAAGCCATGAACGGCTTGGACCATGACCTTCAACGTTGGTAGTAAGTATCTCGATTATCTCGCCTGTTTTTATCTGATAATCATAAGACACCATTTTCTTGTCTACCTTTGCGCCGCACATCTTATGACCCACCTGTGTGTGGATAGCATAAGCAAAGTCGATAACAGTTGAGCCAACAGGCAGTGTTATCATATCGCCCTTTGGAGTGAAAGCAAAGACGTCCTCAGGAGCAAGGTCATTTTTGATAGCCCTTACTATCTCTTCAACGTCGTTTGACTCCTGCTGTGACTCGATTATCTGTCTTATCCATGCAAGGCGCTGATCGTCCTTTGAGCTACCCCTTACGCCCTCTTTATATTTCCAATGAGCGGCGATACCGTATTCAGCCGTTCTGTGCATTTCCCATGTTCTTATCTGAACCTCGAAAGGTATTCCCTCTCTGCCGATAACAGTCGTGTGAAGCGATTGATACATATTAGCCTTAGGAGTGGAAATATAATCCTTAAATCTATTTGGGATAGGTCTGAACATATCGTGGATTATGCCAAGTACGTTATAGCACTCGGTAACTGTATTGACGATAATTCTTACGGCATAACGATCATATATCTGGTCTATCTCCTTGCCGTCACGATATACCTTTTTATAAATACCATAATTGCTTTTAACTCGACCCTCGATAAGGGGAACAGGGTCAAAATCCTTTTCAAGCCTGTCATGTATCTTGTGCTTGATGTTTTCAACAAGCTGTTCACGGCTGCCCTTTCTGAGCTGCATTTGCTCGTCTATCTCGGCATAAGCATAAGGATCAAGATAGTAAAAAGCAAGATCTTCAAATTCATCTTTAATTGAGCGTATTCCAAGGCGGTGAGCTATCGGTGCATAGATGTTCATTGTTTCATGGGCGATAGTTCTGCGTTTTGAATCTTTGCAATAATTAAGAGTACGCATATTGTGAAGTCTATCTGCAAGCTTTATGATAATAACACGAATATCCTCGCTCATTGCAAGGAGTATTTTTCTGATATTCTCGGCTTTCTGCTCGTCTTTGGTGAAAGTTTCTACCTTTTTCAGCTTTGTAACGCCATTTACAAGCATTGCAACGTCTGAGCCAAAATTCTTCTGTAATTCTTCAAGAGTGCATGGAGTGTCCTCCACAACGTCATGAAGAAGTGCTGCACAAATAGTATCAGTATCCATGCCAAGCTCCAAAAGAATATATGCAACAGACAGCGGGTGGGTTATATACGGCTCGCCAGACTCTCTTTTCTGATTGTGATGATACTTTTCAGCAAGTTCATAGGCGGAAACGATTTTTGACAGATCGTACTGCCTCTCGCCATCAAGTATTTTCTGAATAAGTGCATCAATGGAACACACCGACCTCTCACCTATATGCTCAGGCTTTGAAGCTTCAGGCACAGCGTCGGTATAGTCAGGCGAAGCCGTAGGAGCAGGCTTTTCTTCAAACTGCTCTTTAACCTCGGATTCGGCAGGAAGATCTTCTTCACTGACAGTTTTTATCTCAGGCATATTTTCTATCTTATCCATTTCAGCAGGATCAAGCAAAATATTCTCTTTATCTGACATTTTAGTTACCTGCCTTTCCAAGCATTTCATTCAGCTTAACAAGAGTTTCAGAGTCCTCAAGATTTACCTTTTGTTTCGGCACAACGTAGCTTATTTTCATAGTTGCGGGTCTGAACTCGATAAGACCCCTATCACGGAAAATATCAACGCAAATATGCAGTTTGCAATAATTCATGCTGTCGCTTGATATTTTCATGAAAAGATTATCCAACGTAATATTCTTAACTGCACTTATGTATTTATATACACCGATAAGCTCCTGCCTTGTCGGGATTATTTTTCTTATAAAACTTGCAGGAAGCTGTTCCCCGCGCATGAGCTTTTCATAACAATCCTTTGCCGCAAAATATCTTTCCTGCTTTACTCCACTCAATCTATGGTCGATAACTCTTATGGATATGGACTCACGGTTATTGAACACATTTATTCCAAGCTCCACGAGCATATCAAGCTTATCGCCAACTGCGAAACAAGCTTTTTCAGGTGCAAGGGAGAAAATAAGAGCCTGTCCTCTATAGCTTCCGTATGAAAACTCGATCTTTGTATGCTTGCCCTGTGACAGCGGTATTATCTTATCTACTCTTACTCCAAGCATTGCAAAAACGGGAGCTGGATTCTCTGCACCAAAAGGCTCCATTGCTGAAAGACCCTTTACATTATCAAGGTTGATATCCTGTGGCATAAGAAGCTTATCCGCTATAAGCTCAACGCTAGGGAATTTCTCCATAGGATCGCTGTATTCATACACCATTTGAGTGAACTTTTCGATGTTCTCAGCCTTCAGCGACAGACCTCCTGCACACTCATGTCCACCAAATTTATCAAGCAGCTCTCCGCAATGCTGAAAACACTTGAATATATTGAAGCCCTTTACGCTTCTCGCAGAGCCTCGTGCGTTTCCATCATCATCAATGGAGATTATAACATTTGGCTTTCCGTAAAATTCCAAAATGCGTGAAGAAACAATGCCAATAACTCCGTGGTGCCAGCCCTTGCCTGAAAGCACAAGCACTCTATGGTCAAGAGTTTCAGGGTGAGCGTTTATATGGTTTACTATTTCTGTCATTATCTCTGTTTCCGTCTGCTTGCGCTGGGCGTTAAGATTTAAAAGAGTGTCAACATAATTTTCAGCGTCCTCTGGGTCTTCGCTTAGAAGTGTTTTTACCGCTGTAAGTGGTGAGCCAAATCTGCCCGAAGCGTTTATAACAGGGGCAATCCTAAAAGCAATGCCTGTTGAGTCAAGAGCATTTCTATCAAGCTTTGCTTTATCTATAAGATAGTTTAGTCCCAATATTTCGGTGTTTGCAAGATATTCAAGACCACGCTTAACAATAGTTCTGTTTTCCCCTGTGAGTGGCACAACGTCCGCAACTGTACCGATAGCACAAATGTCGGCATACTGTTCCATAACAGTGTCGTAACTGCCACCGTCAAGTGCAGCACAAAGCTTGAAAGCTACACCAACTCCTGCAAGGTCTTTGTATGACGAAGGACAATCTGCACGATGCGGATTAACAATAGCCCTTGCCCTCGGAAGCTTCTCAGGCGGTTGGTGGTGATCTGTGATAACAAGTTCCATATCAAGCTCTGCAATACGTTCAGCTTCCTCAACCGCGGAAATGCCGTTATCCACAGTGACGATAAGCTTAACACCCTTTTCTGCAAGCATTTCAATAGCTTCCATGTTCATGCCATATCCAGCCTCACGCTCAGGAATATAGTACATAATGTTTGCGCCCATGCTTTCAAGATAGTTGTAAAGTATAGTGGTGGATGTAACTCCATCACAGTCATAGTCACCGTAAATACAAATAAGGTCATACTGATCAACCGCCTTGTTTATCACCTCGGCGGCTATAGCCATATCCTTTATAAGAAAAGGATCACTAAGTTCTTCGCCTTTAAAAAAATCAGCAAGGCTGTCAAAGTCAGTGAAACCCCTTGAAGTCATGACGTCTAGGGTAAGGCTTTTCAAGTCACACTTGTTCATAAACTCTGCAGTTTTCACAGGGTCAGGTCTGTTTATTCTCCATTTTTTCATATAGAAATAGTCCTTTACGCAAATTTACATTCATTATTCATTATACCACATAAACAGCCTTTTTTCAAGTAGCATCAAGAAAAAGTGTGAAATTTCAGGCATAAAAACAGCACCGCAGAAATCCCCGCAGTGCTGAAATATGGATCTTTTATTATTTTGCCGCAGAAACTGCAACATCGTTTCTGCCATATTTTTCATTACCTGTTGGTTTATCACCTACAGGACTGAATGTTGGAACGATCTTTTCGACCATTTCAACGATATTTTCGTCATTGTTATAGCTTGCACGAGCAAGCTCTCCAAGCTGACCAAGGAACGTTTCTGTGTCAAACGGTATAGGCTTTCCGATATGGATAAGCTCATTATCCGTTTTCATCATGCCCTCCTCTGCCATAAGCTTCTCCTCAAAAAGCTTCTCGCCAGGACGCAGACCTGAGTAAACTATTTTAATATCTACATCAGGCTTATATCCTGAAAGTCTGATAAGATTTCTCGCAAGTGTGTCTATCTTCACAGGCGCACCCATATCAAGGACAAATATCTCGCCGCCCCATGCGTATGTGCCTGCCTGAAGAACAAGGCTCACAGCCTCAGGTATAGTCATGAAATATCTTATGATATCAGGGTGAGTAACAGTAACAGGACCGCCTGCTTCTATCTGCTTTTTGAACAGTGGGATTACAGAGCCGTTGCTTCCAAGAACGTTTCCAAAACGAACTGCAACAAACTGTGTGCCATTTCTGTCCTTATTGCCAACGCTTTCGATCTTAACCGCTTCACTGCTCTCTATATTATCAACAGCTATCTCGTCTATCGGATCGTTCTCAAGCATACCGTCTGTCATTTCATCAACGTGTGCATGGAGCATAGGTAGAAGATCTGTTCTGCCTGCCTTGCTGATAGCGTCCATGCTCTGGATGACCATTTCGCAGAGTCTTTTACTTGCACCCATAATATTAGTAGGGTTTACAGCCTTATCAGTGCTTATAAGCACAAACCTCTTTGTGCCATGCTTCAAAGCGGCATAGGCTGTCTTGTATGTACCAACAACATTGTTTTTGATAGCTTCATTAGGGCTTGTTTCCATAAGCGGAACGTGCTTATGTGCTGCTGCGTGATAAACGATATCAGGCTTGTATTTTTCAAAAACGTCATTGATACGTCTGCTGTCACGAACAGAGCCGATAAGCGTCACAAGATTGAGTTTACTGCCATATTTACGTTTAAGCTCCTGCTCTATTTCATAAGCATTGTTTTCATAAATGTCAAATATTATAAGCTGTTTAGGCTCATGACCTGCTATCTGTCGGCAAAGCTCGCTTCCGATAGAGCCACCACCACCTGTTACCAATATGGTCTTACCCTTAAGGTGCTGGAATATCTCGTCCATGTTTACTCTGATAGGCTCTCTTCCAAGCAGATCCTCGACTGCAACAGGCTTCATCTTGCTGAGAAGCACCTCACCATTTGTTATCTGATAAACGCCCGGAAGCTGTTTCATCTCACAGCCTGTTTCCTTACAAATATTAAGGATATCCCTTTTGTTCTCAGGTGATGCAGTTGGAATTGCAAAAAGGATCTGATCAATATTATACTTTTTGACGCTTTCCATAATGCAATCACGGCCACCGACGATAGGAACTCCTCCGATATTTCTTCCCCACTTATTTGGGTTATCATCGATTATGCAGAGTGGTCTTGCATTTGCACGTTCTGACATCGTAAGCTCTTTAAGGATCATCTGACCCGAAGCACCTGCACCAATGACCATTGCATTATGCACTGCCACCTGATTTGTTACCTGTTTTGCTCTTAAAAGGGTGATATATCTATAGGCAAAACGCACTGCTGTTATAAGCACGAACTGAGTTCCCGCTCCTACTATATAGTAAGCCACAGGCATTCTCATGAAGAGTAATGTTATACCCACAGCCTGGAATATGGTAGTAACTATCGAGGCCAAAAAAATCCTTGACAGTTCGCCAATGCTAGCAAATCTCCACAAACTATTATAAAGCTTGAACACAAAAAACACCACAACACAGAAAGCTGTATATATTGGAGCAAACTTTACATAGGCAAGCATATACTCCTTAGGTATTGCAGAAAAAGTAAGGTCAAATCTGATAAAAAGTCCAAAAATGTAGGATAGATTTACGGCAACAATATCATAGAAACACAAAAAGAATGCAATAAGCATCCAATGCTTTATCTTTTTGTTTTTCCACACCTGAACTGTGTTTTCACTTGTTTTCTCCATAAATAAAACATACCTCCGCTCAATTAAAGCAATGAATAAGATCACACCATGGCCACCCCTCAATGGCACAGTGCAGGCTATTTATAATATCATCAATATTTTTTCTATACTTAAAAAGCAAACATTCTTTCTTCGTCAGCCATAGCAGACATGAGTACTTTATCAGAACGTCTTATATTTTCACTTCCAGATCTTTTAGCTATAAGATCAAAATTAGGTTTTCTATCATCAAGATTATGAGCATCGCTTCCAAAGACAAAATCTCTGCCACTTGAAATAAGCTTATTAACAAAACGTCTTGTGGAAAAATGCTCAAAAGCTTCTGCATTTATCTGAAAAACTGCATCCACAGACATCAGACTTTTCAGATCTGACTTTGAATAAACGCCCATATATCTATGTACATGGGCGATTATCGGAATAAGCCTTCGAGAATTTGCTATCTCGTCTATCTCCTCGACGATCCAACTGTTATACTGAGTGAATGGTGGTTCAAGAAGAATAAGTCTTGTTCCGCTGATACACAGCTTTTCAAGTTCTCCTAATACGCTGATGCCTTTTTCTATAGCCACCTCAGCACCAATATGTATATCCTTCACGGCAGGGTCAGATGCCATGAGCTTCTCATAAGCATTTTGCCGTTTGACAAGATAACTGTCTAAAGAAGCTTCCCTGTGCATATAAAAATGCGGTGTTGCCACAATTATACCTATGCCCTGCTGTTTCATCATTTTTATCATTTTAAGTGATGTTTTGATGCTGTCAGAGCCGTCATCAATATTCGGCAGTATGTGGCTGTGATAATCGGTAGTCAATCTAACATCTCCATGTCATTTAACTTTCGGCAGAAGTATCCTTCCCACCGTATTTATAGCTGTAGTCATATTTATACTTGTAGCTATACTTGTATCCGTAATGAGAACCGTTCTTTGCGGAAATATCATTAAGAACGAACCCAAGCAGATTGCAATCGCCTATCTCAAGCTTCTTCATAGACTCCTCTATCTCCTGATATGTAGTTCTGCCATATCTTGCCACAAGAAGAACGCCTGCGACCTCGTCTGCAAGGCTCATTACGTCAGTTACAGGAAGCAACGGGGTTCCGTCGACAATAACATAATCATACTTATGCTGAACATATTCAAGCAATTCACGCATTTTCTCAGAAGCAAGAAGCTCTGACGGGTTTGGAGGCAAAACGCCTGATGTAAGAACAGCAAAATTGCCATTCTTGGTTTCATGCACACACTTATCAAATGTGCTTTCACCACTCAGTATTGTTGAAAGTCCAACATTGTTTTTTAACTTGAAGTTTCTGTGCTGAACAGGTCTTCTCATATCAGCGTCAATAAGAAGTACCTTATTTTCTGTTTCAGCCATTGAAGCTGCAAGGTTTGCAACTGTTACAGACTTACCCTCACTTGGATTAGGGCTAGAAACGACAACTATCTTATTTCGTGTTGTAGAAAGTGTAAACATAAGGTTTGTACGCATTGTTTTGTAGTTCTCTACAATATTAAACGGTATATCCTTATTATTGAACAGAAGCTGTTTTTTTCTGTCAGCAGAAGAACCTTCATCCTTTTTAGAAGTCTTTCCACCAATATTCATTATCTCACCAACGATAGGCTTCTGATAAATTTCGCCAAGCTCATCAGAATTCTTTACAGTGTTGTCGAAGAAGTCGATAACAAGTATCACTAGAACAGCCACCATCAAGCCACCAACAAAGCCAAGGGCAACATTTTTAGTGGTGTTAGGAGAAACAGGTGTATTGTAAACTTCAGCATCACCTATCTTTTCAACTGAGCCTGCACCGATAACTCTTATAAGAAAGCTTGGAGCGACGTCAGCCATGATGTTACAAAGGTCAGAAGAAAGCTTTGCATTGGTTGTTGTGGCAGTTATCTGAAGTACCTCTGTCTGATTTACAGCGGTCATGCTATAAGCATTTCTCAGACCATCATTTGAAACCCTGCCGCTTGTTACAGTAAAATAAGGAGCAAGCTGTTCAGGAGTATACATCTCAAGAAGCTTATCACTTACCTCGTTCATTACCGGGTCATCAGTAAGTATAACAATGTAGGTCTGTACCAATGACTTTGAAGCGTTAATATCCTGTAAGTCAACATTAGTCTTATCCTGACCCGTTGATTGATTATCAGCACTTTTAACATACATTGAAACGTGTGACTGATACTGCTTACTCATAACAAATTTTGATACGAAAAGGGCCAGTATCGCACACACTATTGAAGCGGCAACGATATACCAAACCTTTCCGAGAAGAAGTACCAGAAGATCCTTGATAGTGTAATTTTTTTTCATTTGTATTATTCACCCTATTGTTGATATTTTCGTTATTTTCCCAAAAAATAAACCGTACAATAATAATTTTATCACATTCTATTCAAAAAGTCAACTTTAAACGATACGTTTTTTTGTATTTCAACAAAAAATTGGTTTTTTTGTTATAACATACAATAAGATAAACTAAATCAGTCAAGTATTTGTTGGAAAATCATATAAGCTGACAGCTTAATTTAACAATTATGAACGGCTACTGTAAAAGCCGCCATTACAGTCGTTCCAAAACTATTTACCAGTCCTTGTATCATAAGTATGCCGA
The DNA here is from genome assembly GCF_025567495.1 of Hominimerdicola aceti. NCBI lineage: Bacteria > Bacillati > Bacillota > Clostridia > Eubacteriales > Oscillospiraceae > Hominimerdicola > Hominimerdicola aceti. The sequence goes on along the minus strand of NZ_JAOQJZ010000002.1, from coordinate 21,075 downwards.
AATTCATGACAGATTGCTGAACTGAGGCAACGGTCGACATTCGCACCACTTCACCAAAGCTGCAATCCTTCCAAGATTTTTTCATGAAGGATAGTCGCAAAAGAGGTTCTTCTGCAAGAGTGTAAAAGCAAAGTCCCACACCTGACAGGATAATTCTAACATAATCAGATGTCAACAACATTATTTTCATTGGAGTATGCAAAAGTTTCAAAATCTCATTGGAAAAGCACAATGTGATAGGCTCTGTCACCAAAGTAACAGAGCCTATCATCAGAAATGATATGTTCAAACAGCCTTTCAGGCGGCGTTCATTTCTTTCACCGAAACAATAAGAAACAAGCGAGCCACAGCCATGCACAGACATATTATGATCGAATAAAGAAAAGTCGTGAGGGTGTATGTGCCGCACACAGCCGCAAGGGCGTTTTTGCCAAGAAATCTGCCAACAATAAATGTGTCGGCAATATTATACACCTGCTGGAGCAGATTTCACAGTATCATCGGGCTTGAAAAAGCAAGAAGCAAGCTTATGATACTGCCGTTTGTAAGATCTCTTTTCATTATCGTTCTATCTCGATACTCATACAGTTTGTACCACTAAGCTGACAACTAAGTTCATCAGGCTGATGCGTACCAACATAGAGGGTGAATTCCTTTGCAAACTGTTTTCTCTCGCCGATATCTGACACTGTTGTGAAAGCTTTGTCAGGTATTTCGATTTCAACATCAAGCTTTTCACCTTTTTTGACAAAAATCCTCTTGAAGCCACACAGCACAGGATAAGCCGGAGCATTATCACAATGTGATTTAATGTAAAGTTCGATAACATCACATGTATCGGCACCGTTATTTTCTACCTCTACATTGACTTTGCCATCGTCATAACTAAGCGATGTAACAACAACATCTCCATAAGTAAGGCCATAGCCGAATGGATAAAGAATGTTATCTCTCGTGTACCTATATGTTCTATCAGACATAGCATAATCAGTAAAGCAAGGTAGCTTGTCGGCGCTATTATAGAATGTAACAGGCAGTTTCCCTGATGGCGACACTTTACCAAAAATAATATCCGCTATAGCCTTGCCGCCCTCTGAACCTGGATACCATGCGTGAATAAGAGCGTCACAATCATGTTCGATATTTATTGAGCTTCCTGCCGCACATACCACTATCATAGGCTTGCCGATCTTTGCGACACGCTTTATAAGCTCGCGCTGACTTTCAGGAAGTCTTAGATCGTTCTTGTCACCTGATGAAAACTCATTACCTGTGTCGCCCTCCTCGCCCTCAATAGTGGCGTCAAGACCAACGCAAAGTATCACAATATCAGAATTTGCCGCTGCCGCCTCAGCTTCGGCGTATCTATCCCCTGCCTGTGCAAGACCCGATACTCTGTCCTTATACAAGTGACAGCCTTCAGCATAAAGCACCCTGCCATCAAATGCGTCCTCGATACCCTCAAGGAAAGTAACATACCTGTCGGCTGTGCCGTTATAATTGCCCTCTAAAGCCGCTCTGCTGTCCGCATTTGGACCTATTACAGCGATAGTTGATATTGATTTTTTGTCAAGCGGAAGAATACCCTTGTTTTTGAGCAACACCATGGACTTCACTGCACACTGGTAGGATACAGCTTTATGCTCAGGGCAAGAAACAACGCTGTATGGTATGTTGTCATATTCCGTTGACTTGTCAAACATACCAAGTCTTATGCGAGTTCTCATAAGAGCAACACAGGAAGCCCTGATTTCATCTTCTGTCACAAGCCCCTTATCAAGAGCAGAAAGCAGGTGTACATACGTACAACCGCAGTTCACATTACAGCCTGCTTTAAGTGCCATTGCGGCCGACTCTACAGGAGAAGACGTCACCAAATGGTGTTCGTGGAAATCCCTTATTGCCCAGCAATCAGAAACAAAATAGCCATCAAAACCCCATTTGTCGAGCTTGCCCATTAGAAACTCACTAGCACATGACGGCTCGCCATTCACACGGTTATACGCACCCATTACACCCTCGACATTTGCTTTTTTCACAAGCTCCTCAAAGGCGTAAAGATAGGTCTCTTCAAGGTCTTTCCAACTAACCTCTGCATTAAATTCATGGCGAACAGCCTCAGGTCCGCTATGTACTGCAAAATGCTTTGCACAAGCGGCAGTTTTCAGTACCTTGCCACTGCCCTGCAAGCCTTTTACATATGCCTTGCCGCACTCTGCGGTAAGATAAGGGTCTTCACCGTAAGTCTCATGACCTCTGCCCCAGCGTGGATCTCTGAAAATATTTATATTAGGTGCCCAAAGGGTAAGACCTTTGTATATATCCCTGTCATCACGCTTTGAATACTCATTATACTTGGCACGAGCTTCTGTAGAGGTTATATCTGCCACTTTGAACACAAGGTCGGTGTCAAACATAGCCGCAAGACCTATTGCCTGTGGAAACATGGTGGCAACACCGCTTCGTGCAAGCCCATGGATACCCTCATTCCACCAGTTATAGGCAGGAATGCCGAGCCGCTCAACAGCAGGAGCGTCATATCTTAGCTGTGAAGCCGCCTCCTCTACGGTCATTTCATTTACAAGTGCTTCAGCTCTTTCCTGAGCTGAAAGGCTTTCATTGAGATAATTTTTCATATATCCTCCTTGCACATTACATCAATTATATTATACACAAGAATTATACACCATGGCATGATATCGTGTCAAGGCGTATAATTATAATAATTAATGTAGAAATTATATCTAAATGCTTTGAGATCAGCTTTGACAAAAATCATAAAAGCACCAAAACAGTAATGTTATAAGTCTTTTATTTGAGAATGCCGAGGATCTTTCGTATTTTCCAGCAATATACAATCGCATGAAATAGCGCATATACGCACTTATACATAACTATTTCAAATTATCGTAAAAATATTTGCTTTTTTCTGAAAAAAATACCAATAAAAATATTGACAATCGAATTTTAATAGTGTATAATATTGTTATAAGAAAATATTACGAAAGGTGATAGGTGTTATGAAAAAGATATTTAAGTCAATTTCGGCTTCTGTTACTGCGTTCATCATTGCTTCAACAATGGTTGTAAGCGCATCAGCAGCTTCTTCTGCCGATGTTGTTTCTGCAGCTAAATCAGCAGGTGTTCCTTCTAACCACGTATCAGAGCTTAAGAACTACCTTGATTCTCACGCTTCAAAGTTCAGCTCTGCTGACTATGATTACATGGTAAAGGCTCTCTCTGATTGTGGTGCTACATATGTTCAGCCTGTTGCTGACAAGCTTTTTGGTGCAGGAACAGATCTTGCTTCACTAACAAACGATCAGCTTAGACAGGTGTTTAAGGAAATGGGCGAGGATAGCAGAAAGGCTATTGCTGATGCTTGCGTAGCTACAGGTAAACACTTTGGTGTTACTATCAAGGTAGACGAGCTTACAAGCAAGGATTGGAACGTTCAGGTTGTTGATTCAGATGGCAATACAAACATTGGAACAAACACAGGTAACGGTTCACTTAATACTGGTGCAAACAGCATGACAGCTGTTCAGGTTGCTGCGGTTCTTACACTTGCTCTTAGTGCATTTGGTATTACAGTAGCTGTTAAGAAGAACAAAGAGTGCTAAGATATGGTCAGGAAAGAGGTTAAAGCTTCCTCGTCTGACGCAAACAAACTGAAAAAAAATAAGAGGACGTCAGTGGCTGTAATGGTCTTGACGCCTCTTTTAGTTTTGGCTCTTTGTTTGTCTATCATGACGCTGGTAAGTTATAAAAAATTCATAGAGCTGCAAGGATATGCAGCAATAGCGTTCAATGAGAACGCTCATTTGAAAAACCCATCAGAGGATAATAAATACAGAAATGCAGACGCACTGCCTATGAAGGGATTAACAAAAGTCACAGTGCCAGATTCTGAAAATAAGACGGAACAGCATGAGATAATCTATCCGTATTACGGCGACAAATATGCCGAGCTGACCGTAAAGAATGATAAGGCAGGCATTGACAAAGAGCCTGTTTACTGGGGAGACTCTGATGATCTCCTAGCAAAAGGGGTTGTGCAATCTAACTATTCTGCATATATAGGTGCTACAGGCAGAGTTGTCCTTGCGGCACATAACCACACTTATTTCAGATATTTACCTAATATTCTAGTGGGTGATCAAGTGATACTAAAAACAGATTATGGCAAATTTACTTATGAGGTCACAGAAACTAAGGTACTTCCAGATACAGATACTTCCCTTTTGTATTATGACGTGACCGCAGATCCACCTGTAGATGATCTGATACTCTACACTTGCTGGAACAATGGATATATGGGTCTTTCAGATCAGAGGCTATATGTTATTTGCAAAGTCGTAAGCAAAGAATATAAGAATTAGGAGGGTAAGATCTGTGAAAAACAAAAAACTATACAACTACCTGCCTAATCTGATAATCTCGCTGTTTTTGGCGTTTATATTCCTTGCGCTGTCACTTCTGTTTGCGGCAGACAATATTTTCTTTGAACCGACAACCTATACGAACAGTATGTACAAGATAAAAATCGAGGACACGGCTTTCGAAGAGATACAGACATATTGTGAACAACAATATGCCTACACTGGTGTTGAAGCTGATACCCTGAAGAAGTCGATTAACAAAACTGATGTATCAAACGCTATTTATAGCTATGTTGAAGATACTTTCAGTTATATTCTTGGCAAAAAGAGTGGACTTCCTGAGTTTAAGGCAGACTTTACGCTTCTTGAAAAGAATATCTCAGACGATTATACAAAATGGGCTGAAAAAGAAGGCGTTAAATATTCTCAGGAACTTGAAGACATAAAGCAGAAGACAATAAAAAATGTGGAACAGGCAATTGAATCCGACCTTGACGTTATGCTTTTGAGCCATATAAATAAACCTAATGGCATTTCCACAAAGCTTAAAGATCTGCTTGTACTTGCGAGAAAAATAAGGATAGCTCTTATTGCAACGGCTGTTATACTTATAGGCGTTATGGCAGCAGTAAACAGAAAGCATATAGGTGGTTTGCTTTATTGGGTAGGCACTTCACTTTTCTGTTCCTCAATGCTCATTCTTGTTCCGTGTGCTATCCTAAAGGGTACAAAATATTATGACGGGCTTGCGATACATAATGACACAGTGTATAATGCACTCACAAGATCCATGTATGGCTTAACTGACAGCCTTATTAAATTATCGACAGTTACTCTCGTAGTGGCAGTTCTTTTTATGGCACTTTTTGCGTTGATAATCAATCTGACAAAGTTCAAAATGAAAGAAAAATGCTAAATTTATCAGGCCCCTGTTTTAAATAGGGGTCTGTTTTTTTATAGATGAAACAATTCCATTTAATAGTCGTCAATAGTTTAAAAATATGATTAAAACGTTGTAATAATATTACGATATATAATGGAGTTGTCATAGCTGAACCATTTGATGTGTCTCACACAGAAAGTGATCTCAATAAGCTTGTGCAGCTCATCAAATCACTTTCAGGTGAAACAAAGGTTGTTATGGAATACACAGGTGCATATTATGAACCGATCGCCAATGCACTCCACAACCAGGGTATATTTGTATCCGTAGTCAATCCTTTGTTGATCGATGACTATGGCACAAATCGTGTTAGAAAGGTCAAGACCGATAAGAAAGATTCTCTAAAAATAGCCTCGTTTGCTATCGATAAATGGCTTGACCTTCGTGAGTACATACCTGCCAATGATATTCGCAAAACGCTTAAGATCCTTAACAGGCAGTATGTTCAATATAATAAAATTCTTGTTATGCAGAAAAACAATCTTATCAGCCTGCTTGATTCCTGCTTTCCAAATGCCAACACATTATTCACTTCACCTCGCAGAGAGTCTGACGGTCACGAAAAATGGGTCGATTTCGTGTTGAAGTTTCCTCATATTCATTCTATTTCAAAGCTTTCCTTATCAGCTTTTAAGGTAAAGTATCAAAGCTGGTGCAGAAAGAACAATTACAACTATAGTGATAAAAAAGTTGCTGATATCCACTCATATTGCAAAACACAGATAAGCGTATTACCTATGACGGATTCCGTCATTAAGATTATTACAGAAGCGGCTGTGATGCTTAATTCCACTCTTGAAACGCTGTGCACAAGTTCCTGCGCATTTACAATGCTCGGGTCATGCAGGCTCTGAACTGATTTCTAAACAAATATTTTTTAATCAGACTGCTTCAAAAAAAAGATTTTGATGCGGTCTTTTAGTCATGCACTTTTTATCTTTGTGAATTGTTTGTAAATTCACTTAATTGGGGCTTGACTTTTATTTGCAGGTCTTTATCACTTTGAATTATACAAGTATTGTCATTTTAGATAAAGCTTGTATTGGATGCGTGGTTTTAAATTAATAAATATTTTTATCAAGATATTACCCTTTACAAATTCCCCACCAAAATAGGATCCAGCAAGACATACTCAAACACGCCTATCCCCAGCAGAGCCAGCAATATCGGCAAAATAAGCACCGCCGTCGCCGCAAGGAATGTCGAGATAACACTCTTGAGCTTTGCCGACAGAAAATAGATGATGAGCATTGCGCAGAGCAAAGCGAGATACCGCCCAAGGCTTATAAGAATGAGATATTCTTTGATAGAAATATCAAAAGTTGAAAGTGATTCTATCGAGCAGGCTGGGGCATTTATCCCTCTTGTGCCGTATGCGCTGATAACGTTGTAAAAGTAGGGCGTATAGGTCAGAGCGAAAATGATCGTCACAATGATAACGCCAATGCCGAACTTGCAAAGAAAGGTGTCCTCCCTGCCACGGGCAGAGGTTTTTAACAGCACGTTCGCACCTGTCTGATACTCGGCGGCATAAACGTAGGTAAGGCAAAGTATCACCATTGCCATTGCGGTAAGACCAAGGGTCAAGTCCTTGTTGCCTGCACTTTCGTCGCCCGTCAAAAGCTTATAGCCGCTGTCGTAGACAAATTCACCGTTTTCTGTTGTACTCAGATACTCAGCGTGAGCCTTGACCTGCTCGAATGCGTACTGCGGAGCAAGTATATCCTGATACTTCATCATTATGAAAACGCCGTCGCCCTCTGAGTTCGCCATTTCTTCTGACATTTTCATTTGTGCGTCGGCAAATTTCTGATCTTCCTCGTTTATCATTTTCTGTTTTTCGGAAGTGTATTCGCCCTCAAATTTAAGCATATACTGCTTGTAATAAACCTCGTCTGCTGACGAAAAGCTCTCGCTGATAGGAGAATATGAAACTGCGGTGATGACTGCAAATGCTATCAAAATCAGCAGAGCCTTTCCGCCGATAAAGACCTTGTAGCACTCTTGCAAAAAGAGGTTTGTCGTCCTGCCCTTGAAAATGCTGAACTTTGCAAGACTGAATTTTCTTGTGCGGCTTTTTATCACCCTTTGCTTTGAAAATATCAGTACAGAGAGTATGGAAATCACAATCAGCAATACCAACGCCGAGCTGACAAATACAGCCATATAGTTGACAGGTTTTCCGAAAAGGTTGAGATTGAGATAGTTTGCAAAAAGATCTTTTGTGTTGGCGTATGCAAGAATATTAATGTATTTCAGCGGACAAAGATAGCTCGTGCTCGGTATGGTATAGTACAGCACAGCTTCCGCCGCTATGGTTATCATCAGCGCGCCGTATACCTTTACAGCGGTGTTCGATACCACCGTCACAAGGTAGATGATCGCTGCAAATACGCAGTAAACTGCAAGTTTCGCCGCTAGGAAAAGTGCAAAGTATTGCAGTACGGATATTTTCAAATTACTGCCGTTAAATTCGTATACCGACTGTATCTGCCTTGACAGATTGCCGAAGCCGTATGTAAAATATGAAACTGCGAAGTTCACGGCGTAAAGCAAGATCTCAGCTGCCATCGCCGCCGCAAAACAGGTGAAAAGCTTTGCGATACCGAGCGGCATTCTGCCCTTGAAAGTCGTGCGCGCGAGGGTTATCTGGTCAAGCTCTTTTTCACGGGTGACAATCGTGACAACCACGGTCATTATCATCAGTATTGCAATAAGGTCTGTGGCGAGAAAACCCGTTGCCATTGAAACGCCCTTTGAGGGTGCGGCGGTGAGCTTAGAGCCTTTGAGGTGGGCGAAGTCCGCAGGCGTTCGTGCGATATTTTTGTAGCTGAAACTGTCAGGGTCAGCAAACAGCGAAATGCCCGTCATTTTCCGTGCGGTGCTGTCGATATTTTCAAGATAGCTGTCATAATTTTCGCAGGCTGATATCTCCTCAAAAAGGCGGTCGGTCAGCTCTATTTCGGGGTAGATATCGTTTGTAAATTCAAGATAGTCCTTGTTTTTATAGCTTTTCAAAAGTTCCTCAGCGTTGCAGTTTTCCTGCGAAATATCCTCTCCAAATGACAGCCTTTGTATCAACTCAAGCTCCGTTTTTTTCTGAGAAATTTGCTTAAAAGCGGCGTGTGTGTCAAGCCCCTCGAGGGTCTGATAGGCGGCTTTGTACTGTTCAGGGGTGTATTCAAGCGTCTGTTTTGTCTCGTTTATATACAGCAAAACGCCGTTGAGAATTAGCAGAACGGCGAAAATTGCAATAGTTGTGCGCTTGCAGGACGCTTTTATCAGTTCGTTTATGAAGATCATCGGCTCGCCCCCTGGTCGAAATAATAGAGGTAGAGGTCCTCGAGGTCGGGCTTACAGAGCTTGTACTCAAAGTCTTTCGGCGGCTGTTCGCTGATAACACGGACGTAGATATTTTTCTCGTCCTTTGAGATATTTCCCACCTTGTATTTTGCGGAAATATCATTCAGCATACTCTCGTCGGCGGTTATCTCGAACACTTTGCCGTCGATCTTTTCGCAGAGGATATGCGGTGCGCCGCTGTCGATTATCTCGCCCCTTTTCATCAGCAGGACTTCTTTTGCGATGAACTCGATGTCCGAAACGACGTGGGTGGCTATTATGACGATCTTATCGAAAGCTATTTGTGCCACCAGATTTCTTATACGGATACGCTCCTTCGGGTCAAGGCCTGCGGTAGGCTCGTCGAGGATAATGACTTTCGGTTCGCCGAGCATAGCCTGTGCGATGAGGGCACGCTGTTTCATACCGCCCGAAAAGCCGCCGAGGCGTTTGTTTCGGCTGTCCTGCAAGTTGACAAGGTTGATTAGCTTTTCTATCTGCGGCTTTGCGTCCGCTTTTTTCATACCTTTAAGTGCTGCCATATAGTAGAGGAAACGCTCTAGGGTAAAGTTTGGGTATATACCCTGCTGCTGGGGCATAAAGCCCAGTATTTTTCTGAAGTCGGCATCCATTTTGGTAATATCCTCGCCGTCAAATCTCACCAAACCCGATGTGGCTTTAAGATTATCGGTGATGATATTCATAAGCGTGGATTTTCCTGCGCCGTTTGGGCCAAGCAGACCGTACACCCCTGCGGTGAACTCATAATTGAAGTTTTGAAGGGCAGTGAAGCTGCCGTATTGTTTGGTGAGGTTTGTTAGGGTGAGGTTCATTTTGAGTTCTCCAATTCCGAGACAGCTTTCTTCTCATATGCGGGCGTGCCGCCTGTTCTGATAATAACCTGATCGCCCTTTATGGCGGCAATGTCATATGTATCTGTGAGTTTTGAAGTGGTCTTGTCGCTTTCTTTGAAAAGATACTGACTGTTCTCGCTGTCTATGAGTGCATAGCCGTTTATTGTTGCAATATTTGTCACGTTTGTTCCGTCATCAATGCCCTCGATAGTCTGCTCTTTGCCACTTTTGTCAAGATAGCATGGCTTGTCGTCTTTCACATAGCAATAGCAGTTGTCAGATATTGCAGACGGCTCAGGCATGGCGTTTTTCTCCACCTTACCACTTGAAATATCATAGGAAAGATACTGGTAATCATACTCCGCCTTATCGTTATACTGCTCGATAGCTTCACTTTCAGACAGTCCGTTTTTATCTGCAAAGTCCTGCAAACGTTCCATAAACGGACGATTATCTGCCGCCTTTGATGTACGGAAAATGAGCTTATTATCCCACAAGCCATACACCCACGCACCGCAGCTATATCCCTTTGTGACTTCGCCTATATTATTGACTTTTCCGCTGTCAAGAGCCACCGAAACCAACTCCAGTGACGGCTCTAGTTCTTTAAAATCCTTGTCATAAGGCTGGTTAGTCATGACAAGATACGCTGAGCTGCCTACTATCGCCATTCTATCATAATCATTATAGCTAAGCCCGTCAATCTCAGCGACCTGCTTTTCATTAGCACCATTTATGTCAGAACAAAACATCATGGTATTTGTTGTATATGTTCCGTCATCTTTGGTTATTATATCGGAACTTCTCAGATAATAGAGCCTTTTATTGTAAATAAAAGGGTGATTGTCCTTGCCATATGCAGTGCAATCAGAACCCTCACGATGTTTGCAAGAAGGGTCGTCGCACACAGGGCTGTCCTCAAGGGTTGTCATATCCACAAAGTCAAGACGTGAATTTTCCTGCGTGGAAAAGCAAATGTTATTGTCATAGTCTGCACATTCATAAACAGAAACTATCCTCCACTTATCTGCCTGTGCGGCGTTGCTGTCCTTATTTTTATCGCTTTTACCGCAAGCGGTCAGGGTCATAGCTGCCGCTGACAATATGCTAATTATCTGTATTGTGTGTTTCATTGTACTCCTCCAGCTGTCTGTTTACCTCGTCAAGAATATCCTGCAAGCCTGCGGAATTCAGATCATCGTTCAATTTATCTAAATATTCTTTACCTGTTTTATATTCCTTAGAAGGAAAATCATAATCAATAGTCTTTAAAACCTTATCAACAGCTAAAATTTTATCAGAAACATTTGTAGTGTCAAAACAAAAGCCAACACTCTTTGATAATTTAAAATCTGTTATTGCCTCGTGGTACTTTTCATTTGAATTAGGGTCATTAACACCATAAAACGGATATCGTATCAATCTGTTTTCGACACCCATTGTATTATAATACCCATATGGTTTTATGCATCCATTTATAATGTCATAATCAGTACCAAAACACAAGAGATCATTCAACTCTTTATTTGTCATAACCTCGCAGATAGCGTCAAATGCAAGATACTTGTTGTCTGATAACGCACATATGCCCAAAGCTTTTGAAGAAGTATATATTTTATTAGAGTATTGCGGATATATAGTGTATGATTCAGTTGAGGCATAGCTCGTTTGCAAACCGTATTCTTGGCTCGTTTTAAATTTGTTGTTTGTATAGCCACCGCATAATGTAGAATTTATAGAGCCAAAATATGTATCTATATCATTTATATTATCATTGACAGGGTTGACTATAACGTCATTTGTGAAACCGTCGGATATGGTATTGAAAAGATTTTTTGCATAATCGGTTTCGTAAATATTCACGGCGTGACCATTATCATCGATGCAAATATTATCAGTTATAAAATCATAATTTGAGTATAATTGCATAAATCCGTACATTCCGATGGTAAATTTCCAACCTCTGGATTTGCACAGATCAATAACTTTCTGGAGTGATGTATCATATTTTCCTAAAAAATCATCAAGATCTATACTGTTTTTATCAACTAAATCAGCATTAAGCTCATATCCAAGATCTTCTTTTAAGCAAGACAACGAACCGTCGATACCATAAATTTTGCCGTTTATCATTAAACTCTTCCAATAATTTGTTGACATTTCGGCATAAATTTTCTTACCGCACTCGGTGTTTTCAAGGTATGTATTTAATGGTTCGAGAAAATTATTGTTGACACAATTCTGATATGGATTATAGAATGTATCAAAGCCTTGATATTTAAGCCCTGTATCAATTATATCGAATTTCTCTCCATTATCAAACGCATCTGACAATAGTTGTGCATATGAGGTTATAAAGTTAGAGTTATCATCTACCATATCAACGTCATATGTAAGATTTTTGAAACACAATACATAATTTTTATTGTGTTCAGATAAATACGAATTTACTTCATCTTCATATCGAATATTTTGGTCACTTACCCAAACAAGCACAGACTTATCGGGATATTGTTCTTTGATTTTTTCGTATCTTTTCTCAAAACTATAAATCGGAGTATCGTCTGAATAATAGTATTCAACTTCATCATCAAGGGTATCATCTGTTTCATAAGAACTTGTATTGTCATTTGAACTGTAATCTGAGATCTTGCTTATTGAGGAAATATCAGAATTGCTTGCACAACCCGTTATCATTAAACAACTTAGAATTATCGTTAGTCCAGATCTATATTTTTTCAATATACAACACTCCTTCGTTCAATAATTCGGGCATAGCTTTCACTATGCCCAAATAAAAACAAATTAAGACACATATGATCCTGTTTTATTTAATTTCTTTTAGAGTAACCAGTTGCTGTATGTGTTGATGTGACCGAGCTCCAACCATGTCCCCTTGTATTGGTCAAATAACACGTTACACCACTGGTCGCACTGCCACTACCATATCATAAAATTCAAAATTATCGATACTAATCTTTTCATTACTTCCACCAAGTCTTTTATTTGCTATAATATACAATTTATTTACACTCAAGTCAAGCAATTTGGCGTGACGTGTAAGTTTTTGTCGTGAAATACAAAAAGAGAACTGTCCACCATATAAAAACCGGCGTAACAGCTCCCTTTTTCGTTATAAATTTAACTTGTTTCTCTCAATTTGCTATAACTTAAACTTGCCAATATAAAGAGATTTTAACGTTTTACAGTAAAGTTGATTTTAACGTTATCAAACATGTGAACACTTTATCAGATTCGTAAAATTCACATCTTCCCTGATATTTTTCTGCAATCTCTCGTATTATTTTAATTCCCCACCCATGCTTATGGGCATTTAATTTTGTTGTTTTAAGGCTCGGATTCCTTTTTAAAACAGACTCATTAATTGCATTTCTGACTACTATTCTATATATGTCCATTGTTTTACTGATGTCAAGGTTTATGAACCTTTCTGACTCGTCAGTTATTTTTTCACTAGCCGTTATAGCATTGTCAAGCGTATTGCTTAAAATATGAAGCATATCAATATCATCTATACCATCAAAGCTCTTAATGCAGCTGCAATTTGTTCTGATTCCTTCTGTCGCTGCGACTGCAAACTTAGAATTTATAATAGCATTTACAATATAATTGTCTGTATTTACAAAGCTTTCACTGATTGATATAACGTTAACATATTTCTCTATGTACTTCATTGATTCATCTGCGTGTCCCTGAGCTATCATTGTATATACAGCGGACAACTGATCTTTCAAATCATGTCTAATCTTTCTTATCGAATCATATTGCTGACTTGCATTCTCTATATATTGGTGACCGTATTGCTCTTGGACCTTTAAAAGTTCCAGTTCTTTTTTCTGATTATTTTTCACAGAAATAGAATCAATCATATAAAAAATTATAATGTTAACTGCAACTATCGTTAAAATCAATAAGTTTATATAGAGTCTCTGCGTCGAATCAATAGCTATCAAATGAAGTAAGAACATCATAATAATGGATATTGCAAGTATTAATATAATAGCGATCCACTCAACTGCATTAAAGTTCTCAGAAGTCGTTGCCAATAATTTCAGCATCAACTTTACTGAAATAAAGAATAATGCCTGTGCAAAAATCAATACCGTAAAACGAGCAAATCCGGATTCCGTAACTATTTCTTTTATTGACATTGAATTTACTGATGAAACAAAATTAAGCGTAATTATAGATATTAAAGAAATCATAACAAGAGGAACAGTGGCTGCAAACAGTTTTTTTATTATACTGCCTTTTCTGTTCACTAGGGCATAGAGAAACAAAGCCGTTAAGTAGCAGACAATTCCAAGAATGCCCTCAAAAATCGTTAAGTAATTCATTACGGTTATCAGTAATCCGAGCGTGCAGAAACACAATGCAAAAGCAATAATGTTTTTCTTAGTGTTTTCTGTTTTCGGAGGCAAAAACTTATATATAAAATAAGTTTCCATAAAACCTTCATAGAAATTTATAATCACTTCAAAAGCAATCCATATTATACTCATTTATATCGTTTCCCTCAAATATTTTGAAAAATCGGTATCAACCGTGTGTTTGTACTTTCTACTCATTGGAAGTCTAAAACCTTGCTGAAAAATAACTTCGTCATTTTTCATATCCAAATTAAAAACATGACTAAGATTAACAAGATACTTTTTATGAACTCTCGAAAAATCGTATTCCGCAAGCTCACTTTCAAGGTCACCGATAACTGCACGTACTTTAATATGAATCTGTGAACCATACTCATCCAAGATACAATATTTCACATGATGATTGTCACTTTCAATATACAAAATGTCTCTGTATTGAATGCAGATTCGCCCATGCTCTTCATCGCTCAAAATTATTTTTTGGTGCTGCTTTAAATAAACAGAAAGCTTGTTTAAAACATTAACAACATCTTTATTTAATCTTGAAACGCTAGACTTTTGTATAAAGTAAAACGGCTGAAATTCCATGCTTCCGTACACCAGTTCATTGTGATTTGTAACAAATATTATATAACAATCCCTTCTTTGTTTTCTTAATATTTCTGCAACATCAAAGCCTGTGAATTCAGGCATATCAATATCCAAAAAAATCACATCAAAAAATAAACGTTTGTGCTGATTCAATAAACGTTGACCGTTATTGAAACCTTGAACATTTACATCTTTAAAATAATTTATTGCATTCTCTGAAATTATTCTTTTTAATGTTTCTAAAAAACTCTCATTATCATCACAAACTGCGATTTTAAGCATACCCTTCACCGCCTTTGTATGACATTATATCAAACATTTTTCACTAAATCAATACACCTTTTATTAATTATGTTATAAAATCACTTACATCCGTGTATAAACGCTTAGCTTTGCAATAATTGTCACCAAACAATCCGCCATTCAAACATCTATATACTCCGGAATTAATATGATTACTCATAGCTCTGAGCCTGCTCGTCCTTGATACCAATCGACAGCTTTTTCTGTCTTATCATCCTCCGCAGCCTGCTGTCCACCGTCTGCCTGACCGACTTGTACTTTTGCTCATAGTCGTCCTCTATACACCTACTAAGGCTAACAAACAAACTAAAAATCGTATTCACAAGCAGGTCATTCTCAAACTTCGATATTTCGTCCAGAATAGCCTGTGCATACTCGTTGCCATCGTTTGCGGACTTTGTAAACCATTCGATAGCTTGTTCCTTATCTCTTTCAATGTCCTGTTCCAGATGTTCTCCTGTCAAAAGTGCTTTGCCATACTCACTTTTGGTTTTGTCAATTTCACTTGACACATTTTATACGAACAAGAATTATGTAGCAAGTGAGTTCATTGAAAAGGCTATAATGTTTTATATCGGCTATCTGAGTCAGCAAGATAATCTCTCTCCGATGATTACCGAAACAGTGAAAGCGCAGATCAATGGTACAGAACAGCGCTTGGCACATCTGCTATTCAAGGTTGCTGTTGAGCTTGGCAAGCTGACGCACCTGCTTGCGGTGGCGAATGATGTTGACGATGAAACGCTTCGTCAGCTTCTTGTCATGTGCATCAACGAGGTGCGTAAAATCAACGGTGCCATTAACTGCGAGGATGCTGTCAGGTATCAGAAGGAGTAAAACAAAAGCCATGATCAGAGTGTCTGATTACGGCATGTACATAATTCTCGGATTTGATTTTTTACTTCTTAATCATATACTTATCTAAATCTGATGTTTCACCTCTGAAAATAAACCATTCAGGAAATTCATTCAATTTGAATCGTATAAATTCATCAACAGTGCGATAAATCTCATCCTTTTCAGGATTGTAATATGAACTTCTGTTGGCGTAAATCGTAATGCCTGTAAAATCTTTCTCTGACTCCATCGGACATTTACACGGAGCATCGTTGTTGGTTATGATGATATGCTCTTCGGGTTCATCTTCTGATGGTGACAAATAAAATTCTCCACAGGCAGATAAATTATTCTCCACTGAAAACTGAATTTCATTATTCATATAATCCGCCAGAACTTCTCTGTTTATCCGATAGATAGGACCTCTAAGAAAATCCTTTATTTTAGAAAATAAACCCATAACAATCTCCTTAATCCAAACGTTCTCTTCAATTTCCTGGTTGGCAATGATCAACTTAATAAACTCCACGAGATTGTCAGCGACGAAATAAACTTCATTATCCATCTCGTTGACTATTCTGACAATGCGAGGTTCGCCGTTTTCGTCAGCAGATCTGAAATCCATGTAATACATATCATGACCTGCTGACTGTGTTTCACCGAAAGGAATACCAATGTCAGGATACTCCCATTCTTCCTTCCAGTTTTCAAATCTCTCTTCCAGACTGTTGAATGTGTCAGCAGTGGGACCGATTCCGTAGATCGTTGTCAGCCAGCTCTCATCTAATTCATCAGAAATCATACCACCGTTTTGAACCTTCAGCAGTTCAATGTATGATGCAGGCATTTTATATCCTAAAGTCTGTTCGGCTCTTGCAATCATCTCGTCTGTAATCTCACCGAATACATAACTTTTTCCGTACTCGCTGTCATGGTCAAACAGCTTAGTCAGATCAATATCACCAAATAAACTCATGAAATATTCCTCCTTGGATTCTTGATATATTATAACAATGCAAACCAATCCTTTATAAACAACTTCTGTTGTTCGGTTGTTGGAAAATCATCTGTATCGCATGTTTCTGCTTCATCTGCATATACAACCGTGTTGACTTCTGAGTTTTCAGTTAAATTCAGTAATGCGACCTCATATTTCTCCATACATGTACCCTCGCTGTGTATTTTATCATTACTTTCTAAATTATACAACATTCACGAAGAAATATCAATCCCCAACGAAAGGAGTGACACCATGCCCATGCTAATCGTAACTAGCAGATACCTGAAAAAAGGTGCAGTAAAAAAAAAATCGCAGAACTATGTGAAGTACATTGCAACCCGTGAAGGCTCTGTGCCTGTAAAAGAAAACAGTGGAAATGAACCTCAGAAAATGAAAAAAGCCTATTTCATCGGTTTTCAACTTTGTGAGAAACCAACAAAATAGGCTTGCAAATTTTGTGAAATAGTTTTATGCGAAAATCAGTAACGATTCCCTTGAAAATGCCGACACATTTCCAAAACCCCTGATTAGTATCAAGTGTCGTGGGTTCAAATCCCTTTTTGACTAAAAAACATCTACAGTTTCACACTAAAAAATTTTCGTCCCTAAAACGTCAAAAAAAAAGCCCGTAAAATCGGGGCTGCAATAAGGAACGTAAAAAACCGATTGAGAAAGAAGAAGTTATCAGCAATAGGTTTAGTTATGTTAATTAATAGTTAAAACAATCGACTGTCTAAGAAACGGTCGGTTGTTTTGCTGTTTATATTAAATTGAAGAATAAGATTGCTCTGCAAACATATGAGTTTACAGAGCAAATCAAATTAAGCAATGTTGATAGTATTCAGCAATTCACCGGAATTATTATCGAACACAAAAATGTAGTCACCGCAGGATTCAAAAGTGTACGAACCGCCTTCTTTGATCTCATCAACTGACTGCTTTTTAATAAGACTCCAATCCTCAAGCGAATATGTCAGATATTTACCTTTATAATAGGTTATTGCTTTTTGGGAGTTGGCATAAATGATTCTTTCGTGATTTTTAGTTTTCTTTTCTTCAAAATGTGATGTTTCATAATTCCATAAAATAATTCTGTCACCGTCAATTTGTTCAGATACATTATCTGTAAATCCTTTTGCGTAATGTGAATACTGTGCTATGATAATTAAATATTTATCAGATTGTTTAATCGGCTGATATGAATAATCAATATTAAAAGTTGTCCCGGATTCTACGACTTTACCATTATCTATATTTATTATATAATAGTTGTTTAATTTCCCTGATTTTAGCGGAAACAATATCAATTTATTATCATATAAAGATGCTGTCATATCAGTTTTAGATAAAAAAATCTGTTTTGCATTCTTCTTATTATATACATTGCAAAAAACTGTTTTTTCATTTTTATCAGTTATTTTCAAGTAACAATGATTGCGGTTATTGATAATTTGTATATTGGCAGAAAAAAAATTTTTTTCAACAGTTATATTATAGTCATATGGGCATTTATCTAAATCAATTATTTTCATATCATCAACACTACTATATGCTTTTATGTCATAACGCATATTAATATCGGAATAATTAAGAACATATAATATGTCATCGACGAAATACATATCGTAAATACTATGTGATATGTTATGTATTTTAATAACATTACCAAAACAGTCGAGCTGAAATATTTTTTTAGAATCAACTGAGGGAGAAAAGAATATAAATTCCTCGTCGGCTGTTACAGTAGAAGTTTTTGCAATAGAGATATTACATATTTTATCTATATTTCCTTTTGAATTTTTACAATAGATTCCATCAGAGTCAAGATAAACAATTAAATCATTAACATGACAAGCATGAGAATAATTATCTTTAACATGGATACTAATATCGCCCTGATTTGTGAATAAATGTCTTAAAATAAGTAAGCCGATAATTATAAATATTAGCGGAAACGCAATCATATTTTTTCTATATTTTTTTCTCATAATAATCCTCAAATTTCTGATTTCACAAAAGCACCTATTAATGAAATAAAACAGGCTGATTGGCAAAATGTTAATGTAAATCAGCCTGCTAAATTATCATATTGAAACGCTGAAATAAAACCTTATTTTTTCTGTATTAAATAACCCACATCAAAAATACAACCCTCTTTATTCGCGATTTCATCAATAGAATTAAAATAGGTCGTATTTCCATCATTGTGTTGTGCTTCAGTATAGTTGCTGTATCTATTAAATGTCGCTATCATACCTGAGTTATCATCTTTTATTCCAGCAACAGAATGCTGTTTTTGATATGTGACAACTTTTGCGAATGCTCCTAACTCAATTGAACTTTCGTACTTATATGAAAAATAAGCAACATTACCATTTGTAAACTCGCTATCCATTTCTTGAGCTAAAGCATTGCCAAAATCAAATGCATATTCTAAATCACCAATTTTAGGGTTCTTGTAAGTTTTATATGTTAGGTTGAGAGAGTCTAGCCAATCCGATACTTTATCCGGGTTACTACCATAAAAACCATCTTTTAAATAATCGGTTTTATTGGAAAATAATCCACCAGTAACTATATCTAAAACTAAAGCATTATATTCAAACTCTGCTGCGGTTTTGAAAAAGTTAACATTTTCACCAGCTAATGTTGCTGCATTAAAGGCTGCCATTAATTCGCATATTACTCCATGCATAGGCACATCTGCAAACATTAATCCACCATCATCTGAAAAATTTCCGTTGGATTGATTAATAACTAGCATCTTTTCGTTATAAAAATATATATTTTTATCATCGCCATATTTTTTAAGACCAATTTTGGTATTATTCGTGTAATTTTTCATGGCTCTATTGATTTTATCATTAGAAGTATAAGTCCAGCCAACATACTGCATATAAGCATCGCCAAACCTCGTCCAATCAGCAATAGCACAAGTCATAAATCTTGCATTATTTATTCTGTCTGTTGATACTGAAATTTGATTGTTTTTATAGCTTAAGTATAAAGGTTTACCTATAGTATCGTTGTTTTCATAATACAAAACTTTTGAGCGTATTACCAGACCATTCTCACCAAGCAATCCTTTAGCACCGTTATTATAAGGTAGTACTTCCCATAATTGTCCCTGCAAGTTTAAGTCATTGCCCATAAATACAGAATAACTTCCGTCATCATTCAAGTGCAGAGTTAATACCAATTCTTCATTATTCAATGCATGAATTTTATAACCTTCATCGCACCATTCAAACTTGAATTTTTGATTATTGTTTCCTGTATAATTATACATTATCAAAGACGCCCCTGGATTAGTGGAGTTGTCTTTTACATTCATATAGTATTCCGGATAAATACCTACCATTTTAGTAAGATAATATGTCTCTCCATCAAGGAAATCGTATTTATCACCTAAAATGTCAGGTTTATCCATGGGATACGGATCTTCAATATCCGAATAACCGTCACCATCTGAATCGTCATTACTTTCAGGATTAGAATTCATAATAAAATAATAACCAGCAGTTACTTCCTGCTCTTTGTGATCCATTATAATAGTCTTATAAATCGGTACAGGTTCAATTTCAACACCATCTTTTAATCCGTCTTTGTCAGTGTCAGGCAAATCATATCTAGTGTTAACTATCTGTCCGTTCTGCACTCGTATACCAGCTAATTCAAAAACATCATACAAACCATCACCGTCTGTATCTTTTGTATCAAAGAAAGTATCCAATGCAATTTGGGAATAAATATCGGCTAAATCATTAGTTGTAATGGCTTTGTAGAATTCACCATGAGTCATCTTTGCCATATGTTCAAGTGTTTTATCATCAGAACCTAAGCCAAACCCAATAGTGTAGATCGAAATATCTAAACTATCCGCTTCTTTTAAATATGAATCAGAAATATTACATCCACCATCAGACATAAATACAATCATTTTTTTTGGAGCACCTGTCTGTGTTTTTAGTAGTTGAATTGATTGATTTATCGACGCATCAAAATTATTACCTCCGGTAGAGTAGATATTATTCAACGAGTTTAACAATATGTTTTTCTGACCCACAGAAGTAAAATTACAAAGTATCTGAGGCCTGCTGTCTTCAGCCAAAATAGCTACATTATCTTTATTCCTTAGAACATTAATAAACGATTCAGCTGCCTTTTTTCTGCCTGCTTCATATGGATCGTTGTATTGCATACTACCTGAACAATCAATGACCAAAACTGTGCTTAATCCACTTGGAGTGTAGTGCTACAATAGATATTGGACAAAATTAAGAAAAAAGAAAAGAGAGATAGGCAAAAATCTGATAAAATAAAGTTACCACACCAAATTCAAATCAGAAAGGAAGCCTATCTCTCATGAATAGTATAACACAAGATATGAAGTTTCGTCAATCCTTAATGAATTACGCAAAGAAATATGGAG
>NZ_JAOQJZ010000019.1:0-40187 GCF_025567495.1 Hominimerdicola aceti | reverse complement strand
CCCTTGTGTATCAGAGCAACAGAAAATCGGAGACTATTTCCGCAACATCGACTCCCTTATCACCCTTCATCAGCGTAAGCTTGAAAAACTTAAAAATATCAAAAAATCTTGCCTTGAAAAGATGTTTGTGTAAGGAAAATCGATTAAATTGAAGATGCATACGACAATATTGATCGCATGATAGAAAATAAAAAAGAAAAGCAGTAATTATGCTGCATAAGGGAGTGACTACTAATGGGATTTGACAGTGAGACAGCGTTTGAAAGTGCCTTGATAAAATGTCTTGTGGAAGAAAAGGGCTGGAAAGACGGCGTAATAAAATATCCTACCGAAAAAGATTTGCTTGATAACTGGGCAAAAATCATCTTTGAAAACAACAGAGATATTGACCGTTTGGGCGATTTCCCGATGACAGATGGTGAAATGGCACAGATTATGGGGCAGATAGCCAAGCTTCGCACGCCTTTGAATCTAAACGGATTTATTAATGGCGGAACTGTGCAGATTATCCGTGACAACGAAAATGACACGCACAATTTCAAGAAGACGATATCGCTCAAAATCTTTGACCGCAATGAAATAGCCGCAGGCAGAACTCGTTATCAGATTGCACAGCAGCCGAAATTCAAGGCGAAGAACAGCATTTATCCCAATCGCCGCGGCGATTTCTGTCTGCTGATTAACGGAATGCCTGTCATTCACGTTGAACTGAAAAAAAGCAACGTACCTGTCAGTGAAGCACAGTATCAGATTCGTAAATATCTCTACGAAGGTGTGTTTACGGGGCTGTTTTCACTTGTGCAGGTGTTTGTTGCAATGAATCCCGAAGAATGTACCTATTTTGCCAACCCAGGAAGTGATGATAAGTTCAGAAAAACTTTCTGCTTTCATTGGGCAGATAAATATAACAATCCGATTAATGATTGGAATATGATTGCCGAGCGGCTTTTGTCAATTCCTATGGCGCACGAGATGATAGGTTTCTATACGGTTGCAGATCAGACCGACAACACACTTAAAGTTATGAGAAGCTATCAGTATTATGCTGCAAGTAAGATTTCCCGTCGTGTCAGTGAGATGAAGTGGGACGATAAAAGCATTTACGGCGGTTATGTATGGCACACAACCGGTTCGGGTAAGACCATGACAAGTTTCAAATCCGCACAGCTTATTGCAAATTCCAAGGATGCCGACAAGGTAGTTTTCCTTATGGACAGAATTGAACTTGGAATGCAGTCGCTGCGTGAATACAGAGGTTTTGCCGATGAAACAGATGACGTTCAGTCAACTGAAAATACTGAAGTGCTGATTTCCAAGCTGAAAAGTGATAATGTAGGCGACACTCTGATTGTAACCTCTATTCAGAAAATGAGCCGTATCAAGGCAGAAGACGGAATAAACAATGATGATATTGAAAAAATTAATAACAAGCGTATTGTTTTCATCGTTGACGAGTGCCACAGAAGTGTATTCGGCCGTATGCTTTCATCTATAAAATACACATTCCCACGCGCGATTTTCATAGGTTTTTCGGGCACTCCGATTCTTGAAATCAACAAGAAAAAGGATTCCACCACAGCTGATGTATTCGGCGATGAACTTGAGGGCACAAGGTATACGGTTGCCGACGGTATGCGTGACGGCAATGTCCTCGGATTTGACAGCGTTCCTCAGCCTACATATAAAGACAAAGACCTGCGAAAAGCGGTTGCACTTGAAAAGGCAAAAGCACAGGATGAAACCGAAGTCTTTGCCAATGACAGCAAGAAAAAAATTTATATGCATTGGATGTATGACGTACCTATGGGAGAACAGCTTGATGATGACGGCGATTCGCTAGAAAGTATCGAGGGATGTCTTACAGATGCACAGTATAACCGTGATGAACACAGAAAAGCAGTAATTGATGATATTCTAGATAATTGGGTGAGCCAGAGCCACAACGGAAAGTTTCATGCAATACTCGCAACAAGCAGCATCCCCGAGGCAATCAAGTATTACAAATTGTTTGCCCAGCGTGACTGCGGTTTGAAAACAACTGCCGTTTTTGATCCCAGCGATGGAAACAACGAAAGCTCTATCGAAAAAATTGATGGTATAGCCCAGATGCTCGAAGACTATAACAGTCTATTCGGTACGTGCTTTAATATCTCGGGATACGCCTCATTTAAGCGTGACGTGTGTGCAAGATTGGCACATAAAACACCCTATACCGCTGTAGAAAATGAGCCGTCTAAGTGTCTTGACATTCTCATTGTTGTAGATCAGATGCTTACGGGTTACGATTCCAAGTGGCTTAACACGTTGTATATGGATAAGTTTTATAAGTGGTCAAATATCGAAATGATTATTCAGGCATTTTCGAGAACAAACCGTGTGTTCAATGATGATAAGCCCCATGGAATCATTCGTTACTATCGCAGACCATACACTATGAAAAATATTATAGAATATGCTTTCGAGCAATATTCGGGACAAAAGCCTTACGGCATTTTCGTAGCAAAGCTCATACAAAATCTTGAAAATATGAATGCTGCTTTTTCGGATATCAATGATATATTCAAGATTGCAGGAATCCCTGATTTTTTCAAGACTTCCCGATGATGTGACGGAGAAAAGAAAGTTTTCAAAACTGTTTAAGGAGCTCAACAAATTCCTTGAATCGGCAAGGGTTCAGGGCTTTGTTTGGGAGAAACGTGACTATGAATTTGAAGACGATAACGGAAACAAGGACATTGTAACGCTTTTATTTGATGAGAACATTTATAACATTCTTCTGAGGCGTTACAAAGAGCTGCGCACGGGTGGATCGGGCGGTTCCGACGATGAGCCGTATGATATTGAACCTTATCTGATGTCGCTTTCTACGGATAAAATTGATGCCGAATATATGAATTCCCGTTTCAGAAAGTATATCAAGATGATGGGTGACGGCACTGATGAACAAACACGAAATGTCATGTTAAACGAGCTGCATAAATCATTTGCCAACCTATCGCAAGATCAGCAGAAGTATGCCAACATTCTTTTGAAGGATATTCAGAATGCTGAGCTTGTTATTGATGATGACAAAACAATTCTTGATTACATCACCGAATATCAGTCAAGAGCAAAAAGTGACCAGTTCTGTAATTTTGCAAGAAACCTGGGCATTAACGAAACTGCTTTGAAGAAGTTCATGTCATTGCACGTTACGGAAGAGGATATAAATGCTTTCGGTAGATATGATAAGCTTGTTGAGCAGGTTAATATTGATGTGGCAAAAGAATATTTCGAGAAAGCAGAGAAAACCGAAATCCCCAAGCGAAAGGTTCGCTCAAAGCTGGATAAACTTTTAAGAGAGTTCATCCTGAGCGGCGGCTTTGAAATTTCAACTAATGAATAATAACATAATGTGAGCCGTATGGAGTCAAGATTCATTCTTGGCTCCTGTTTTTTTGCTTACGCTGATGAAGGGTGATAAGGGAGTCGAGATGAGAGAAATAAGCTCCGATTTTCTTCTGTTCAGCAAGACTTGGAACAGATAATGCAAAATTAGCATACTCCTGAGCATTGACACCAGGCTGTCCGGAACGCTGAGAAGTGATACGAATATAGCTATCATAACTGTCTGTCAAAGTATTCTGAAACACAAAATCCGCATCATAATCGCTTTTGATTTTTGCTCGGATAAGGAAGCCTGCAAAATACAAATCACCGTCAGAACGGCGATAAATATAGGTTTTTCCTACACTCGCTCCGGTTCTTGCAAATAGAACATCGCCCTCTTGCAGTAAATAATCATCTGCGGTTGAAAAGTCTATGTCGGGTGATGTGAGATCATCTTGCAAGAATAGATGTGTCGAATCATCTATGTCTGTAATTCGTATATATTTATGCTTGCCGTCATATTCAGTGGCGGCAGCGTTTAGACCATATTCAAATGATTCTGAAATCTCGCCCAACTTACGCTGTTCCCAAGCGTCAGTAAATTTGTTTGCAATTATTCATTCAATTAATAAAACCAGTTAAAAACGGCTATAAGCCGAAATAATAGGAGGTATAAAATGTTAAAGTCAATCACCAAGGACGCCTTATTCCATGAATATTATGCACAGTGGATAAGAGTTTACAAGGAGGGAGCAATACGCAAGGTCACGATGGACAAGTATCTTATGACGCAGTCCTGGCTTAAGCGTTTAGCACCCGATTTAAAGGTGCATGAACTCTCGAGAATCACATATCAGCAGTTGATAAATGATTATGCGGTTTACCACGAGAAACAGACTACGATGGATTTTCATCATCAGCTGAAATGTGCAATACTTGACGCGGTGGATGAGGGTTTAATCGAGCGTGATCCGACGCGCAAAGTAATTATTAAAGGCAGACCGCCCAAAGCAAAGAAGGTAAAGTACCTTAATCAGTTTGAATTGCATACACTGCTTAACACTCTTAATCTTGAGCCTGAAATTAATTGGGACTGGTTTATTCTTCTTGTTGCCAAGACAGGAATGCGTTTTTCGGAAGCGCTTGCACTTACTCCCAAAGATTTTGATTTTCCGCGTCAGACACTATCTGTCAGCAAGACATGGAATTATAAAGGTGACGGCGGTTTTCTGCCTACCAAAAATCAGTCATCCGTACGTAAGATACAGATGGACTGGATGACGGTAATTCAGTTCTCTAGATTGGTTAAGAAGTTGCCCGGAGACGAACCGATATTTGTCAAATGCGGCTCGAAAATATACAATTCAACAGTCAATGACATTTTGGAAAGACACTGTAAAAAAGCTAATGTACCTGTTATTTCGGTACACGGACTTCGTCATACCCACGCCTCGCTTTTACTTTTTGCGGGCGTTTCAATCGCAAGTGTAGCAAGACGACTTGGTCACGCAAGCATGACAACAACACAGAAAACGTATTTACATATCATACAAGAGCTCGAAAGCAAGGATATTGACCTTGTGATGAGATCACTTTCTGAACTGTCATAACAAACAAAAAGGCGGATGTTTAGTCCGCCTTTTGCTATGGATATGCCTATGAAGTACTACATCCTTCTCGCCACATAACAATGCCGAGGCGGCTCGCTCTTGTCAATCTCGCACACAAGCTTGCCCTCGTCGCATAGCTTTTAATTAAAAATTAACCGCCTGCTGTCATTACGCATACGGTACTCTTCCTGGTAGAAATGCACCACTTTCAACCACTTGTTTGCCACTTATTTGTGCTAAAAATCACCGAAATCGGCTTAAAATCACTACAATTGCATTGCTCAAAAACGTCGCAAAATCGAAGTATTTTTCTGCAAAATAAGTATGTAAATCCGAAGCTCCGACTTCAGATTTTTTGCTGTTATGAGCCGCTATTGAACTTCAAAGCGTTTGCAACAGCATCGCAAGCTTTGACCTGATACTCCTGAAACATATGACTGTAGACAGAAAGCGTTGTCGTCTTGCCAAATAGTAACACACTTTCATATGCTGGGTAAATAACGTAAATACGCCTTTAAATAGGCTTCTTTTATCTTTCAGAGGTTCGTCGAGCAGCTTGTAGTAGATGTAGATTTCACGAGGCTGCCCCTCCACATAGGCATCAAGGGTGATATACTCGATCAGCTCCAGGCACATCTCACGGGTAAGCTCATGCAAACGAAATCTGCCCTCTGTGAACTTCTTGGTGTCAACGGAATACTACTCCTCGTGGTGCTTCGCCTTTCGTACAAGAAAATAGCCAATCCAATCAATGACCCATGGATGAGCTATGATCTTACCGACAATCTCGATATGAACCTTGTTCCGAGAGAGAAGGCAGAGGGCAGCGGAGAGTATCTTATTGCCGAATATTACCACGCCAAGCGACTGCAATCGCTTCTGAAAGTTGATTTTTTCAAAGGTCTTATGGTCGGGCATCAGATACGCAGGTGTCTGAACTGCAACAGATTTTTTATTGTGAACGGCGGCTATAAGACAAAATACTGCGATATGCCTTCGCCTGAAAATCCAAACAGAACGTGCAATCAGATGGATTTTGCCAAGAAAAAGCCCAAAGAGAAAAATGCCGAGAAGCGAACACTTTTGGCTAAATCAGAGAAACTTTACCATTCCGCTATGACCTCACCGGAATTTACAAACGATGAATTTGAACAACAGTTAAGCTCTGCGAGTTTGTACAGGTTATGTGGCATGGAACCTCCAAGGAAAGGACGATCGGGTCAGGCTGACGATAGGCGCACCTGCAAGCAGGGCAAGGATATTACCCGTTATGAGTATTCCGATTGGCTGAAGAATTTACATGTGGCTAAGTCTGAGTTTTCTGTATCTTTACGCTTGAAATATTTAACTTTTAGTGATATACTTGTTATATACTAACAAATGAAGTTAAAGGGGTGATATTATGTTAGCCATTTGTCTGGCATTGATAAACGATGATGAAGATAAAAAAAGTTTTGAACAACTAGTAAAAAAGTTTGAAAAAAAGCTATATACCGAGTCGTTTAAGATTTTAAGATCACATGAATTAGCGGAAGAAGCTGTATGGGAAACATTTTATAGAATAGCCGATAATTTTCATAAAATTCACAATTTACCCGTGTACAAAATGGAAGCTTACTTGATTATAACTATTAGAAACG
Source organism: Hominimerdicola aceti (assembly GCF_025567495.1). Classification (NCBI taxonomy): domain Bacteria; kingdom Bacillati; phylum Bacillota; class Clostridia; order Eubacteriales; family Oscillospiraceae; genus Hominimerdicola; species Hominimerdicola aceti. The sequence goes on along the minus strand of NZ_JAOQJZ010000019.1, from coordinate 33,568 downwards.
CTTCTTATAGACTTTATAACAAAGAAAAAAAGCATTTCTACAATGACATTCATGAAGAAATGAGAGATATTCCTTCCGCCGATGAATTTAACGATTATAATGTTGCCGATTTATCTAAGGCAATCAGCGAACTGGAAGAAAAATACAAAGTCGCAATTACATATTTTTATTATTACGGACACAATGCCGATGAAACCGCCAAACTTATGGGAGTTTCACGGAACGCTGTATATAAATATCTGAGAAAGGCTGAACAGATTTTGTTTGAAAAATTACGAGGTGATATTAGTGAATGAAAATACAGCATTGTATAGAGCTATCGAACAAGCGGTAATACTGCCGTGTGCAGGAGAAATGGAATCTATCGCAGATGTCGAATGTGATTTTTCAGAGACTTACAAAAAGAAAGTAAACAGGCTGATAAAGGACAGAAGCAGACCGTATTATCCTTTGATAAAAACAACTCTGAGGAAGACTATTTTTATTATAGCGGCAGTTTTAATGATGAGTACAATTACAGTTGCCGCTGTTCCACAGTTAAGAGAATGGTTCGTAGGTTTGTTTGTCTCGCAAAATGAAAATAACGCTGATGTGCATGCTGTTCAAGGAGCTATTCCCGCAGATGATATGAACGATGAATTTATCTATTATGAGCCGACGTTTATTCCAAAAGGATTTGTAGAAGAAAGCAGAATTAAGGATATTGCACATTTAGGCATTGATTATCGTTTCAAAAATAAAATCATTTTTTATTCTCAAAGTCCATTAACGGCAACCCATAATATTGATACTGAAAATAGGAAAACAGAATATGTTACCGTATCAGGCTGTGAAGCGTTTTTATCCTATGATGACAACTCATCTATCATTGTTTGGAATGATGGAAATTATGTATATTCCATAAACGGAGATTTGTGCAAAAATGACATAATTGAAATGGCAAATTCGGTTAATCCTACAAAATAAAATATTTTTTACGAAAAGTGTGTACAAATTTACTCAAACTTGTATCTCAGTATATAAAGGGAACAAAATTTTGAGGAAAGGAGTGCACATTTTTTATGAAGAAAATGATTTCTACGATAATGGCTATATGCATTATGATGTGTTCGCTTAGTATGAGTGTTTCGGCGAATAGCGTAATCGATTATGTAGAACCGGGTATAGAATTAATGTATCTGTACACAGACAATGTTAGTACAAGTGTATATCGTTCAGGCTCAAATATAGCTTATAAATGTGATGCTAAGGGCAAATCCACAGCAACAAAGATAAGCATTTATCTGTATCTACAGGAATATTCAAACGGTGCTTGGAGTAATGTTGATGTTGTTACAAAAGCAGTGAACGGACGCAGCGCATACGTCAGCGATACATATTCATCGGCGGTATCAGGAAGAAAATATCGTACTGAAGCTCATGTATATGTTTACAGCGGAAGTAAATACGAGTATCTGGAAGTCAACAGCGGAACGTTGATTTTCTGATACATAACTGGTGTAATAAAAATAGAAAGGTTTGGTGAATCCAATGAAGATGTGAATATTTATTTTGCACAATTATTCATTGCAATAATTGTGTGATATGATGAAATTAAAATACTCTGCAACAAAACTTAAAGAAAATTACACTTATATTGAGAAAGGACGTTTAATATGAAAAAAATCGTTAAGAGAATTGCAGCTATGGGTGCTGCTGTTATGATGATGGCATCGATGTCGGCTATAGGTGTAAACGCTTATGGTACAGCTTCGTTCAGCAATGAACTTGCACATTCTGACGACTATAACCCTATTACAACTACATCAGGCTATTCAATTGACTATGCGTATGGTGTATGGGCAACATCAATTTCAAGCGTAAGCGGCTATAGCAAAGGAACACCCCGATTTAAGGTTAAGACGGGGGGCTATTCCGATTATGTTGATGTATATAACACTAACCAGTTATATTCGTTTGATTCATCCATGTGCAGAGGTAATAAAACCTATTATGGATATGTTAAGAACAAGACTTCAGGCTGCAAATGCAAGGTGTCTGGTGAATTCAGGTTTATGTAAGGATAATACATCGGAGGAGAAGTGAATCTTCTCCTCTATGTATTAATATAAACCTACGGAGGCAAATATATGATCAAAAGTATACTTACCCAAACAAAAATAATGCTTAACAAAAAGGGCTTTATGTTCGGCTTTTCGGCAATGATGATGATATGTCTCTTAGAGGTTGTTTTCAGTTCATACGGTGTTACCGCCCTACGAATGGAAGGAGACGGCTTTCCCGGGAACGACCCATCGTCGGTCATAACTTCCTTTGAAGCATTTATCCTCTGTGTACCCTCAGGACTGCTCAGCTATCTTGAGCTGCTGTTCCCATTCCTGTGTGCTTTGCCCTTTTCTTTTTCGATACTTACCGACAAGGCAGCCAACACGGATACTCTGTTGTGTGCCTACTGCGGTAAACGAAGGTACATCATATCAAAGATCACAGCTGCATTTATCGGCTCATTTCTGATATTTTTCGTTCCGCTGATGATAAACGGCTGTCTTAATTATCTCATCTTCGATAATTCCATGGGAGCAAATCTATTCAACCCGAACTGGCGTTTTAACGGCTTCGGCGTTATGCGTGCCACAGACTACCCCAATGCTCCCTTTGGAGAACTGCTGGCGGCTGCGCCCTTTCTGTACAGTATGCTTCATGCTTTTATGTTTTCTCTGATGTCGGGAGTGTTCGGGGTGCTTGCTCTTGCCTGTTCGGTGTTTTGCAGAAGGAACAAAGTGCTGACCTTCGGGGTCGGATTTCTTATCATAAACATAATGCAGTTCCTTGAAAACTACAGCATGAATGATGATATAGATAAAAAATATACCGCACTCGATCCATTCAAATATGTTACTTACTATTACTGTGACGGCAGGAGTGGAGTGAACTATTTAGCGTTTTTCATTGCTATGGGTGCGGTGATAGTCGTGAGTTCGGCTCTGCTGCTTTTCTGTGGCAGAAAAGACTATATCTAGGGAGTGAGAGAATGAAGAAAATGCTTCTAATGATCGCATCTATTGTCCCATTGTCACTGATATTCAACGGTCGTAATTTTTTCAACATTCTCGCAGAGCGCAGTCTGGGAGAATACGATGAGAGTTTTGATCTTTTGTTTATCGGAAACGCTTTCGGTTTTACAGCACTTCGTGATGCAAGCCTGCCCTTTATGCTGTACACATTGACTGTGGCTGTTGTCTATCTTTTTATGTTCGGACATACCATGTCTGATAACCTGAACGTCAGCGATATTTATGTTTTTATCCGAGAGAACAAGAGAACAAAATGGTTCGTCAAAAACTCGGCTCGTATATATTTGCAGAGCGCTGTTATAGTCCTTGTCAACGTGGTTGTGATATGGTTAATGACTGCCAAAATGGGCGTTGCAAATCAGCCCGGGGATATAGGAAAAATAGTTGGGATAACCATGATGATGATACTGTACATTTGGATACTTATTACCACCACAAATCTTTTCTCGGCATTGTTCGGCAGTACTATCGGATTATCTGTCGGAGCGGCAGCACATTATGCCTTTGTTATATCTGCAAGGTACGGCTTTGAGAATACCCTCATAAAAAACATAAACCCTTTGGCTGTCATTTTTAATATGTCAGAAAACAGGCGGAGCATTGTAACGTCAGTAATAGTAATGGGAGTGATCTTATTTGCGGTGTGTGTCATATTCTGCACCTATGTGAACAGATCTGATGTTAGCCTTAACAACAAAGAGATATTAGTGTGAGGGGATAGAAATGTCAACGATAACAGTTAAAAATGCAGTTAAAAAATTCAAAAACAGCACAGTGATCGACAATGTGTCTCTTACACTGGAGGGCGGAAATATCTACGGATTTGTAGGGCGAAACGGCAGCGGTAAGACCATGCTTTTCCGTGCGATATCGGGGCTTATACATCTTACAAGCGGCAGCATTGAGATAGACGGCAAGGTGCTGCACAAGGACATTGACGCTCTGCCCAGTGTGGGTATTGCTATTGAAAATGCAGGACTATTTCCGGACTTGTCGGGATATAAAAATCTGAAGCTGCTGGCAGGGATAAAAAAGAAGATAAGCAAAGACAAAATTCGTGAGACTATCTCGGAGGTAGGGCTTGATCCCGACGATAAGCGCCCGATCAGAAAATATTCCCTCGGTATGCGGCAGAGGATACTTATTGCACAGGCTATTATGGAGGAACCCGATGTGCTGCTCCTCGATGAACCTACAAATGGTCTTGATGACAGCGGTGTTGACGAAATCAGAAAGCTGATCTCTGCACAGGCAAAGCGAGGGGCAATAGTCTGTGTTGCAAGTCACAACAAGGAGGATATCGCCCTTCTGAGCGATAAGATATTCAGAGTTGACAATGGCGCTGTCCGGGAGGAATGATATGAAAGTATTTTTGACCTTACAGGCGGCTTTGATTGCAGTCACCCTTCTGCTTTGCTTACATGCAAGGGGCTTGTCAGAGGATGTAGGAATAACCCGCATGGACACTATCGAGAAGATACATAACAGCAATTGTGACTATATTGCTGTGATCCATGATACAGAGGAACTGTATGATCGCTTTTCTCAGTTTGACAGTGAGAATGCAGACTACGGCATTGGGCTTTACGGAACAGCCATATTTGTAGGAACTCCACAGGACAGCTTTTCCTTTTCAAAGGGCAGTACCTTCTGCACCCTTGATGTGGATAAGGTCATAAAGGGTAATATCAAAACAGACAGCATTGATGTTGAAATCAAAGGCGGCTTTCACTACGAAACAGAGGCTGAGTTCAAAGAGCGGTTAATGAATGCTGAGGACATGGAGATAGAGACACCTTCTGAAAAACTATTCTCGCTGGATTTTGGCGGCATGAATTTTATGGTACCAGGGAAGAAATATCTCATAATTGCGCAGACTCTTGATTTTAAAGAAAAAACTGTTTACAGGATAAACGGTTATCAGATAAGCTGGCTGTGTCTTGATGAAACGGAGAGCAAGATTATGAAAGAAGAATATGTTTATTCAGAATGTTGCAATAATGAGATATTTTCGCCGGATCATAGTATTATCGAAGCATTTTACGCTAAAAAGGACGATATACTTAAAACTTATAATATAGTACTGTGATTTATTCAGTGATTCCTTAATATGTGGTCATCTCTAAATTCTGTTGGCTTATCTGCGGCAAATCTTTATCCGTCATATTGTCCAAAATTCCCATGACATACGCTAGTATGCCTGCGAAAATTTAGTACAATCTGCCGAATAAATCTGCACCGCATCCAAACGACATATGAAGTTTATGCATTCACACGGGATGATGTGATTAAAAGTTTTGAATTATGACATAGTTTTATACTTGATAAATTAAAGTGTGATCGTGAAGCTATTGCTATGGAATTATTTGAAGAAGAGAAAGAAGATGGAAAACAATTGGTTTCTGATCTCACAAAAAAGCAGTATTAATAAAAAAACGACCGCCTGCTGTCATTACGCATACGGTACTCTTCCTGGTAGAAATGCGCCACTTTCAACCACTTGTTTGCCACTTATTTGTGCTAAAAATCACCGAAATCGGCTTAAAATCACTACAATTGCATTGCTCAAAAACGCCGCAAAATCGGGCTTTTTCGCATTTTACTAAAGACCACATCAGGTGTGCGGTTTAATTCAATTCCCGTACGGGTCACCAAACTTGTGCAATAAAATAGATGCACACCTCGAAAAGCTCGTATTTACGAGCTTTTTTTGCGTTTTGAGGGTAAAAATTTCAGGTGTAAAACCGTAGATGCTTTTTCGTAAAAAAAGGATCTGAACCCTCAACAATTAAATATTGTCAAGCATTCCGGCAAGTTATGAGCAGATTTTGCTCCTTACTTGCCGTATTTTTATGAAAAAAAGTTTCACGAAGTTTTAAAGGCTGTTTTGTCTAATATCACGAATTAATGTGATGTTAAACGAAACAGTCTTTTTTGTTAGCACAAGAGAGAGGGTGATTCCAATGTGGCAGGTATACCATTAAAAGAGAGCAAAAATTAATTCAACAGGAGGCAATATGATATACAACCAAAACAAGGTAGAAATACTGAGACAGAGATATCCGGAAGGAACAAGGATCTGCGTTGACTCGATGGACGACTACTGTCCCATTGAAAGCGGAACCTGTGGTACGGTTGAGTTTGTGGATGATGCAGGTACTCTCCATTGCAAATTCGATAACGGAAGAACGCTCGGAGTTATTCCCGATGTGGATAAGTTCCATAAAATTGATCAGGAACAGACTCAGACCGATGAGCAAACAGAAGAAATTACGGAAACTGAGGATATTGAAGAATCTGAAGAAATGAATATATCAATGTGACGGTTAAGTTTTGAAAAAGACTTAGCCGTTTTTTTATTGAAAAAATCGGAAAGGAGATGATTCGTACTGATAAAATATTTTGATATCTTTGCAGGTATCGGCGGATTTCGCTCAGGACTTGAAAAAGCGGGCGGCTTTGAGTGCGTCGGATATTGCGAGATAGATAAGTATGCAAAGAAAGCTTATGAAACTTTGTATGATACAGAAGGTGAGGTGTTTTATGATGACGCAAGAAAAATCGACCCAAACGAGCTTCCTGATCTCGACCTTATATGCGGAGGATTCCCTTGCCAAAGCTTTTCAATCGCTGGAAAACGAAAAGGATTCAGCGATACCCGAGGAACTCTCTTCTTTGAGATCGCCAGGATTGCCGCCATTAAAAAACCTAAGTATCTGCTCCTTGAAAATGTTCCCGGACTGCTATCGCACGACCAAGGCAGGACGTTTGCGGCCATCCTCAGTACGTTGGATGAATTGGGGTACGATGTCGTATGGGAAGTGCTTAACAGCGCAGATTTTAATGTCGCCCAGTCCAGAAAAAGAGTGTATATTGTCGGATTTCATAGAGAAAAGTGTTCCGGAAAAGTATTGTCTTTCACAGATGCAAATCCAAAAACTCTTGTCAAAAGAATTTCAGGCAGAGAGGGAAACAGGGTATATTCAGCCGACGGACTGAGCATAACGCTGACAAGCCAGGCAGGAGGCTTCGGCGGAAAGACGGGACTGTATGAGATAATGGGACTGCCAATAAAATCAAAAACTAAGTCAGGATATCAGATAGCTCTGCCCGGTGACAGTATTGACCTTGCATACCCAAATATGAATTCAAGGCGTGGGAGAGTAGGAAAGGAGATAGCCCATACCCTTACAACAAGCTGTAATCAGGGATATTACGCATTGGGGATAGATATGAATCCTGAGCCGAAAGTCACAGAGCTTGCAAGATGTATAACCGCAAGACAGGACAGCGGTATTGGTCATCACAAAGGCGAAAAATCCGGAGTTGTCCTCATAACAGACCCGATAGCCGTGCTTACTCCCGAAAAGGAAAAAGTCCGTCAGCAAGGCAGAAGATTTAAACTTCCAAACGAGCCGATGTTTACTTTGACCGTTACCGACAGACACGGCGTTGTTTACTGCGGGTATATCAGAAAGCTTATGCCGTTGGAGTGCTGGAGACTGCAGGGCTTTACAGATGAGCAGTTTGAAAGGGTCAAAGCCACAGGAATGTCCGATGCACAGCTTTACAAGCAAGCAGGAAATGCGGTGACAACTAATGTTATTGAGGCTCTGGCAAAGTATATTTTAGAAATTGAAAAGGAGAATACAAATGGATAATACGATAAAAACATTTGTGAATGAGGAGTTTGGCTCGGTGAGAACTATCGAGGAAAACGGGAAAATACTTTTCTGCGGTTCTGATGTTGCAAAGGCATTAGGGTACAGAAGACCAAAAGATGCAATAACAGCTCATTGTAAGGGGGCTGTAAAACGACGCCTCCTTACAAATGGCGGTGCACAGGAAATGAAAATGATATCCGAAGGTGATGTGTACCGCCTTATATCCCACTCCAGACTTCCCTCTGCTGAGAAATTTGAAAGCTGGATATTTGACGATGTCCTCCCAACTATACGCAGAACAGGCGGTTATGTTTCGAACGAAGAAATGTTTATTGAAAACTACCTGCCCTTCCTCGACGAACCGTACAAAAATCTCTTCCGTCTGCAGATGATTGCAATAAATCAGCTGAATGAGCGTATCCGTCATGATAAACCGCTGGTGGACTTTGCAAATCAGGTAGCAGGAACAGAAAATCTCATCGACATGAACGCAATGGCAAAACTTGCGGCTGATGAGCATTTTAAAATTGGCAGGACAAGGCTGTTCCGCTGGCTAAAATACATGGGAGTGCTTATGGCGAATAACCTCCCCTATCAGCAGTTTATCGACCGTGGATATTTCGCAGTTAAGGAGTCGGTGTTCGAGGTGGACGGCATGAAAAAGACTTATCAGCAGACGCTTGTGACGGGCAAGGGGCAGAGATTTGTTATTAATCTGCTGAAAAAATATTATGGAAAAGAGGTTTTGCAATAATGCCAGAAAAGCCAAAATGTCCGCTCATAGGTCAGAACGGGAATATCTTTAATCTTATGGGCATTGCTTCAAAAACGCTGAAGAGAAATGGCATGTCGAATGATGCCAAGGAAATGTGCGACCGTATCACCTCTTCCGGCAGCTATGATGAGGCACTGAGTATTATCGATGAGTATGTGGAAATCACTTCGGCTGACGATGAAGAAACCGAAGATTTTGGAATGGAGATGATGTGAATGACGTATTTATTCATAGGAATGCTGATAGGCGGGATTATCGGGTTTACGGTCGGAGGTCTTGCCATAGCTTTTAAATCAGCCGAAAAGGAGCTTGCCCGTCTGGATAAGGAGGTAAAAGATGCACACAAACAGAATAAAAGCAAAGGTTGATTTCAAGTTCTGTATGGGAAGTATCAACGCAATGCTGAGAGCCACAAAGCCTGTGCTTTCGGAAAAGCAATACAAGGAGCTGTGTAATGAGGTAAACAAAGCCGACGGCTACCTTGAACAGAAACGCATAATATTCAGCTATGTTGACCCGATAATCAAGGGCTGAAAACAGCGTAAAATCTAATATTTATTAAGGTCGTTTTGCCAACAGCAGATCAAAAATCTGGTGCTTGCAAAGCGACTTTTCTGCTGTTGGTTCTAACGGCAGAAAGGAAAAACATGAACAGTTTTATGTCATGGGTAGGGGGAAAGAAGAATCTTCGTGACGAGGTTCTTGCAAGATTTCCACCTTACTATGAAAGGTATATAGAGGTGTTCGGCGGTGCAGGCTGGGTGTTGTTTCACAAGCCGCCAGGTGCAGATTTTGAGGTGTATAATGACTTCAATTCAAACCTTACGAACCTGTACAGATGCGTCAGAGATAAACCGAACAGACTCAAATACAAGCTGAGATATGTGCTCGATTCAAGAGAGGATTTTGACCTGACTTCAAGCCTGCATAAGCGTGGTATACTGCCAAAACTTTACGATGTTGACAGAGCGGCAATGTTTTACCAGCTTATACGTTACAGCTATGCAAGCGGTCTTGAAAGTTTTGGCAGTCAGCCACATTCAATGTGGTCTGATTTTCCGATGATTGATCTTGCGGCTAGGCGTTTGCAGAAGGTCGTTATCGAAAACAAGGATTTTGAAAAGCTTATCAGGCAGTATGACAGACCCGTCAGCTTTTTTTACTGCGATCCGCCGTATTTTGCTACAGAGAATTACTACAAGGACGTAGGTTTTACTGCAAAAGATCATATCAGACTGCGTGACGTTCTGCTTGACATTAAAGGCAGATTTTTGGTTTCGTATAATGATTGTCCTGAGATCCGTGAGATATGGCATAAACCAAACATTCACATTGAAGAGATAAGTAGGCTGAACAATTTGGCACAGCGGTATGACGGTGGCTGTCAGTATGCAGAGTTGCTCATATCAAATTATGACACAAGCGAACGTGCAAAAGCTATCAAACAGCTTTCGCTTTTTGATTAGGAGGTTTTTATGAAGAAGATAATATTGGCACAGGTTTTAACGGCAAAAGGCAAAACAGAATTTTCAGGGCTTTATGACAGGCACGGAAATGCTGTAACGGTAGATGTCGAACGTGACAGCAGCGGTGTTTCACTTATCGTATGGCAAGACGAACAGAAAAAGCAGCACTTTGACTGTGGAATATCCGAAGAGGAAATACAGCGTACCTGTGCAATGTTTGATGACTGCGGCGATTGTCCGCTGAAAGAGTATTGTGAAAGTGAGGTTCTGAAACAAAATTAAACGTATTATCGAAAATTTCAACCTTACGTTGAACAATATTCAAATACCGGTTTATTGATTTTTCGGCGGTTCTCCTTTATAATAAAATCATAGCAGTACTGTTGAATATTATTTGAATATCAGGAGGTTATTATGAATTTATTTATAGGTGAAAACTTGAAACGGCTTCGTAAAGAAAAGGGTCTTACGCAGGAGCAGCTGGCTGAACGTTTGAATGTGTCTTTTCAGGCGGTGTCTAAATGGGAGTGCGGAGATGGTTATCCCGATATCGTAATGCTGCCTTCGATTGCTCAGATATTTGGCGTGTCCCTTGATGAGCTGGTGGGTATGCAGAAAATATGCAGCAACGAAGAGGCTGAAAAAATATTAGCACAGGTCGATGAGAACGAGAGCAAGGGTCTGCGTGCGGAAAATGTAGCATTGCTGCACGAGGCGGTGAAAAGATTTCCGAATAACTATATGATGTCAGCCAAGCTTGCGGCAAATTTGTTTTGTCTTGAGAGTAAGGGCGAAGAAACAAGCAAGACGAGATCGTCGGAGGCTGCTGAAATTGCGGAATATATTCTGGCAAATTGTACTGACAGAAAGATCACTGACTGGATGAGAGTGGATATATGCTATTACTACTATTGGGCAGGGAACAAGGAAAAGGCGTTGAAGCGTGCTGAGGAGTTGCCTGCTGCTGAAAAAAATACGGTCAAAGAATTTCTTTTAGCAGGTGATGAAAAAATGGTGCTTTCTCAGAAAAATATTATCCTTCATTTGCAGGAGCTTTGCTATTCTCTGCTTACCAGAGCTGATGTGAACTGTGAGAATGATCCGCAGCTTGAAGATACAGACAGGTTAAAAATTCTGAACAAGATCGTTGATGTATCTGAGGTGATATTTGAAAATAAAGATTATAATTTCCATTACAGGCTTATGTGTTTGGTATGCACTCACATTGCTGCGGTTGCAGTACGGGCAAAGGACTACGATGAGGCATTTGAAAATCTGAGAAAAGCCTTGAATTATTCCATTGCCGTTGATGAACTGCCTGAGAGAAAGCCATACACCTCGCTTGCGGTAAACAAGCTTATATATGATATGTATGACATAAGTGTTTCATCGCCCACGTTATGCTGCAAAGAACTTCTGGGCTATCTGAATTGGAGTGTGTATGATGAAATAAGAGATACGGAGATGTTTCAGGAAATCTATTTGAAAGCAAAAGAACATTGTGATAAATAAGATAAAAAAAGAGCCGAAATCCGGCTCTTTTTCTTTGCAAAAATGAAAAGGAGAAATGCACTTTATGTTCAAAAAATCGAAAATATTAAAGAAACTCAGCGCAGGGTTCATGGCAGGACTCTGTGCTTTTTCTATGCTCGGCTTATCTATGAGCGGAGCAATCACAGCAAGTGCCGCAAGCACACCTATGGAAAACCCGGCATTCCCGTCAGCGGATACGGTGATCGCAAAGGCGGCAACCTTGCTCGGCTCGCCGTATACCTATGGAAACAAGGGCTACTGGCATGCGTATGTTCAGGGTCAGTACACTCCGCTTTCTGTTGAAACGATAAATAATCTCGGCATTGACTGTTCGGGTCTTGTGTACTATACTCTTACGCAGCTTGGATACAAAACATCGGGGTTCAGTTGGAACAACCCTGTGCCTGTTGACACAGATCATTGGCTTACAGTCAATGATAACTGCACCATAACTTACGACGGAAAGACTTCAAAGGTCGAAGTCGAAAAGAAAAACATCAAGACAACGGACCGCCCGTATTGGGAGTGTGCTGATGGTTCGGTTATTACAGCAGGTTCTGTGGTGGTCGCTCAGAATCCGGGTGGTGAGGATCACGCTTGGATATATATGGGCGAATTTGATTCAAGAAATGATGTAATAAGCTACCTTAAGTCTATCGGCGTTTCGGAAAGTCTTATCAATTCCAAAACAGTCGGGGACGGCACAGGCGCAGGAGGTACACACTGGAGAATCGAATCAAACGGTTCGGAGGGCGTTGTTATCAACAACAAAACTGACGGTAAGACTGCTACCGCTATGAATATGTCGGCGTTCAGGATAACAAAAAATGATGTAAAATTTGAAATAACTAAGGTTCTTGCTTCAGACAGAACGGTTAAGATTTCAGGCACAAGCAAGGTAGACGGCACGGTTGCAAAATACGGAGTATATACCGATAAGGCTTGTAAAAACAAGGTCGGCGAGATCACTATCGGCAAGGACGGAACAGGTTCCATTCAGTTACCTGAAAAGCAGTATTACGTTAAGGAGATCTCCGCACCGACAGGTTACAGTATCTCTGAAGAAGTGTTCGCATTAAAGGTTGACGAAAATATATTTGTGACCGAAGATTTTACGAGAGGCACAATTAAGGTCAATAAGACCGCCGATGACGGGATCGTAAGCGGCAGAGAGTTCAAGGTCACAGGAAACGACGGCAGCAGTTACACCAAGAAAACCAAAGCAAACGGCGTTGCCGAATTTAGCGGATTAAAGGTATACAACACATCTACGGGCAAAGCGATCACCTACACCGTATACGAGATCAATATAGATACAAGATACGAAGTTCCTAAGGCTCAAAATGTTACGCTGACAAGCGGAGATGTTGATCTGACTGTGAATGTGAAGTTCAACAATCAACTTAAAACGGGCTCGATAAAGATAAATAAGCAGTCCGAGGACAATCAGAACGGCGACAGAGAGTTCACTATTACGGGCAACGGTAAGACCTACACAATTAAAACAGGTTCGGACGGTGTTGCAATTCTTTCCGATATTCCCGTTTACAACAGCAATAATGAGAAGATCGTGTACACCATTTCCGAGAAAAATGTTCCCGTAAGATATGTAGTTCCAGCGGATCAGACTGCAACCCTTACGGCAGATGCGACCACAACCAAGACATTCAAAAATATCCTCAAAAAGTTTACAGTTGAGGTAACAAAGCAGGATTCTGAAACAACATCAGCACAGGGCGACGGAACGCTTGCAGGAGCAGTTTACGGACTGTACAAGGACGGCGAGCTTGTCGATACCTATACTACCGATGAAAGCGGATATTTCAAGACAAAAGAGTATGTCTGCGGAAACTACACTGTTCAGGAAATTTCACCAAGCGAGGGCTATCTCCTTGACGAAACAGTTTACTCAGTTGGTGCAGAAGCTGAGAATTATTTCATTGAGCATAACCCACTTTCTATGGCAGTGACTGAGGACGTTATCAAGGGAAATATCGCAATGATCAAGCATTCCGATGACGGCTCTACTCAGATAGAAACTCCGGAAGTGGGAGCTGAATTTGAGGTTTATCTGAAATCCTCCGGTTCTTATGCAAATGCTGTTGAAACAGAACGTGATCATCTGACTTGTGATGAAAACGGATTTGCACAAACCAAGGATATGCCATACGGCGTTTACACTGTGCATCAGACAGTCGGCTGGGAAGGTACTGAGTTTATTGCTGATTTTGATGTGAATATCAGCAAGAACGGACAGACCTATCGCTATCTCATTAACAATGCAAAGTTTGAAAGCTATATCAAGATTGTAAAGGTGGATTCCGAAACGGGAAAAACCATTCCTTATGAGGGCGCAGGATTTGAGATCTACGATTCAAATGGTCAGAAGATCTCAATGACTTTTGCATACCCTACCCCAACAACAATCGACACTTTCTACACAAACAGCGAGGGATATCTGATCACTCCCGAAGTTCTTCCCTACGGTGAGTATTCACTTATTGAGGTTCAGGCTCCTTACGGCTATGCGCTTGATAAAACTCCCGTAGCATTTTCGGTTTCCTCAGAAAATGCAGAGAAAGAAAACTCGTTTACTATTGTCAAAGTTGAAAAGCAAAATACCGCTCAAAAAGGAAAAATCAGCGTTCGGAAAACAGGCGATATTTTCACAAGCGTGACAACGGCTTCCTCCGCATACACAAATGAAAACGGTGAAATGATCGTGAATCCAACAACTTACACTCCTGTGTTTGCGAACGGAGATCTCAGCGGTGCAGTATTTCAGGTGATCGCTGTAGAGGATATTGTTATGCTCGACGGCACAGTCCGTGCAAGTGCAGGCGATGTTGTGGCTGAAATTACTACCGATGAAAACGGATATGCGGAAACCGATTTATTGTATCTCGGTAAGTACGAAATCAAGGAGGTTCAGGCACCTTACGGCTATGTTCTGAACGCAGAATCTCAGTTTGTTGAGCTTACCTACGCAGGGCAGGAAATCGCAGTTCGTGATACCGTTGGCACAGCTTTTGAAAATGACTATCAGGGCATTGAAATTTCTCTTTCTAAGGTTATGGAAAATGATGAAAAGTTCGGAATTTCAGCGGAAGAAAGTTACAAAAATGTTCGTTTCGGATTGTTTGCCGCAGAGGATATTACTGCCGCTGACGGCTCGGTAATTCCTGCCGACGGTCTGATTGCGGAGGTTTCGCTGAACGAGGATATGACGGCTGTAATTGCAGAAAAAATTCCGTTCGGCAAGTATTATGTTCAGGAAATTGCAACCGATGAGCATTATGTTTTGAACGGTAAAAAGTACCTTGTAAACTTCGAGTATATGGGACAGGAAGTAACTACTGTTTCAATCGACTGCGGGCAGTTCGTAAATGAACTGAAACGTGGTAAAATCGAGGGAATCAAGGTAAATGAGAGCAACGAACCTCTTGAAAATGCTCTGTTCGGACTGTTTGCTGTTGATACCGCTGAGTTTACTGCCGACAACGCATATATGACCGCTGTTTCCGATGAAAACGGACACTTTGAATTTGACAAGATCCCATATGGTGAGTATATCGTCAGGGAAATCGAAGCTCCCACAGGCTACATTTTAAGCGATGAAAGCTACCCCGTGACTATTTCTGAGGACGGAGAAATTATCGAAATTACAGCAGTAAATAAGCCTATAACTGTTGAGATAAGTAAACAAGATGTGTATGGAAACGAGCTTGCAGGTGCAGAAATGCAGCTTGAAAATTCTGATGGCAAAGTCGTTGAAAAATGGACTTCTGATGGTACAAATCATGTTGTTACCGAGCTTCCTGCCGGAGATTACACGCTTAAGGAAATCGCCGCTCCTGACGGTTATGTTATCGCAACTGACATCAGATTTACAGTTGATGTTTATGGCAAGATTACTGTAGAAAATGTGGACGCAACTGCTGTTTCTGAGAACGGCAATCCTCTCATCGTAATGGTAGACGATACCACAAAGGTGAAAATCAGCAAGCGTGATATCACTACGGACAAGGAGCTTGCAGGCGCAACGCTTCAGATTATTGACGAGGACGGAAATGTTGCCACGGAGTGGGTATCAACAGACGAGGCTCACTTTATCGAGGGCAAGCTGATCGCAGGCAAGGAATACACGCTCCGTGAAACGATCGCTCCAGACGGTTATGAGATTGCAAGCGAGATAAAGTTTACTGTGAATACTGACGGAAGTGTAACCGAGGTCGTTATGTACGATGAGCATACGCCTGATCTTGAAACTCCTCCTACAGTCACAATAGATACTCCTAATACAGGTGTATCCGCAGACAATGGTGCTGAACTTTATCTCGTAGCCACAGCGGTTATTATGACTTTCGGTATGCTCATATGCAAGAAGAATGATAAGAAACAAAGAAAGGATGATGTGAAATGAGATCTAAAAAGAAATTGATCGCAGCAGCAAGTTCGGTGTGCTTTGCGGCTATGATGTCGCTAACAGCTTATGCTTCGGGCGATGTTGCGGGGGCGGTGACAAGCACTTGGACTACGGCAAAATCGCAGGTCGTATCAGTCGTAAACAATGTGGTGTTTCCCGTGATAGACGTTATACTTGCAGTTCTGCTGTTTGTGAAGATAACACTCGCATACCTCGATTATCGCAAACACGGTCAGCTTGAATGGACGCCGATCGCTATCATTTTCGGCTGTTTAATCTTTTCTCTGACCTGTCCGCTGTACATCTGGAGCATAATCTGATAGGTGGAAAATGAATATGAAAGCAAAAGTAATGACTGCAATTTTAGCGACGATTATGCTGACAATGACAGCTTGCGGAACGATCAGTCCGCCAATACAGACGGTGGAAACTACAACAATTCCGATAACAGCCGAGTCATTGGATTCGGCTGTCTCTTCGGAGGTCGAAAGTACCGTCAACAATGAACAGGTAAAGTCCGATACCTTTATCGCTGAGTTTTTTGACTCAAATATCAGCTTTGAAGATACAAGCGAATTGGTTACTGAGTCGATGAAAGGCTGTGCCTTTGAGAACGAAACCGATAATTTCAATGGAGTGAATAAGGTTACTTTGAAAGGCAAAAACGGCGGCGGAATAATTAATGTTCTCTGCGTTGATCTGTCACAGTCACAGCTTGATTACGATATGAAATATATCCTCGAAAACTTCGGGGATTACTATTTCGGTCAGACCTCCGCACAGATGAACGGTGTCACTGAGGACGATTTTGTGTCAAATTATCGTATGACAACAAATGTATATTCAAATGGTAAATATCAGCGTTACAGTTCCGTTCAGAAAACCGATGGTATGGCGACGCAGTTTGGGTACACGGAAACCTATGCTGTGCTTTCTGAGAACAAGCTGACAGTAGTATCAGGAGCATATCTTGGTACGGATATGATGGAAAGGCAGAGCTTTTCGCAGCTGATGAGTAATTTTGAGGGGAATGTGAAGTACTGATTTAAAATGAAAAAAGGGCTGAGGTTGGCTCAGCCCTTTGGTTTTGGGGAGTATAAATCAGAATTTATATATTAAATACTTCTTTTGCGTATGATGTCCACCCACCATGTGTAATCATTACGCAAATTACAGCAAGTGTTATATACAATACGATAGGGATAAGCAGATATGCCTTGCCTTTACTCAATGTTTTCCGAAATACATAGATATTTGAGGGAAATGATAAAGCAAGCCAAATCAGTAGCTCAATACAGCCAAGCATAATAGAAACATCTTTCTCCGAGCCTAAATCATAGCTATAGCCTTTTGAATGTCCAGTTATATCAAGAAAAATCCAGCCGAAACATATTGGAAATGAAAATGCAATAAAACTCGTCCAGAGAAAATTCAGACAATAGATAATTTTACTTTTCATGGCTATCTCCTACAAATTTCGATTTATGTTATTATCCATTATACCACACCAACCTCGAAAAATCAACCCTAGTAAACAGAAAGCAGGTGATAAAGTGTCATATATCCCATTTACAGATGAACAAAAAATCCTTGCCAACAGCGTAGACCTCGAAGAATTCCTGAGAATGCGAGGTGAGAAATTAGAGCGTGTTGGCAGAGAGCATAAGCTCATTTACTATGACAGTTCAGGCAAGCACGACAGCATAACTATCCACGGCTCTACCTGGTTTGATCATAAAAATCAGGTCGGCGGCGGTGCAATAAAATTTATGCAGGAATTCTATGATATGGACTTTCAGACTGCGGTACAGGAACTGTTGGGACAGAGGGTCACTCCGTTGTCCCACAGTCCTCCGAAAGCTATAGCAAAGGAAGAAAAGAAAGAATTCAAGCTGCCCGAGGTAAACGCAAATATGCACAGAGTGTATGCTTACCTCATAAAACAGCGGTTTATCGCACCGGATATTATATCGTATTTCGCAAAACAGCACACGCTTTATGAGGACAAGGAACACCATAATGCGGTGTTCGTAGGCGTTGACGAAAACGGCGTTCCAAGGCAGGCAAGCAAGCGTTCAACCTCAACGTTCGGAAACGCATTCCGCATAACTTGTGAGGGTTCGGACACAAAGTACAGCTTTTCTCACTTTGGAAAAAGCAGTCGTCTTTATGTATTTGAAGCTCCCATTGATATGATGAGTTTTCTTACGCTGTACCCCAAAGACTGGCAGCAGCACAGCTACATTGCAATGAACGGTGTGTATGAAAATGCAGTTTTAACGACGTTAAAGAACCATTCTAATCTTACTGAAATTGTGCTTTGCGTGGATAATGATGAGGGAGGCATCGAAGCCGTAGACAGACTTCGGGATATTCTTAATGAGAACGGATATCCAAACGTTAAACGGCTTGCACCTAAGTTCAAGGATTGGAACGAGATGCTGAAAGCACAGAATGGTGTTCAACCTTTGCCTGCTGTTCCGCATAAACGCAAGGAAGAATATCTGCGGCAAATAGAAGAATTGGGGTATCTCAAATGCCGTCCCGATAAGCTTACATCGCAAATTTATGCAACCTTCAAAAACGGACAATACAAATATCTCGCCGAGTATGCTCTTGCAGGCTCGGCGTTTTTCATGCCCAAAAGTGAGCGGATAAACAGCGAATGTCAAGCATTTGAAAGGCTACAACACAAGCTAAAGAGTAGTTATAAGCCCTATACCGACAAGGGCAAAAAGGCACAGAAACAAAGGAATTTGCAGGAATGTGTTCAGACAGTGCTAAAGGACTTTCGACGAACTGCACGTACCCATGACCAGTCTGTAAATACGGCAAAACTGCTGTATCAGCTTGCGGACAATGCCGTCAGAATGTCCGTTGAGGAAACTTTAAGTGTTCCTGTTCAGGAGCAGACCGAGGATATCCAAATCGTTTCAGAACCCGAACCCTGTATGGAATTCGGTTGACCAAGTTTTTCGGTTTTGCAAAGCAAAATAGAGGACTTAGTCCTCTAAGAAAAACTTGCAGCAATAGCCGTTTATCTGCTATTGCCATACCCTCCGCCTCACAGCGCAATACCTTGAATAAAACAAACTAACTTATCTTATTAAATACAAAAGACAGAATATCCTATACAGATTGGAAGTGAAAAATTGAATGAAAAACAAATGATTTTAATAGGCATACTTGTCGTGATTTTTATCGCCTTTCTGGTGGTCGTGAACTTGCTTGACAATAAATCGCTTAACGGAATAAAGGCAAAGAAAGTTGGCAACGGACAGCACGGAACTGCGAGGTGGGCGACAAAATCTGAGATAAAGCGTACTTTTATCCCTCTGCCATTCGAGCCTGAACTCTGGCGGCAGGGAAAGAATCTGCCGGACATTCAGGGTACGGTTGTTGGTTGCAGAGGTTCGGGAAAGAAGACCATAGCTATGGTAGACGATGGCGATGTTCATACGCTGATGATAGGTGCGGCAGGCGTGGGCAAAACCGCATATTTCCTGTACCCGAACATTGAACTTGCTTGCGCAAGCGGAATGTCATTTATCTCAACTGATACAAAAGGCGACGTTGCAAGGAACTACGGAACTATCGCCAAAAAGTATTACGGCTACAATGTTTCTGTGCTTGATCTGCGTAACCCTACACGTTCAGACGAAAACAATATCCTGCATCTTGTAAACAAGTATATGGATATTTATCTGTCCGATAAAAACGACCTTTCGGCAAAGGCAAAGGCGGAAAAGTATGCAAAGATAACAGCAAAAACCATAATCAACATCGGCGGAGGTGACAGCTCAAACTACGGTCAAAACGCATTTTTCTACGACGCAGCGGAAGGCTTGCTTGCCTCTGTTATCCTGCTTTTGGCGGAGTTTGGCGACAAAAACGAACGGCATATAGTTTCCGTTTTCAAGCTTATTCAGGACTTGCTTGCAAAGTATCAGCCAGACCCAAAAGCCAAGCCGAAAATGTATTTCACAAAGCTTATGGACAAGCTGCCAAGCGAACACAAGGCAAAATGGCTTGCGGGTGCGGCTCTGAATGCGTCTGACCAGTCTATGCTGTCGGTAATGTCGACTGCACTTTCAAGGCTCAACAGTTTTCTTGATTCTGAACTTGAACAAATGCTGTGTTTTGGAACGGCGATAGACGCTGAGAAGTTCTGTAATGAAAAGTCTGCTATCTTTATCGTTCTTCCCGAAGAAGATACAAGCAAATATTTCATGGTAAGTCTGCTGATTCAGCAGTTATACCGTGAGATTCTGGTCATAGCCGATGAGCATGGCGGAGCACTTCCGAACCGTGTAATGTTCTACATGGACGAGTTCGGCACGTTTCCGAAAATCGACGGAGCAGAGGCGATGTTCTCGGCAGGTCGTTCAAGAAAAATATCCATAGTTGCGATAATCCAGTCCTTTGCACAGCTTGAACAGAACTACGGCAAACAGGGCATGGAAATCATAACGGACAATACTCAGCTCACGGTTTTCGGAGGGTTTGCACCAAATTCACAGTCGGCGGAGATCCTTTCAAAATCCCTCGGCGAACAGACCGTGTTAAGCGGTTCGGTTTCGCAAGGCAGAGATAAATCTCAATCCTTGCAGATGATAGGCAGACCATTGATGACGGTTGATGAACTGAAAAGTATGCCAAAGGGACAGTTTATTGTCATGAAAACAGGTGCTCACCCGATGATTTCAAAACTAAAGCTGTTCTTCAAATGGGGTATTAAATTTGAAGGCGAGTACCGTCTGCCGGATAAAACCGCAAGATACGTTTCCTACAAGGAGCGTGATGAGCTTATCCGTGATGTTGAGATTAAATATCCGCAGAAGAAAAAAGTGACTTCTACAGCGGAATTTGAAATTGTCGATGACGAAGATTTTGAAGATGAATCGCCAAAGAAAAAGACCAATGTAAAAACGAACAGGAGTTGATGCGAATTGATATTACCGAGAAGAATTTACGATTTAGGCTTGTCTCATAAGGCAGTATCGGTATACTGTTATCTGTGCGGACGAGCAGACAAAAACGGAGAATGCTACCCCTCAGTGGGTCGAATTGCAGAGGATCTAAGCCTGTCAACTTGCACGGTGTTTCGGGCATTTAACGAATTAGAAAAGCGTGATCTATTGGAGCGGTTTCCACGTTATCATCCACAAGGCGGTCGGAGAAGTTCGCTGTATCGAATAAAGGGTGAGATAACTAAAACAAATCGTTCCAAGAAACGAGGTGGCAGCGTTGTTTGATTGGATAAGTGACGCCATAGACTGGATAGGCGACGGAATATCGTCGCTTTGGGATAGCACGGTAGGGTCAGCTGTGGACGCAATTACCGACGAGATATGGGACATCATGTTCAATTGGTTGTTCAATCTCATTTACGGGGCGGTAGCTGATTTGTTTGAATTCATAAACGAAAGCACAAGCGATATTTTTGCCCTGTCGTGGGTGCAGTCGTTCATATCGCTGTTTCACAGCCTTGCCTGGATGCTGTTTGTATGCGGAATGATAGTTGCGGTGTTCGATACGGCGATAGCCTACGAATCGGGGCAGGCAAACATCAAAAACACCTGCATAAACGTTCTGAAAGGGTTTATGGCGGCGAGTCTGGTGACAGTTGTTCCTCAGCGTCTGTACTCGCTTTGCGTTGCTCTTCAAGGGACTTTCTCTTACGAGCTGTTAGGCGGTTTCATAGGGGCAACTTCATCAACTGTTGCAGGCACGGGACTTTCGGTCATAGTCGCTCTTGCCTCTGATGTATCGCTGTTCAGCCTGTTTTTCATAATTCTGTTCGGCTACTGCACGGTGAAAGTTGTGTTTGCAAACATCAAGCGAGGCGGAATAATGCTCTGTCAGATAGCTGTTGGGAGCTTGTATATGTTCGGAGTTCCGAGGGGCTACATTGACGGCTTTTACAGCTGGTGCAAGCAGGTCATAGCTACTTGCCTGACGGCGTTTTTGCAGACAACGATCTTGTATATCGGACTTCTGACGTACACTCAGCACCCATTGCTTGCGGTAGGGATATGTCTGTCGGCTAACGAAGTGCCGAGGATAGCTCAGATGTACGGGCTTGATACCAGCGTAAGAGTCAATATGATGAGTGTTAGTCATACTGTTTCTATGGGGGCTAAAGCTGTTGGCTTGATTAAGGCAAAAACATAATCTTGCATTCAGAACTGCAAATTGACAGAAATGTGGATTTATGATATAATAATATTGTAGTGAGGTGAAAGATTATGGATAAAACAATAATTTATCAAGGACAGATTAGTGGATTTCCATTGTTTAAATTTCAGACCGCAGATATAATTGAAAAAATACAAAAAGGTTCATTTTATATGAATAGCTTAAAGGTATATAGAGATCGATATCAAACTAGTGGAGATGAAGAAATCGGAGATCCTTTTGAGGGAAAAATTTATGTTAATAACGCTCAATTGATTATCCCGGAAAAGAGTATAATTGAACCATGTAATAATCAAGTTTTTTCAACTCCAAATGAAGATGATTTTGTATTTTGTATGTTTGGGATCAATCCGCAAATTCATAAATCATTTTGTTTTAATGAAGATCAAAAGAAAAAATGGTTAGAAATTTATGACACAGCGTTAATTATTAAGGATCAACAAGAGTTTTTTAATCGAATAAAAAATAAAGCTTTAGAAATGAATATTGATATTATAGGTGACTTTGTGAATTATTACGATGATTCAATAAACGATGTAACCCCATTTATATGTAGCTTATTAAAAGGCATACGAAATTCAGTATTTCATAAAAGGAAAAAATACGCATACCAACAAGAATATCGATTTACTATGGTTAATAATAAAAAATCAGATAACTTTGAAATGAATATAGGAGACATTAGTGATATATCAACTATACTTCCTTTGGATAAATTTTTAAATGTAGAAATCTATCCTCACGAGTAATTATTGTAAATACAGTCAAGCCTAAAAACTTGGCTGTATTTTTATGCAAAGAAACGGAGCGTGATAACAAAAATGAAAATCTACATCTACCCCGAAAACCTGAGAGCAAGCGTAAAGCTGTGGTTCTGGAACGTGCGTGATTTTATCATCATATGCAGCGGAATTATTCTGTCTGTGATAGTGCTTGTGAATCTTTGGAACATTATCCCCTTTGCAGTTACAGCCTGCTATGCTTTTGTGACTGTAAGAGCAGATGAAATGTCGATAATGGACTATCTTTTTAACGCTGTGAAGTTTTTTCTGACTTCGCAGCAATTGTATTTATGGAGGAAATTTTAAATGACAAAGAACAAAAACAGCGTTCAGGGCTTGATAGGTCTTGAACGCTTTACTCGTTTCGGTGTAAAGACCGATAAGGCTGAGATAGCATTTTTCAGCGTAGAGCCGACTAATATTTCCGTGCTGTCAGCAGCTAATATCGACGTCAAAATACATCATCTTATGATGCTGTTAAGCACTATACCCGACCTTGAGATACTTGCTCTTGACTCCTGTGAATGTTTTGACTCAAACAAAATGTATGTGAAAAAGCGTTTGCAGACGGAGCAGAACGAGGCGGTCAGAAAACTGCTGCAAGCTGACTATGATTTTCTCGACGAGATCCAACTTGAAATGTCCTCTGCAAGACAGTTTGTGTTCGCTTTAAGGTTCAAACGTGAAAAGTACGAACAGATCTTTAACACCATCAACCGAGTGGATAAAGCGATTTCCGAACACGGATTTGCAGCTCGGCGAATGAGCAAATCTGATATCAAGCGTATGCTTGCACTGTATTTCGGAACGAGTATTTCAGGCGATGAGATACCCGATATCGAGGGAGAAACCGAATTTGATTTGGAGGCGAAAACAAATGAGAACTAAAAAGCAGAAGAAAAAAGAACTGTCTGATGAGCAGCTTGAGATAGTGGAAGCAAAGGACTTTTTCGACCGCACCATGCCGAGCGTGATCCGCTTTTACACCGACCACTACATCTGCGGAAACTTCTACAAGTCCTGCTGGGCGGTGACGGAGTATCCGCCAAGTACGGAAGAAACGGCTATACTTGCTCACCTTGCGGACAGGAACGGTGTAACGCTCCGTATCTACAACCGCCTTGTTACAAGCATGGAGCAAAGGAAGATCGTTCAGCAGGCAATGAGGAAAAACCATATGATGACCACCACAAATGACGTCAACGAGAGCATAAAGGCTCAGAACAACATTGACGATGTGGTAGAACTGCTGTCGGAGCTTAGAAGGAACAAAGAACCCCTCCTGCATACGGCCGTGTTTATCGAGCTAAAAGCAAGTACTGAGGACAAGCTGAAAGAACTGCAAGCCGATATTCAAATGGAGCTTACACGTTCCAAAATATCTGTTGACCGTTTGCTTTTGCGGCAAAAAGAGGGGTTCTTGTCTGTTCATCCTGCAGGCAATAACGTGTTTGCAAGTCAGTTTGAACGTGTTCTTCCTGCAAGTTCTGTGGCTGATCTTTATCCGCTGAACTATTCGGGCAAGACCGATGAAAACGGATTCTATATCGGGCGAGATAAGTACGGCAGCAATGTGCTTGTAGATTTTGATAGGCGTACCGAGGACAAGACAAACAGCAATATCCTGATCCTCGGCAACAGCGGTCAGGGTAAGTCGTATCTGATGAAACTGCTTTTATGCAATCAGCGTGAGGCAGGGAAAAGTGTTCTGGTCTTAGACCCTGAACATGAATACGAAGATTTATGTTCAAACCTTGGCGGAACGTATATCGATATGATGTCGGGAGAATTTATGATAAATCCTCTTGAACCGAAAGCGTGGTCAGACGGAGAAAGGTCCACAGATGACAGTCCGGAAACCTTCCGAAAGGTCACAAGGCTCAGTCAGCACATCAGCTATCTCAAGGATTTTTTCAGAGCGTACAAGGACTTCACAGACGCAGAGATAGATACGATCGAAATTATGCTGATGAAGCTGTACGCAAGATTCGGCATAGATGATTTTACGGATTTCAGTACGCTGAAAAGCGAGGATCATCCCATGATGTCAGATCTCTATGACCTTGTGGAAAAGGAGTTTTACGCTTTTGATAAGTCTAAAAAGCAACTTTACACAGAAGAAATTTTACAGAACATCTGTCTTGGACTGCACAGTATGTGCAAAGGCGCGGAGAGCAAATATTTTAACGGGCACACCAACATCAAAGACAGCGAGTTTATCTGTTTCGGAGTGAAAGGTCTTATGGATACAAACAAGCGGCTGAAAGATACGCTGCTGTTCAACATTCTAAGCTACATGAGCAATCAGCTTTTAGGGCGCGGAAATACTGTTGCGGCAGTCGATGAGTTATATTTATTCCTTACAAATATGACGGCAATCGAATATATTCGCAACGGTATGAAACGTGTGCGTAAAAAAGAGTCCTCGTTTATTCTGGCAAGTCAGAATATCGAGGACTTTCTGCTGCCTGAGATAAAGGAATTTACCAAGCCGCTGTTCTCTATTCCGTCACATCATTTTCTGTTCAATCCGGGAAACATCTCGCCCACAGCATTTATTGACACCTTACAGTTGGAAGAGTCAGAGTACAGTCTTATCAAGTATCCCGAAAGAGGAACTTGTCTGTATCGGTGCGGAAATGAGAGGTATCTGCTGCAGGTCATTGCTCCTGCTTACAAGGCGGGTTTGTTTGGTTCGGCTGGGGGAAGATAAAACTGTTCCCAACAGGTGTAAAATTTGAGTTTGACTACAATAGGAGGTCGATAAAATTGCAGAAGAAAAAATACGGCATATGGAAAACACGTTATGCTGAGAACAGCAGAAATATTTTTGAGGATTGGGTTCGTCATAACGGCGAGCCTATTTTGTTTGCAACGGAGCGTGGTGCACTGGAATATATGCACGGCATAGAAATGAAAACGCAGGGTGCATTTACTGAATTTGAAGTTCGTGAGGTGATCTGATGTCGGCAGCAGTTGCGGTGGCGGTGAAAAAGATAGCCATATATATTCTCGGAGATGAAAACAAGCGTGGCAAGCTGTTTGTGGCAGTCGGCAGTATCATCGCCGGCTTTCTGGGGCTTATGTTCCTGCCTATTGCTGTGATCTCAAGTATTGGAAGTATGAATATTGAACAGCCTGACATAGACAAAAGTCTGTTTACGGAGTCGGCTTTGTTTGAAAGTCTGGACAGCGAACAGCAGGCGGAGATAACAAATATCCAAAATCAAGGACAGGCAATAGAGTACGCTATGGCAAATGCAGGGGTGAGAGATCAGACGATCAAGGCTCAGCTGATATATATGTCATACTTTGATGAAGTGCAGAATTTTAATGCTGAGTCATATGCTGATCTGTTTGTCGTTGCTCCAAATGACAGTGATTTAATTGCGGCGATAAACTCAACTTACGGTTTGGATATTGACTATGATGAGTTTGTCCGCACATACACTTTTGTGATGAACAGCACCATAAATGCGTTTATGTTTACTGATACAGGCACGAAAAATTGTGCTGATCTTGCGGCTTGGGCTGATAATGCTTACATCTCAGGCTGGGGATATATGAACGGTTTTATTGGTGAAAGGAATGAAACTGACAGAATACGTTATGCGGATAATGCAGGGCTTGTGCTGGGATATCTGAACTACAGTCCGACCGATAAAAAGTTTGATTCCGATTACGATACTCTTGTTTACACAGAGCAGGGTGGTATAGATACTATGCCTGAAGTTGTCGGGATAGGGTTGTTTGACGGAAGTCAGCACGGAATTTATGTTGGAAACGGCGAGGTGATCTACAGTTCGGAAAGCCTTGGATATGTCACTAAAGAAAATGTTTCAAACGGCAGCTGGACAAGCTGGTGTACCTATGATGGAGTGACTTATCCTCAGGAGGTGACTGACGCTATTCAAAGTGTGAATGAGGACAGCTCATCAGAAAATTAATTTTATTGGAGTGTGATAGGTTGAAAAAATCAGTTACGGTAAATGTAAACGAGAAAAAGCTCTCGGCGATAGAAATGTATCTGGAGCAGAAGAACACAACTCTTGCGGCTGAGCTTGAAAAGTATGTGGATCAGCTTTACGGCAAGGTCGTTCCGCAGAATGTGAGAGATTTTATTGATATGATGTCTGCGAAAAAGCCTGCGAGAAAGCCGAAGAATCTTGCTCCTGATGAATCGGAAAAGCAGTCCGAGCAGTAATTCGCCACGGTTCGCACCGTGTGCCCTCGTGTGGCGTTTTCAGAGCATGAGTGGGGTAACTTTACCCTAAAGTCAATCGAGGCAGATTTGGGGCGATTTGTTGCAAAGTTTGAGAATGGCAGGGATCAGATGATTTCGGGTGGGTTTGAGGGGCATTTAATATATTGCTGGTTAAAGTTTTGGCGTCAAAGCCGCCAAAACATTCACATCGGACGAGCAAAGCTCGCCGATTTTGCGAGGATTTACAAGCATTGAAAAAATGGAGTCAAAAAAGGAGGTTTGCGAAAATCATGGAGTCAAAAGTACAAAAAATGAAAAAAAGCACCGATATTGCAGAAGAAAACGATGGTGTCACAGCAGAAAAAATCAAGTTTCCGCTGTATGTATTTCCCGAAACGATGAAAACGGTCGATATTTTATACAAGTCGGACAACTGCTCGTCTCGCACGGAGTTTATGGAAAAGGCAATCAGATTTTACTGCGGTTACCTTTTGCAGAACAAGCCCGAGCTTGTTGATTATCTTGCTCCGCAGCTTGCAACGCTCACGGAGGGAATTGTAAAAGGCACGGAACAGAGGCTGTCCCGTGCCATGTTTAAGGTTGCTGTTGAACTGGGTGCTATATCGCATATGCTTGCGGCGGTCAATGATATTGATGATGAAACAATGGTGAAGCTTAGGGCTATGTGTACTGACGAGGTCAGAAAGATAAATGGGGTTATTAATTTTGAAAGGGCGGTGAGGTATCAGAGAAATTGATGATAAAATTAGCTCATTGTATCTTTTAAATTGATATGATGAGCTGTTTTTTATCAAGTGGTGATAACTATAAATTATCGGAGGTTAAAATGCAGCAGATAATATTAGCGGCAGGCAAAGGCACAAGACTTAATATGCCAGTCACGAACAAATGCCTTGTAAAGGTCTCGGAAAAGGCTTTGATTGATTATAACCTTGAGCTAAGCCATGAGATCAACGCAAATGAAATACTGGTGATAGTCGGTCATAATAAAGATTCGCTTATAAATTACATAGGATCGTCGTACAATGGTATCCCCGTTAAATATATCGAACAACAGCCTCAGCTTGGTATTGCACACGGTATTATGCAAGCGATTCAGAATATAAACGGATCGTTTCTTATGTGCCTAAGCGATGAACTCCTGGTTCGGCATCAATTAAGCTTATTTCTCAAGTTTTTCAGGGAAACAGAAGCCGATTGTGTATGCGGTATAGTTAAAGACAGCGATGAAAATATTGCCAAAGCCTATACTGTTGAAATTAACAATCAAAAATTGATAACAAGAATTGTTGAGAAGCCTGAATATATGTTCAACCAATATAAGGGTACCGGTTACTGCTTGATGCGCCAGACTATGCTGGATGTTTTACCAAAGCTTAAAAAAAATGCTCAGAGAGGAGAATATGAAATGGGAGATTGGATACGTCTTGCCATCAATCAGGGAAAAAAGTGCTATGCCTTTGAAATAGGCGAGGCAGATTTTAATGTAAATGAACAGACGGACATTTATGAGGCTGAAAATTATATTCTATCAAGTCAATGATTAAACGGCATACGTATTGTGAAGTTAGTTTTTTGTTAAACAGTACAGAAATTTTCACAGACATGCTCACATATATTAAGACATTTACTTACAATACGACGATAAATATGCAAACAAAATGTGTGCATGGCTGCTATGTTGAATTTAATCAATGATTTCATAAAAAGGAGGTATAAAATTAGTATGAATCAAAGTATAATAATGCCATACCATAGAAATAAGGATATGCTTAAGTATACTACAGCGCAGCTTGAGAAATATATTGATTCTGATGTTGAGATCATCGTAGTAGGAAATAACGCAGACAAGAGTGAACTTGACGTTGAACTCTCCTCAAGGATAAAGTTTGTCAAGGTGCCCAGATCAATGCTGTATTCTGAAACAGTAAACATGGGTGTCGACATGGCTAAGGGAGACATAATCACTTTATGCGACCAGGATATTTTTAGCTTTAGCAACTGGTATATTCCATTGATCAAAAAGCTCGAAAGTGATAGTAAAATCGGAGCGGTAAGTCCAAAACTGATCGAACCGTCAAGCAGCCGGATAATTGATTTTGGTATAGAATATTCAAAGAAACATATAGTACATACTCTAAGAGGTCACAAGAGCAGTTATCCACTCGCATTGTGCGACAGGTGTGTCACATCCTCCACAAGCGCAGTTCTTATGACATATAAGTCATTGTACAACAGCGTTAACGGTATGGACACAGATATGCCGTACTGTTGCAGCGACTGCGATATTGGTCTTAAGTTTCTTGAACAGGGATATGAAAACTGGGTGGTGGCGGACTCGGTTGCCTTTCACCGCGGGTCAAGCTCTCCGTTAAACGGAAAGAAGCTGAGTTTCGATCATTTGAGGGAGGAATCGCATATTATGTTCTGGCGTAAAAATACCGGAAATCCTTTGTTTCCTACAGTCGGAAGAGATATAAAGAGTTCGATCGAATATATTGATTCGACCAGAGGAATAAAGCCGCTGTATACGATGATAAATCTGTCAACTACTTCTGAATATGAATGGTATAAGAATGCATTCTCTGAATATGCTCAATGTGATATTTCAGATATCCATTCTTACAGATCTGGTCAGGCTAATTACAGAGATTCTTTACAGATCTATGATGTTGTGCCTTATTCTTTCATGGAATATTCTACTCCATTGATCTACTTCGTTGATTATTTTCCGTCGCTCAAGGATAACAGAATCTGGCAGGAGATGAGAAACATTGAAAATGATCTTATCTACGATATAGCAGGCAATGTAGTATTTTTGCAAGATGTAATCAACGGAGTTTGCTAGCATAGTTATCAGGACATCATGGCAGAAAATGCGTCTCATGATGTCCTTTTATTTCACAAACTGATATGGAATGAACTGCCTGAAGCTTAATAATAAAAATTTATTTTGTCTTTGGTAGATATAGGCGCAGTGGTCATAAAACTTTTCCTAATCTGTTCAAGCTTTTTTTTGTTTGCAGTCAGTACGTCATCGGTCGAAGAAAAAAATGCAGGGTGTTGATCACTTTCGAGATCAAGTGTGATTGCGCTTTTATAAAGAGAGCGGAGCTTTATTGCGGAATCTGTTAGTATGCATCTGTACTTTTCCCTGTGTTCCGGATTTCGGGCAGCGTAGGTATACATTTCTTCAAAATGTGATTTTGCTTGCTGATGTTCATTAAGACAAAAAGAGTAAATAAAGTAATAGTACATTATCTCGAATTTATCGGAGTTGCCAGAAAGATCATCTATTACGCTTAATTGACTCAATAGCTGACCGGTATTTTCCGTCATATTTAAAGCGATCATACAGATAAATCTGTATTTCAGATATCGCTTTTTGAAGAAGAGATGATAATTAATATCGTTATTCTGTTGAAGATACTCCAGCGCTTTTTCTGAAGTCGACAAAGCTTTTTTAAAATCCTGTTCTATGCACATATGCTGCAACTTCTTTGATAAAAAATTCGGCATGAATTTCTTTTTTTGATAAACAGTTGTTTTCCTGAATGCGTCAAAACCGTTATTCAGCGCTAATAACAGATCTTGCCGTTTATCAGGGTCTGATATATAGAGATTTGCTTCGTCAAAGTAGTTTTCAAACTGTATATCCCAGAACCCGTATTTATTACATATTTCTTCAGATTTATAAAGCATATCGATTCTTTTGAAGGGATCATTTTCTATTTTACCGCAGACAAACATTCTGTTTTTTATATATGCACGAGCGTATAACAAATTTTTTTTCAGCATATCGTCCAGATGAATGATGCGGTCAATAACACGTTCAAACTCTTTATAAAGCGTCAATACATCGTTATACTTGGACAAATGCATCTTGTTTTCAGCATTATGAATATAAAACGAGAATAATTCCTTTAGCACTTCCGAATCGTTATGCTTTATATTCTTGACACGTTTATAGGCTCGCTCAAAAAGATCCTCTGCTGTTTTGACTCCAATATGATCGCTGACATAATTGCACATAATGTTGATACGATTCAGCATCAGCGGAGGCTTATCCTCCAGATGGGATAAACAAGCGTCAAGATATAGTTTAGCAAAGGGGAGTTTATGTCGGTTTTGCAGATCGTCGATATGGTACAGATCAGTCTTGACAAGTTCATCAAATTTCATTTTTCCGCATGCAAGTCTGCAAAAATCTAAATAGCAGCGCGGCATATACAACCGTTTATTGTCTGTTAAATCTGAATCTATGATCCTTAGTGAAACAGTTTTTAAAAGATCGTTATAAATGACTGTTGACAGGCACTCAAAGCTGAGGTCATGGTCAACGGAATAGCTTGGAAACTGCGATGAACCACAGTTTATTATTATACCATGATTGCACAGGAGACCGATGGGCTCGGATTGAAGTTCAAATGCGTCTATATGTTCGTTTTCGATTCTTTCAAACAAATATAATACTGAGAAAATAAGCTTGAAAGCTTCGGCCTGACTCGAGTGTATCTCTAAAAACTTTTCATAGTTGAATTTGAAAAGCCTTTCATATTCTGGAGGCACCTTATTCATGCATTTTATCAATCGCTCAGTATCAGGTACGAATCCTTTTTGCTCCCTTAATACAACGCATTCTTGGGTGACAAGGTAATCCGCTATCTGTTCCAGAAGCTTGGGATTTAGTATGTGTTTGCCTTCAAGTATTGATTTAATCTGATTATATTGGGGAAATTTACTCAGTCTTAACTTTGAAGCAAGGAATACCATAGCCTGTTCGACGCTATTGAAGCCCGATATCTCTTTGCAGTAAAATCCTGAGGATATGTTCTTGCCTGTCAAAGACATGAAGTTTCCAATAAACTCAGTAAATTCATTATTGTAGATCAATTCAACATTTATCGAAAACAACAGCTTGACATCTACACTACGGGTACAATTTAAGAAGTAACTGATCATTCTTTCAAAGAAATCTATCAGCATGGGAGAATACGACTGAAAGTTGTCAATAATAAGCGCATATTTTTTATTCCGTATTTTTTCAAACAGGATATTATACAGATCAACGAGTCGGCTCTCATCGTTTTTCTTTATTGCAGACAAAAGAGAATAAACGCTTTTGTTCTCAAGACTTTCATTAATGTGGTCAAAAGGAGTATTGGTTTCTATTGTACAGATCATGTCTAACACCATATCTTCAGAAACGGAGAAAACACAATATGTAATTTCTTTTATAACATCCATCCAGTTTCTACCGCTATCAAAACCGGTGAAATCCAGCACCTTATAATTTTCCACCATAAGATCGCGGATACATTCATATAATATCCTTGTTTTACCGCAACCGCCCTTTCCGTAGATCAAAGCCCCGGACAGAGGATTTTCCGCACATATCGAATGGATATCAGATATTATTGATTCAAAGTTTGTACCTATTAAGGGTACTATATGCCCCTCTTTGCAATTATATAATACCTCTGGTAGATTATCATTGACCGGTTCAACTATGTCATCGTTTTTGCACTTTGCAGTAATTACGGGGAGCTTTATATTTTTTTTGCTTTTTAGCAAATTGGCCTTTACAGAGAACATAACCAACTCATTTTCATCCATAGTTACTGATATGTTGGTTAATCCATATAAACGATAGTATGATTTATCAGGACAAGATGTTTCTGCTGATACCGCAATTGTCCTGCCTTTTCTGTTGATTACCAAGCAATAAATGTTATAAATCTCGCCGACTACCAGTTCGCAATTTTTATCCAGCTCATAAAAGCCGTTGAAGTTTTCAGTCGAATACAGCCTGGAATGCTTTTCGTTAAAATTTTTTATGTATAAGCTGACGTCCATCATAGAAGGCGCTGTTTTTATTATATCCTCTACTTTATCTGGAAAATGCTTTATTATCAGATATTCCAAATTTACATCATCATAGATAAATGCACGTTTTCCATGTCTGTTTGAATATATGCCGATTTTTCTCAGCAGGTTTTGATTCAGCGGTGAATAACTAAAAAACAAAAGGTAATCTATATCATACAGATCTGCCATAAATAATGTTGGAGAAAGCGCTTTCATGCTCAAATTTGAGTTGTAATTCTTACATTCAGCCCACCATCTTCTGTTTTCACTATCAACTGCCCAAAAATCTTTCGATCCGTCATGAGTCTCTTTCGTCGGATTAAATATAATATTCCTTTCCGGAAAAAGTTTACACAAGAGTTCTTTAACTAAATTTTCAAAGCGGATACCCTTATTTATTTTCTTTTTATCACTAAACTTTTCTAACAGCTCTTGCCATTTATCCGCTTCATTAAAATATCGCATTTTTCCTCCGATAATTTATAGTTATCACCACTTGATAAAAAACAGCTCATCATATCAATTTAAAAGATACAATGAGCTAATTTTATCATCAA